>CAMARI010000031.1 GCA_945860515.1 Polaromonas sp. YR568
TTGCGCAATATGCTTGACCGGTGCGTACTGCGTGCCGGTGTAGTACTCGGTCACCCAGACCAGCGCTGCTGTCAAGACCAGGCCGACGGCGCAGGCGCCGAAGAGCTTCATCTGGCTGCCGCTGGCGGCAATCGCGTTGTCGGGCATCAGCCACATCGTGACAAAGTAAAACGCGACGAGTGACAAAATTCCCGCAATCGCCAGGCCTTTGTAAAGCGCGGGCATGACGTTTTTCATTCCCGGTGTGGCTTTGACAAAAAAGCAGCCGATGATGGACGCCACAATCGACACCGCACCGAGTGCCAGCGGGTACAGCACGGCATTGACAGGTGCCGCTGCAACCAGCAAGGCGCCCAGCACCATGGTCGCTATCAGCGTCACGGCGTAGGTTTCAAACAGGTCGGCGGCCATACCGGCGCAGTCACCGACGTTGTCGCCCACGTTGTCGGCAATCACGGCCGGGTTGCGCGGGTCGTCCTCGGGAATCCCGGCCTCGACTTTGCCAACCAGGTCAGCACCGACGTCTGCGCCTTTGGTGAAAATGCCGCCGCCCAGGCGCGCAAAGATGGAGATCAATGACGAACCAAAAGCAAAACCAATCAGGGGGTTGAGCAGGTCAGCCAGTTTTTTGTCGGGCGTCAAGTTGCCATTGCCCACCAAAAACCAGTAAAAAGCCGTCACGCCCAGCAGGCCCAAGCCCACCACCAGCATACCGGTGATCGCGCCGCCCCTGAAGGCGACATCCAGCGCCGGGCCAATGCCCCGTGTGGCCGCTTGCGCCGTGCGCACGTTGGCGCGCACCGACACATTCATGCCAATAAAGCCGCAAGCGCCCGACAGCACGGCACCCACTACAAAGCCAACGGCGGTTTTGCCGTCGAGAAAAAGGCCAATCAAAATGGTCAGCACCACGCCAACAATCGCGATGGTTTTGTACTGCCGCGCCAGATAGGCAGCAGCACCGGTTTGAATGGCCGCTGCAATTTCTTGCATGCGCGCATTGCCTGGGTCTTGCGACAAAATCCAGCTGCGTGCCCAAATGCCATAGCCTACGGCGATGAGTCCACACACAAGCGCAAGGATGAGCGCTGAGTTACCTGTCATGATAAAAATCTCCTACAGTTTTTGCTTGGAGAGTTGAAACGCAAGCGTATCAACCCGCTGCGCTGCTTCCTCATGCCCGTGCTCGGGCTGATTGGCCAACGCATGAAATTTAACGCCAAAACATGACAACTTTCCGAATCGTCAGGCCTGAATCAGTAAAATAAGGGTAAATCCTAGCCTGCGATTTCACGGTTATTTTTTCAACAACGTCCCTACACAGCCTATCCAACATGTCATTAGATAAAGTCACCCCTGGCAAAAATGCGCCCGAAGCCTTCAATGTCATCATCGAAATTCCGATGAACGCCGACCCTGTGAAGTACGAGGTGGACAAGGAGTCGGGTGCGATTTTTGTGGATCGCTTCATGAGCACGTCGATGCACTACCCGACCAACTACGGTTATGTGCCGCAAACCCTGAGTGGCGATGGCGACCCGGTCGATGTACTGGTCATCACGCCTGTGCCGCTGATTCCTGGTGTGGTGGTGACGTGCCGTGTGATCGGCATTTTGAAAATGACCGATGAAGCTGGCGAAGACGGCAAGGTCCTGGCGGTGCCGATTGACAAGAAATGTTCACTCTACAGCCAATGGAAGAAGCCAGAGGACATGAACCCGCTGCGTCTGAAGACGATCGCCCATTTCTTTGAACACTACAAAGACCTGGAAGAAGGCAAGTGGGTCAAGATCAGTGGCTGGGAAGGTCCGGATGCTGCTAAAAAAGAAATCACCGATGGCATTACCAATTACCAGGCCAGTTTGGTCGCTTCAAAGTAAAAAAAGCGCCTCTTGCGGCGCTTTTTTGATATTTTCAAGGGGTTTTTAAAGTTTTAGGCCAATAATCAATTGGACTAGCAGCTGTTAAAAAAATAGCGCTCAAATTTTTAAGCTGACTGCCCCAAGCCGCCTATCTGGCCTGCGTCTAGCTGGGTTAGCAACGACGCCAGTGCCTTGATATTGTTGGCGTCTTTGGCGTTGTCCATCGCGTCGACCAGCACATCGCGAATGTCGTCGCCAGTCACCAGCTCCATGTCCCAGTCGGGAAAAAGTCGTTCACGCACTTCTTCAACCGCGCTGAGCGGCACAACGTCCTGGTGACGCGGGTCTTTCTTCAAATTGGCCATCAGCTGCGTGACGTTGTCGCGCGGACCCTCAAGCCATTGAAAAAAGATGCCACTGCCAAACACCAGCAGGCCAGTGATGCCTTGAGCAGGGTTCCAGCGGCGTGATGTTTCAATAATCCGAGCAACGGCTGCATCATCGATGCCTTCTGCAGCCCGGCTACAGTACACCACGTTATAGAGCAAAGGGTAGGCGTGACCTGCCAGCGGTTCGTCGCTTTGCGAGCGCGGTGAAATACTCATGGCTTGGGTCTCTTCAGATAATGCCACGCAGTCCGGTCCGCGTGAAGCAACTGCAAGCATAGCCTGTCTTCAGGGTCGCGCAGGGTCTGGAAATATCAACCCGTGCCATCGCCCGTCGTCCCGCTTATTTTTTGGTATTGCGTTTGCTTTGGTTGAGGGCCTGTTTTGGGCCGCCAGGTTTTAAAGCAGGGCTTTTTCCACAGCATGTGCGATGGCCAGCAGCTGCGCGTCATGGCCGCGATGCCCTACGACTTGCAAGCCAACCGGCAAAGCACCGGGCGCTACAGGCAGGGGCAGGCTGATGGCAGGTGCGCCCGACATATTGGCCATCGCGGTCAGATCGGCCTGGTTGTGCGGGACGGCAGCTTGCATATCAAACGCGGTGTGGGGTGTGGTCGGCAACAAAAGTGCGTCAAACGCTGATGTGCGCTGCGTCAAAAACTGGCCACCTCGCACCAAGGTGGAGACTGCGCGGCCAATGTCTTGCGCGCTGCGCTGGCTGATGAAGTCGAGCATGCCCAGCAGGTCTGGGGGCATGTCGCCCCGGTGCGATTGCAGCGTTTGCGACAGCGTGTCGCGCAACTCAGCCTCACATAAGAAAAGCCCCGCTTTGCGCATGGCGGCAAAGCCGCAGTCGCTGAAGTCAACCGGATGCAAGATGTGGCCGGCCCGTTGCAGGCGCTGTGAGCCCTGCTCAAAAGCATGGCGTACCTCATCCGTCAGACCGAGCTCATCCAGATCGGCAGGCAGGGCCAGATTCAAGATTGACGAGCCTGGCGAGCTTGGTAGATGGGCAGAAGTGACCTGTTTGCTGCCTGTCATGGCGGCAAAGGCGGCGATGACATCTTCAACCCCGCGCGCCAAGATGCCGACATGGTCGAGCAGGCGCGACAGCGGTATCACGCCGTCTGTCGGCAGCGCGCCGAAGCTGGGTTTGAAACCCACCACCCCGCAGTAGGCTGCCGGTATGCGCACGGAGCCCAGCGTGTCGGTGCCCAGCGCAAGGCCGCATAGACCAGCAGCTACCGCCGCCGCTGAGCCGCCGCTGGAGCCGCCCGGCGTGTAGCCTGCGCGTACCGGGTTGTAGCAGTTGCCAAAGTCGGTGTTGTAGTTGGTGGCACCCAGCGCCATCGCGTGCATGTTGAGCTTGCCCAGGCACACCATGCCTGCTGCTTTGAGCCGCGCGACAACGGAGGCATCTTGCGCAGCGGGTTGCGCATGCAGGGCACGCATGCCGCCATGTGTCGGTATGCCTTGCACATCGATGTTGTCTTTGACGGCAAACGTGCTGCCAGCCAAGGCAGACATTTCAGGTAATTCGTCAGACGCAACAGCCTTGCTGACTTGTACAAATGCATTGATGGTGGGGTTGAGCTCTGCAATCGCATCTTGCTGCTGGCTGAGCAAGCTTTGTGCACTGAGGGTCTTCGCGTTGATCTGGCGCGCCTGCTCACAAGCTGTCTGGTTGAGCAATATGTGGTGGTTCATGGCAAGTGCTCAAGTCTGCCTGAAAGGGCTGCGACTTTCCAGCTCTTGCACATAGTTGTTGATGCCGGAGCCTTCGCGCTCTAAAAAGCGCTCGACCGCATCGGCAAAAGACGGATGCGCCAGCCAATGGGCGCTGGTGGTTTTGACGGGCAGCAGCGCGCGTGCCATTTTGTGTTCACCCTGCGCGCCGCCTTAAAAGCTCGCCACGCCATGCTCAATGCACCATTGCAGTGGCTGGTAGTAGCAGGCTTCAAAGTGCAGGCAGTCCACCCGCGCCAAGGCGCCCCAATAGCGACCGTAGGCAGTCAAAACCTCAGAACCGATCGTGGAGGCTACATTCACAGCTATTAAACTTGTAGCAATGTTTTGCCTGTTTTCGCCTTCACCGTGCTCTGCGACAAACATCAGCCAGTTCTCGGGCATGGTGTTCTGCATGCGCTGAAAGAAGTCTCGGCTCAGGTAGGGCGCGTTGCCGTGTTCGTAATAGGTGCGTTCGTAGCAGCGGTAGAAAAAGTCCCAGTCTTCGGTGCTGATGTCCTTGCCCAGCGCCCAGCGGAAAGTAATGCCGGCCTCTGAAACCTTTTTGCGTTCCTGGCGGATTTTTTTACGCTTTTCCTGAGCTAACGACATTAAAAAGTCGTCGAAGCTTTTGTAGGGTGATGCTGTGTTTGACCAATGGAATTGAACGGTGTGCCGAAGCAGCATCCCGGCTTCTTCGCACGCTTTGATGTCCTCGTCTGAGGAAAACAGCAAATGCAGCGATGACAGCTTTTCTTCCTCGCACCAGGCGATCAAGGCCTTGACCAACAATAGGCGCTCGGCAGCGCTGCGCGCCAGCAGTCGCGGGCCGGGGACGGGCGTGAACGGCGGCGCGACCAGTGCCTTGGGGTAATAAGGCAGGCCGTGCTGGTGGTAGGCGTTGGCCCAGGCGTGGTCAAACACGTATTCGCCGTAAGAATGGTCTTTCAGGTACAGCGCGCACCCAGCGGCCAGCGTCTGGCCTTGCCACAGAGTGATAAAACTCGGTGTCCAGCCAGTCTTGGCTGTGGCGCTGCCACTCTCAAACATGGCGGCCAGGTATTCGTGCCGCATGAATGGGTTTGGCGCGCCGTCGGGCGACTGCAGGGCCAAAAGCGAATTCCAGTCCGCGCCATTCACCTCCAGCGGCGAGGCCAGCACGCGAATGACATAATCAATTTTCTTGTTCATCAGACTGTTTTTAATTTAAATAATGCTACTGAAAATCTGCGTTTTGCAGCTCAATTATTGCGTGGGCGACCTCGCCGGCAATGCGCGAAAAATCATCGATGCAGCCAGCACAGCGTACGCCAAGGGCGCCCGCCTGGTCGTCACGCCTGAACTTGCTATCTGTGGCTACGCCGCCGAAGACCTGTTTTTACGCGCCTCGTTTATTCAAGCGTGTGATGATGCCGTGAATCAGGTGGCCCATGCGCTGGCCGGGTTAAAGGGCTTGACGGTTGTGGTTGGCACGCCATTGGCAGCGGGCGACGGCTTGCGCACCAAAAGCGTGACCATACAGCACCGCCAGAATGCCGCACGCGTTTTGCGTGAAGGCGTGGTCATCGGCACCTATGCCAAGCGTGAGTTGCCCAACTACCAGGTGTTTGACGAACGGCGTTACTTCAGGCCTGGCAACAGCGCGTGCGTGTTTGACGCCGAAGGTGTGAAGGTTGGGCTGCTGATTTGTGAAGACGCCTGGTTTGACACGCCTGCCCAGGACGCCAAAGATGCTGGGGCGGAATTGCTGGTCGTCATCAACGCCTCGCCATTTCACATGGGCAAGGGTGCAGAGCGTGAACGCATGATGCAGCACCGCGCCCAGGCGGTGAGTCTGCCGCTGGTATATGCGCATCTGGTGGGGGGGCAGGACGAGATAGTTTTTGAGGGCCGCTCGTTTGCGCTGCTGCCCGATGGCGCTTTGGCCGGGCGTGCGCCCAGTTTCAAGGAAGATCTGTTTGAAGTCAGCGTCGAAATGGCCGAACAGGCTCCAAAAAATACATCAAATCAGCCTCTGACCAAACAGATACATGCACAATATGCTCCTGAAATAATAGCGAATATAACGTCTACCATTCACGCCGAACAAACCGGCGACGCTGACCTATGGGACGCGCTGGTGCTGGGCGTGCGCGACTATTTGGGGAAAAACGGTTTTCCGGGTGCACTGCTGGGGCTGTCGGGGGGTATTGATTCGGCCTTGGTGCTGGCGATTGCGGTGGACGCCATCGGCTCAAACAAAGTGCGCACGGTGATGATGCCGTCGCCTTACACGGCAGACATCTCATGGATTGACGCGCGTGAAATGGCCGAGCGCATGAAGGTGCGCTACGACGAGATATCCATCATTCCGGAGTTTGAGGCCTTCAAGGCATCTCTGGCCAGCGACTTCGAGGGCCGAGCGGAAGACACGACAGAAGAGAACATTCAGGCGCGGATTCGCGGCACCTTGCTGATGGCCTTGTCCAACAAGTTTGGATCCATCGTCCTGACGACCGGCAACAAGAGCGAAATGGCCACCGGCTACTGCACCCTGTACGGCGACATGGCAGGCGGCTTTGCAGTGATCAAGGACCTGGCCAAAACGACCGTCTTCAGGCTGGCGCATTGGCGCAATGCCCATGACCCGTACGGTACAGGCCAAAGCCCGATCCCCGAACGCATCATCACCCGGCCACCGAGCGCCGAGCTCAAAGCCGACCAAACCGATCAGGACAGCCTGCCGCCTTACGACGTTCTGGACGCGATCCTGGAGCGCTACATGGAAAACGATGAAAGCATCGAGGCCATCATTGCCGCCGGCTTTGACCGCGCGGTGGTTGAACGCGTCACACGACTCATCAGAATCAACGAGTACAAGCGGCGACAGGCGCCGGTGGGCATCCGGGTTACTCACAGGAGTTTCGGCAAGGATTGGCGCTACCCTATCACCAACAAGTTTCGTTCTTGATGCTTACAAATAATGGAGATACAACCGTGAAGCAAATCACAGCCATCCTTAAACCTTTCAAACTCGAAGAAGTCCGTGAGGCGCTGGCCGATTGCGGCGTGACCGGCTTGACTGTGACCGAAGTCAAGGGTTTCGGCCGGCAAAAGGGCCACACCGAGCTTTACCGGGGCGCCGAGTACGTCGTGGACTTTTTGCCCAAGGTCAAGATTGAAGTCGTGGTCAAAGCATCTGAGGTTGACCGATGCGTAGAAGCCATTGTTCGTGCGGCACGCACCGGCAAGATTGGTGACGGCAAGATTTTCATCACCAGTGTGGAGCACACGGTGCGCATCCGCACCGGCGAGCAGGATGATGCAGCTGTCTAAATGACGCCGGTGTCTGAAGCTGCAGCGGTTTAAATCTGGTCCAACCGCTGGCTGTTGTTTGTCAAACCAGCCGCCTGCACCAGACTTTCAAGCAAGGGTTCTGCCTGCGTGTCTACGCTGATCAACGGCATCAGCCCTTCTGACATGAAGCCCTCTTTGACAGAGCTGCCTAAAAACGCCAGCAACTGGTCGTAATAGCTGTTCATATTGAGCAGGCCTACAGGCTTGTCGTGGTAGCCCAGTTGCCGCCAGGTCCAGACTTCAAAAAATTCTTCGAGGGTACCAATCCCCCCCGGCAGCGCCAAAAAGGCATCTGCATGCTCGGCCATCATGCGCTTGCGCTCGTGCATCGTATCCACCACATGCAGCTCGGTGCAGCCAAGATGCGCATGCTCCCTGTCTACCAGCGCTTTGGGGATGATGCCAATCACGCGGCCACCTGAAGCCAGTGTTGCGTCGGCCACGGTGCCCATCAGCCCATTGCGGCCGCCGCCATACACCAGCTGGCCGCCGTGCGTACCGATCCAGCTACCGACTTGTGTTGCTACGGCGGTAAATTCGGGGTGATGGCCGGGGCGAGAACCACAATACACGCAGATTGAAAAAGCAGCTGTGCTCACGTCGTCAGTCTTTGAAAAATGGCCAGGCACCAGGTTGTCGCACAAAGCAGCAGGCTCAACAAAACCGCTGCACTGCCCATGTCCTTTGCGCGCTTGGACAGGTCATGCCACTCTGGCCCAATGCGGTCAATCGCGGTCTCGATGCCGGTGTTCAGCAGCTCAACAATCATGACCAGAACAACCGTCCCAGCCAGTAACACGCTTTCAACCCAGCTGCGACCGAGCCAAAACGTAGTTGGCAGCAGCAGCACCGACGCGATGGCCTCCTGGCGAAAGGCGGTCTCATGCCAGCCGGCACGCAGTCCGGCAAGCGAGTAGCCCAGGGCGTGCCAGACTCGGTTTAAGCCTTTGCGAGCTTTTTGAGGATTGACAGCGTGTGTTGGTTCAAGCATGACACGTATTGTCTTGCAGCTTTGTGACAACTGCGGCTAGCTTTGCTTCGGCTTGGCCATGCGCGCTAGCCGTTTTGGGCTTTCAGGCGCTTTCCAGTTGATCAGTTGCGTACCGGCAAGCGCATCATGCCAAAACTGTTTTCGCGGATGAAAACGGGCCAGCACGGCCCAAACCGCCACCCAGCCCAAGGTGATCACTGCCCCTTCCTTGGCTGGCAAGCCCAGCGACCAACTGACGCCCAGCGGCGGTAAAAACCACAGCCAGCTCAGGGTGTAGCGAGCCAAGGCACGAGCTTGTGTGATGGGCTGGCCTTGGTTGTCCACCACGCGGATATCCCAGGTTTTCATGGCCAAGCTTTGACCTTTGGACCAAAACCAGACAAAGTAAATGCCAAAAACAATGAACAAAAAGCCCTGCAGGGCATGGCGATTGTCCAGCGCATTGCGGGTTTGGCTGAGCGTGCCGAACAGGTAGCCGGCCAGAAAGACCACGCCAAACATCAGCAGGCCTTCATAGGCCCAGCAGGCCATCCGCCTGGGTATCGAGGGGACGCTCATCTGGGGCACGATCAGTTGGGTTTGCCAGCTGGCGAGGTGGCGCCCATTGCCGTCTCACCCGTCGTGGTGGCAGATGCGCTAGCCGGTACTTTGGGTTGGGGCGGCAGGTTTTTGGGCGTGACGGCCAGCTTTTGCGTGGGTACAGGTTTGACGGCCGTTGCCGCACCTGTGGGCTTGGGGCTGCCTTTTGCGGCCATTTTTGCTTTTTCTTCAGGGCTCAGGGCCTGATAGGTTTCCCACTTGGCCTTCTTTTCGTCGGCCGTAAGTTGCTTTGACAGCTCTTTGGTCTTGGCAAAGTTCAGCCGGGCGGCGGCACGGTCTTGTGGGCTCATCGCCACCCACTCGTTCATGCGGCTGTGCATAGTGGCCTGACCTGCTGGTGGCAAGGCTGGATAGTTTTTAGAAACCTCAAGCCATTTGCGCTTTTGCGGTTCGCTGATGCTGTTCCAGGTAGCCGCCAATGGTTTCAGAGCCTGCTGTTGTGGGGGCGTCAACTCTGACCAAGCTGGTTTTGACACCACAATCCTCGTGGCTGATTTGCTGGCTGCTGGCTGTGGTGCTACAGTAACAGCAGGCGACTGAGCAAATGCCACGATTGGCGCAAGGATCAGGCTAAAAACTGCAAGCGTTCTCGTCAGGTGAATCGTCATGTCAGGGCAAAAAGCATTCAAAACGGGCAGGTGAAAAGCGCGCGGCAGCTGTGTCGCAGTGCCTTAACGGCTGGTTTTTAAGAACTGCACAAAACCAGGGTCAGAAAACGCAGCAGGCGGCAAGTCGTCCGTCAGCAAAGCGGCATCGACTTCAGCGACTTCCTGGGCGCGGTTGTCGTTTTGCACCGAGTTGATGGTCAGTAAACCAACGACCAACGCGATCAATGGCATGACAGAGCCGATCCGGCCCCACCAACCGAGGCCGTCAGGGGTTCCCCATGACAAGGCCGCAGTACCGCCGCCGACGTTAATACTGCTGCCAGCCGTCTGAACGGAAGCAATCTTACGTTTGGCAATAGCTTGAACACGGGCAGCACGCAGACGCTCGGAAATATCATAAGGCAGGTCAGATGCGCCTGCAGACAGGTAAGACGTGGCTTTGAGTGCAAAACGGTCTTGCAGAATGTCTTCCCTGTTTTGTGGTGAATTAGTCATAGTTTCAATCCTTTGGCATTTAACGCTTTGCTTAGTGCTGCAACGGCGCGGGAGCAGTGTGTTTTCACACTTCCTTCCGAGCAGCCCATGGCAAGGGCCGTTTCTGCCACATCCATTTCCTCCCAGTAACGCATCAGGAAGGCTTCTCGTTGACGGCCTGGCAAAAGCTTTATTTCTACTTCAATCTCACGCAATATTTGGGCCCGTTCTGTGGCTTCCTGGGCACTTTCAGTTCCTTCAGAGTTGGTTTGGAGCTCTAAAGTTTCAAGAATATCGAAATCTCCGTCATCTCCGGCAGATTCGAAATCGCTCATATTTGAAAACAGGGCATTTCGCGTCTTGCGTCGCCTGAACCAGTCCAGGGTGGTGTTGGACAAAATCCTCTGAAACAGCATGGGCAGTTCGGCCAATGGCTTGTCGCCGTAACTTTGGGCGAGTTTCATCATGCTGTCCTGAACAATATCCAGCGCAGCTTCCTCGTCACGCGTGTGGTACAAACTGCGCTTAAAGGCGCGCTTCTCGACGCTTTTCAGGAAGTCAGAGAGTTCTTGTTCAGTTGCCAACGGTAGGTGGTTCCGGGTTTGTCCAGCACTTTGATTGTTTTGGATGCCAGCCAAAATTATCGCACCGCTGGCTTGCGAGTTTTTTGCTTTCGACTGGATCGGCGCAGTGCCGCCGAATGAAATGTCATAATAAGCCTCGCAATTCAAGCGGCAAACGGGTCACAACTCGGCGGATGATGATTCTGCTTATGGTTTTGGCCTCAAGTCTTGACACTGCTCCACAAGAGACAGCGAAAAGGCACCCAAGGTATTTCGTTAGAGAAATTCACAAAGGTTCATCATGGAAATCACAAAAGCGGAACTCGCTTCCGCTGCAGCAGTGGCTGCACAATCACATTCAAGCGTTCAAGATCTTCGCGGCGCGGAAATTCTTGTCAAATCTCTGCAAGCTGAAAACGTCAAATACATCTGGGGCTACCCCGGCGGTGCGGTATTGCACATTTACGACGCGTTTTACAAACAGAACACCATCGAGCACGTTCTGGTGCGCCATGAGCAAGCCGCAGTGCACGCAGCTGACGGCTACGCCCGTGCCACAGGCGACGTTGGCGTAGCGCTGGTCACGTCTGGCCCCGGTGTTACAAATGCCATCACCGGGATTGCCACCGCTTACATGGACAGCATTCCCATGGTCATCATCACTGGTCAGGTGCCCACTCATGCCATTGGCCTTGATGCCTTTCAGGAATGCGACACGGTCGGTATCACCCGGCCCATCGTCAAGCACAACTTTTTGATCAAAGACGCCAAACACGTTGCTGAGACGATGAAAAAAGCCTTTCATATCGCCCGCAGCGGTCGTCCCGGCCCGGTGGTGGTCGACATTCCGAAAGACGTGTCGTTCAACAAGGCACCCTACGCAGGCTACCCCTCAACGGTTGAAATGCGCAGCTACAACCCGTCACGCAAAGGCCACGGTGGGCAAATCCGTAAGGCCCTTCAGTTGCTGATGGCAGCCAAGCGGCCGTACATTTATACCGGCGGCGGCGTGTTGTTGAGCAATGCCTCAGCCGAACTGCGCACGTTGGTCGACATGCTGGGCTACCCCTGCACTAACACGCTGATGGGTTTGGGTGCGTACCCGGCCAGCGATAAAAAATTCCTGGGTATGCTGGGCATGCACGGTACTTATGAAGCCAACAACGCGATGCAAAACTGCGACGTGTTGCTGGCTGTCGGTGCCCGCTTCGACGACCGGGTGATTGGCAACCCCAAGCACTTTGCGCAAAACGAACGCAAGATCATTCATATCGACATCGACCCGTCCAGCATTTCCAAGCGCGTCAAGGTGGACATCCCCATCGTTGGCGATGTCAAGGACGTGTTAACCGAGCTGATTGCGATGATCAGGGAATCGGGTCTCAAACCTGATGCTGGCGCACTGGGTGGATGGTGGAGCACGATCGACGGCTGGCGCAAACGCGACTGCATGAAGTACAGCATGGGCGACGGTAGCACCATCAAACCACAATACGTGGTGCAAACCTTGTGGGACATGACCAAAGATGCCGACGCCTACATCACGTCAGATGTGGGTCAGCATCAGATGTGGGCCGCACAGTACTACAAGTTTGACGAGCCACGCCGCTGGATCAATTCTGGCGGGCTGGGAACCATGGGCGTCGGTCTGCCGTATGCCATGGGTATCAAATTGGCCAAGCCTGAGTCCGAGGTGTTTTGCATCACCGGCGAAGGCTCGATCCAAATGTGCATTCAAGAGCTTTCCACCTGTCTGCAATACAACACGCCAGTCAAAATCGTATCGCTGAACAACCGCTACTTGGGCATGGTGCGCCAGTGGCAGGAACTGGACTATGAAGGCCGTTACAGCCACAGCTACATGGATGCGCTGCCCGACTTCGTGAAGCTGGCCGAGGCCTATGGCCACGTCGGCATGTTGATTGAAAAGCCGGCTGATGTTGAGCCCGCGCTGCGCGAGGCGCGCAAGCTGAAGGACCGGACGGTGTTCATGGACTTCCGCACCGACCCAACAGAAAACGTCTTTCCGATGGTGCAGGCCGGCAAGGGCATCAACGAGATGCTTTTGGGAGCTGAAGACCTTTAAGATGGTTTTATTTGGTGGATTTTTTGGCTGCAGACCAATAAAGACGTGCACGAGCAGCTCCGGAATAAGTAGCAAAATTCCCTCTTACCTTTAACCTTTAACTGACGAATCTATTGTTTGCCAAGCCTGCGCATTACCGTGTGCAGGGGAGGGCAGCCGAAATGAAGAGTCCAGATGTATGAAACATATCATTGCAGTTTTACTGGAAAACGAACCCGGCGCGCTGTCCCGCGTGGTCGGGTTGTTTTCAGCCCGTGGCTACAACATCGAAAGCCTGACGGTCGCCCCGACTGAAGACCCCACACTGTCCCGCATGACGATTCAGACGAGCGGTTCGGACGACGTGATCGAGCAGATCACCAAGCACCTGAACCGCCTGATTGAAGTGGTTAAGGTGGTGGACTTGACCGAAGGCGCTTACACCGAGCGCGAACTGATGATGGTCAAAGTGCGCGCTGTGGGCAAAGAGCGCGAAGAGATGAAGCGCATGGCTGATATATTTCGCGGTCGAGTGATTGATGTGACTGAAAAAAGTTACACGATTGAGCTGACCGGCGACCAGCACAAAAACGATGCGTTTCTGGAAGCCATCGATCGCAGCGCCATTTTGGAGACGGTACGGACTGGATCCAGTGGCATTGGGCGCGGTGAGCGGATCCTCAGAGTTTGAATTTGAATTTACAACCAGGAGAAAAAAGATGAAAGTTTATTACGACAAAGACTGCGACCTGAGCCTGATCAAAGGCAAAACGGTAGCGATCATCGGCTACGGCAGCCAGGGCCATGCCCATGCACAAAACTTGAACGACAGTGGCGTGAAAATCGTTGTTGGTCTGCGCAAAGGCGGCGCGTCTTGGGACAAAGCTGTGAAGGCTGGTTTGTCGGTGCATGAAGTCAACGACGCTGTCAAAGCCGCTGACGTGGTCATGATTTTGCTGCCCGACGAAGACATCGCTGGCGTGTATAAAAACAATGTTGAGCCGCATGCCAAACAGGGCGCGTCTCTCGTGTTTGCCCATGGTTTTAACGTTCATTACAACCAGGTCGTGCCGCGTGCCGACCTGGACGTGTGGATGGTCGCGCCTAAGGCCCCCGGCCACACCGTGCGAAACACCTACACCCAGGGTGGCGGCGTGCCGCACCTGGTTGCCATTCATCAAGACAAATCGGGCAAGGCCCGCGACCTGGCGCTCAGCTACGCCATGGCCAATGGTGGCGGCAAGGCCGGCATCATTGAAACCAACTTCAAGGAAGAAACCGAGACTGACCTGTTTGGCGAGCAGGCCGTGCTGTGCGGTGGTGCGGTTGAACTTATCAAAATGGGTTACGAGACGCTGGTTGAAGCCGGCTACGCGCCAGAAATGGCTTACTTTGAATGCCTGCATGAGCTCAAACTCATCGTCGATCTGATCTACGAAGGCGGTATTGCCAACATGAACTACTCGATCAGCAACAATGCTGAATATGGCGAGTACGTCACCGGCCCAGAAATCATCAACGAGCAATCACGCGTGGCGATGCGCGCAGCCCTCAAGCGCATCCAGACCGGTGAATACGCCAAGATGTTCATTCTTGAAGGTCGCACAAACTACCCGAGCATGACCGCCCGCCGCCGCCTGACAGCCGAACATTCGATTGAAAAAGTCGGTAGCCAGTTGCGCGCCATGATGCCCTGGATCGCCAAGAACAAGCTGGTGGACCAGACGCGTAACTAAGCCGTACGATGAAGCCGTGCAACCTCACGGTTTTGTCCTTCAAAAAGCCGCGCATGGATCTTGCGCGGCTTTTTGATTTTTACGGCACAGTAGTTTGTTATCCTAGGTCACAGTTTCAGGAGAATTTGTATGCACGATGGCGAACAGGCATCCACATCGCAATCGGACAAGCACCCGGAGATGCTGGTGCGCAAGCGCCGCAAAGGAATTTACATCTTGCCCAATCTGTTCACGCTGGGCGGGCTCTTCGGCGGGTTTTACGCCATCGTGATGGCCATGGATGGCAGCTTTGACCAGGCTGCCATTGGCGTGTTCAGCGCGATGATTCTGGACAGCCTTGACGGCCGCATTGCCCGCATGACCAACACGCAAAGCGCATTCGGCGAGCAGATGGATTCACTGGCAGACATGGTGTCTTTTGGTGCGGCACCCGCGCTGATTGCTTACGAGTGGAGCCTGAGCACGCTGGGCCGCTGGGGCTGGGTGGCTGCTTTTGTCTATTGCGCTTGTGCCGCGCTGCGGCTTGCCCGTTTTAACGTCAATACCGCCGTGGTGGACAAGCGATTTTTTCAGGGCTTGCCTTCACCTGCGGCCGCTGCTCTGGTGGCGGGCTTTATCTGGCTGCTGAACGATGCTGACTACACCGGTACGGGCCTGCTCGACTTGGGACTCTTCGGTCTGCAGATCCCGTGGCTGATGTTCATCTTGACCCTTTATTCGGGCCTGACGATGGTGACCAACGCGCCGTTTTACAGCTTCAAAGACATTCAGATGAAAAAGAGTGTGCCTTTTGCCGTGATTGTGTTGATCGCTCTGGGCATCGGCGTCGTTGGCCTGCATCCACCCGTCATGGTGTTTGCGTTTTTCATCGCTTATGGTTTGTCGGGTTACGCGGTGCACGCCTGGCGCCGTGCTAAGGGTCAGCAAACCAGTGTGATTGCCACGTCGCTTGATGAGCCTGAAGAGCGCGGCTTGCACAAGTAAGCCTTCTGACACAAGCTGTGATATATTCGAAACCATGAATCGAATTTCGCTACTACTACTTCTATCTGCCGACGGGTGGAAGAGGTAGCGCACGGGAAAATATTTCGTTCAAGCTCATTTCCAACGGCCCGTTTGCACCAGCAACGGGCCGTTTTGTTTTGGGATTGCTGGTTTTTTGATTTGATTTTTTTCGGAGAATTTCATGGCTGACAAACTCATTATTTTCGACACCACCTTGCGTGACGGCGAGCAATCGCCCGGCGCCTCGATGACGCGCGACGAAAAGCTGCGCATTGCGCGCCAGCTGGAGCGCCTGAAGGTTGATGTCATTGAGGCTGGTTTTGCCGCCAGCTCGAACGGTGACTTTGAATGCGTCAAATCAATTGCTGCAGTGATCAAGGACTCGACTGTCTGTTCATTGGCCCGGGCCAACGACCGCGATATCTCCCGTGCGGCCGAAGCCCTGAAGCCAGCCGCATCAGGCCGCTTGCATTTGTTCCTGGCTACCAGCGCACTCCACATGGAAAAAAAGCTGCGTATGACCCCAGACGAAGTCTATGAACAGGCCAGACTCTCCACCCGGTTCGCGCGCAACCTGATGGGCGACATTGAGTTCAGCCCCGAAGATGGCTACCGGTCTGACCCCGACTTTTTGTGCCGTGTACTCGAAGCTGTGATTGCTGAAGGTGCGACCACCATCAATGTGCCCGACACGGTGGGCTACGCCATCCCCGAGCTGTACGGCAACTTCATCAAAAACCTGCGTGAACGCATTCCCAACAGCGACAAAGCCGTGTGGTCAGTGCACTGCCATAACGATTTGGGCATGGCGGTGGCCAACTCTCTGGCTGGCGTGACGATTGGCGGTGCGCGGCAGGTGGAATGCACCATCAACGGCCTGGGCGAGCGCGCCGGCAATTGCAGCCTGGAAGAAATCGTCATGGCGGTCAAAACCCGCAAAGACTATTTCAATCTGGACTTGAACATCGACGCCAAACATATTTTGGCCACCAGCCGTATGGTCAGCCAGACCACCGGGTTTGTGGTGCAGCCCAACAAGGCGGTGGTCGGCGCGAATGCCTTTGCGCATGCCAGCGGCATTCATCAGGATGGTGTGCTCAAGGCACGTGACACCTACGAGATCATGCGCGCCGAAGACGTGGGCTGGTCGGCCAACAAAATCGTGCTGGGCAAGCTCAGTGGCCGCAATGCGTTCAAGCAGCGCTTGCACGAACTTGGCGTGTCGATGGAGAGCGAAGCCGAGATCAACAGCGCGTTCTCCAGGTTCAAAGAGCTGGCTGACCGCAAAAGCGATATTTTTGACGAAGACATTCTGGCGCTGGTCAGCGATGAAAGCGTGTCCCACGCAGCTGAGCAATACGCGTTTGTTTCGCTGTCGCAGCACAGCGAAACCGGCGAACGCCCGCAAGCCAGCATTGTGTTTACCGTGCTGGGCAAGGAAGTCAAAGGCAGCTCCAGCGGAAACGGGCCGGTAGATGCCTCCCTCAAAGCCATCGAATCACACGTTAAAAGCGGTGCGGAAATGGTGCTTTACTCGGTCAACGCCATCAGCGGGTCGACAGAGAGCCAGGGCGAAGTCACTGTGCGCTTGCAAAATAGCGGCCGTGTGGTCAATGGGGTGGGGTCTGACCCCGACATCGTGGTGGCATCGGCCAAGGCTTACCTGAGCGCTTTGAACAAATTGCAAAGTAAAGCTGATCGGGTAGCTGCACAAGGCTAGCGCACTTGGGTGTGAAAATTATTGTTTAAATTCAACGAGTTAAGGTGGTCACCTGTATTTCTGACGAGTTAATTCATTATTTAGACAACAATTAAGCTGGTTTTTAGAAGAGTCACGTAAGTTTTTGATATTGCGTGACTTTTTCATTTTGTATAAACTCCAGCTATGCTAATGATTGCAACCTCAAGCCAAGCTCACCACAATGCATAAGCAAATATTGAACCGGTTGTCAAAAACAGCTGGATGTGTGGTTTTGTTCGCGGCCCTGGCCACTTTGGGCGCGCAGGCCCAGGCCCAGACCGTCAAGCGTGAGGGCAGCAAACAGCAGTTGACGAAACCTGCCAGCGCCAAGAAAGTGGTGTCAAGCCGCAAGACAGCCCGGGTTGGAACGGGCGTCAAGCGCAAGCCGGTAGTTCGCGCTTCAGCACCGCCCAAGCCGTCTTTTGGCCAGGTTGCTGGCTTGCATGGCGCCGCGGATGCCCTCGACCTCAAATCCAGCGTGGCACTGGTGATTGACCAAGACACCCGCGAAGTGCTGTTCAGCAAAAACCAAACCGCCGTGTTACCGATTGCCTCGCTGACCAAACTCATGACCGGAGTGATCATCAGCGGTGCCAAGCTGCCCGTGGACGAAATGATAACCGTCACTCAGGACGATGTAGACACCGAAAAAGGCAGCAGCTCCCGTTTGAAGGTGGGGACATCGCTGTCTCGCGGTGACATGCTGCACCTGGCGCTGATGTCTAGCGAAAACCGCGCCGCTCATGCGCTGGGTCGGACTTATCCAGGCGGCATGTCTGTGTTTGTGAGCCTGATGAACGCCAAAGCCAAGCTGCTGGGCATGACGGACACCAGCTATGTCGAACCCACTGGCCTGTCCAGCCGCAATCAGTCCAGCGCCCAAGACCTGGCCACTTTGGTCAATGCTGCTCATGCTGACCCTTTGCTGCGCGAACTGACCACCTCCTCCGGCTACCAGGTGGCTGTGGGTCGCCGCACATTGCAATACAACAACACCAATCGTTTGACCAAAAACCCAGAATGGGACATCGGTCTGCAAAAGACCGGCTACATCTCTGAAGCGGGGCAGTGCCTGGTGATGCAAACCAAAATCGCAGGTCGTAAACTGATCATGGTGTTTCTGGACTCCGCAGGCAAACTGAGCCGTCTGGGCGATGCCGAGCGCGTGCGCCGCTGGGTGGAGTCAAACCCCGTCGCCGGTGACCGAAAAATCAACATCAGTACAACAGTCAAACCGATCAGCGGCTAGGTTGAAAACTTTTTCGCTATCAATATAGAAGTCGGTTACGCACCTGAGTAGTGCGTTTGAACTACTTACAAGTAGGTTTTTAACGTGTCTTATAGCCCAAGGCTGCTGAAATCTCATTGGCTGTAGCCTGCAGCTTGGGCAGCCAGTGCTCTTCCAGCCTGTCGGCTGGCGCCGAAATCGACAAACCCGCTACCAAGGCGTTCTGGTCGTCATAAATGCCTGCCGCCATGCAGCGCACGCCCAGTTCTAGCTCCTCGTTGTCCCTGGCAATACCATATTGCCGCGCTTTGGACAGCTCGCGCTCCAGTATCGGCAACTGCGTGATCGAGTTGCGCGTCTGGCCCGCCAAGCCGGTGCGGGTGGCATAGCTGCGCAGGCGCTGCGGGTCGTCAAACGCCAAAAACAGCTTGCCGACCGATGTCAAATGGAGCGGCGCCCGCCCGCCAATGGCGCGCACCACCTGCATTCCCGAGCGCTCGCTGTAGGCACGCTCCACGTAAATGATTTCGTCGCCCTGGCGCATGCTCAGGTTCACGGGTTGCTGGGTCAGCTTGTGCAGCTCACGCATGGGGGCCAGGGCGGCATCCCGCACATTCAGGCGGGCTTTGACCATGTTGCCTAGCTCCAGCAGGCGCATGCCCAGCCGGTAGCTGCCAGCGGCGGGACGGTCAACAAAACGGCCGGTGGCCAGGTCATTCAAGATGCGGTGCGCAGTTGATGCATGCAGGCCAGACCTTTCGCTGATCTCTTTAAGCGACATGGGCTCTTCGCGGTTGGCCAAAATGTCCAGCAAGCTGAAGATGCGCTCAATCACCTGGACTGTAGGTTTAACAGGTAACAGACTTTCGGATTTGGCCATCGATAAATTTTACGCTATGAAATTATCAGCCACCAAGTTGTCATCTGATAGCGTTACCGGTTCACGCTTTTCCATAACCCATCCACGCGCAGCTCGTGTGGCTTGAAGGCGGCTTTGTAGCGCATTTTGGCGCTCTCATGGATCCAGTAGCCCAGGTACACATAAGGCAAATTCAGCTTGGCCGCTTGCTCAATTTGCCACAGCACGCCGTAACTGCCGTAGCTGTTTTTACGGCCTGCCTCATCAGGCTCATAAAACGTGTACACGGCTGAAATGCCGTCTTCCAGAACGTCCAAGATCGACACCATTTTGAGCGCGCCCGCTTCGCCGTCAGGCATCGTCTCGCGGAACTCAACCAAGCGTGAATTGACCCGACTTTGCAACAAAAACTGCGTGTACTGGTCAATGCTGTCGTTGTCCATGCCACCGCCCGCATGGCGGCCGTTCTGGTAGCGCAGATACAACTGGTAATGCTCTGTGGCAAAGCAGAGTTTGAGCACCCGTACCGACAAGCTCTGGTGCTTGGCCATTGCGCGGCGCTGGCTTTTGTTGGGCAAAAATGTTTGCACCGGCACCCGCAGCGGCACACAGGCTTGGCAACCATCGCAGTAGGGACGGTAGGTAAACATGCCACTGCGCCGAAAGCCCCGGGCCACCAGATCAGAGTAGGCGTCGTTATGAATGAGGTGGCTGGGCGTGGCCACCTGACTGCGCGCCTGTCTGGCCGGCAAATAGCTGCACGGGTACGGGGCCGTAGCGTAAAACTGCAGGGTTTGTAGCGGCAGGTCTTTGAGCAGCGTCACGGTGTGTTGAGCGTCTTGAAAGGCATCAGTTCACGCCAGTATACGGGCTCAAATTGCCAAGTGGGGGCAGGGCGTGTCATCACCTGAGTCACATGCGCAGTGAATTCGTCGCGACTTATTTCTTGTGCCCCCAGCGATGCCAAATGTCCGGTCTTTTGCTGGCAATCAATCATCGTGACGTCTTGTGCGCGGCTAAAAGCTACCAGCGCACACATCGCGACTTTGGATGCATCCGTCACATGCGCAAACATGGACTCGCCAAACACCATACCGCCTAAATTGACGCAATACAGCCCGCCGACCAGTTTCTCATCGACCCACGTTTCAACGCTGTGCGCGTGCCCTGCAGCGTGCAGCGCACAGTAAGCCGCAATCATCTCGGGCAGTATCCACGTCCCCGGCTGGCCATCACGCGGCTTGCTGGCGCAGGCGTTGATGACGTCAAAAAAGGCCGTGTCAAACCGAACTTCGCACGCTGGATTTCTTAAAAAATGCTGAAGGGTTTTACGCAGCGACCGATGCAATTTGAAGCGCTGTGTCTGCAGTACCATGCGCGGGTTAGGGCTCCACCATAGCGTGGGCTGGCCTTCACTGTACCAAGGGAAGATGCACAGGCTGTACGCCTGCACCAGCGTGGCAACATCCAGCGTGCTACCAGCCGCCAGCAAGCCAGGCGCAGGGTCATCATGCCCCCAGGCGCGGCTGACCGGTGGAAAGGCTTCTCCAGCATCAAGCCAGGGCAAAGGGCGTGGCGGTTTTTTCATCAAGCAATCGGCGGTCAGAGAGATTAGGCGATAACAAGCCAAATAAGGACGCTATAATCTTAGGCTGTATTCCTCGATAGCTCAGTTGGTAGAGCACCGGACTGTTAATCCGTAGGTCCCTGGTTCGAGCCCAGGTCGAGGAGCCAAAACCCCTTTAAAAACAACGACTTACCTCGTTGTTTTTATTTGATTTATCAATTACACGGT
>CAMARI010000032.1 GCA_945860515.1 Polaromonas sp. YR568
CAGTTGGCTACACGCTGGAGCAAAAGCGTGATGTGCTCATGCGAGTGTTGGTTTGATGCCTTAAGTTGGTGTCGTTTAAAACGACACCTCGACTGCACCCGCTCAAACCCAGCCCTGCCGCCAAACACTTTCGTCTTGCAACTCGCGCCAAGCAATCACCTGCACAACCTTGGAGAAAACAGCTTCAATTTCCACCGACAAGACCGGGTCAGTGGGCAAGTCAGGCTGAATCACCCGGCTGACTAGGAAGTGCTTTTGTTTAGAGATGGGTTTGACGGCCGTCCACTTGGTCAGCAGCAGTTTTTTCGGATTCAGCGGGTTCATGGGCTCGGCCAACTCAGGGGCGGTTTTTCATTTCCCGTGCCACCGCCTGCCCTAGTTCAATCCCCGCCATGGCGTAGTAGCTGCTCCAGTTGTAGCGGGTGATGGCGTAAAAGTTTTCTGTGCCTGCCACGTACTGCGGCGTGTCGGGGCCATTGAGCAGTTCGATCAGGGCCAGTGGGCCTGAATGAGCCAGCGCCGGGCCGTCCAGCACAGCGCCTTTGGCGGTGAAGCTGGCCATGCTGAAGGTGGGCAGAATGTCTGGCGCCATCAGGGCGTCCATGTCCAGCCGGGTTTTGTCAAAGCTCACCGTGTAATGCGTGGGCATGCCGGGCTGCCAGTTGAAGGCCTTGAAGTAGCTGGCAACCGAGCCAATCACATCGGAGGGGCTGTTCCACAGGTCAATCGTGCCGTCGCCGTCAAAGTCAACCGCGTACTTGGCAACGCTAGAAGGCATGAACTGCGGCATGCCCATGGCGCCTGCAAAGCTGCCGCGCGGCTCAAGTGGGTCTGCGCTGCGACGGCTCTGCAGGCTCAAAAATTGTTCGATTTCACCTTTGAAAAATTCGCTGCGTTCTTTGGCGCGCGGGTGACTGATTGGGAAGTCAAAGGCCAGTGTTGTCAGGGCATCCAGCACCCGAAAGCTGCCGGTGTCGCGACCATAGATGGTCTCAACGCCGATGATGCCGACGATGATGTCGATCGGCACGCCGTATTCTTTTTCGGCGCGCTCTAGCGTGGCCTGGTTGGCCTGCCAAAACTTTACGCCCGCAGCAATGCGGACCGGGTCAATAAAGCGGCTGCGGTAAACGCGCCAGTTTTTGACAAAGGGTTTGGCCGCCGGTTGCATCAGTTTGGCGACCGTGGCGCTGTAGCGCGATTGACCGATGGCGCTCTTTACCCAAGCGGGATCCAGGTCGCGCCGGGCGGCTAGGTCGTCGGCAAACTGCATGACCTCTAGCCGCGTGGCGTACAGCGGGCCAGCGCTGTTGCGCTGCATGACTGCCTGCCTGGCGCTTGAAATAGACCGTTTTGAGGACTGTTTTTTGGAGTCGTTCGGGCCTTTAGCCCAAGTAAAACCGGTGAAAGACGTTCCTAAAAAAAGAGCAATTAAAACGCTGACAGCATACCTTGAAAATGTCATTCAGCCATTTTACGCAGGCCATACCAGTGCAGTGAACTGTTGCCTGAGCTGGTGGAGCTGCTTGCCAGACGGCGAGGCCTTAGCGTAGCGCTGCGCCTCCAGTTGCATCAGCCAGGTGTGCACCGCTTCATACTGGCTACCATGCTGCGCCTGCAAAAGGGTTGCCAGTTGGCGCGGTGTCGTCGCCGCAGCTAGGTTCTCTGCCGTCACGATACCGGCTTTGACCAATTGCTTGCGGGCCTTGTTCAGCAGGCGTAGCCAGGGGTCCTGCTGGTTTCGCTCCCACAGCGACCATAGCGCACCCATCAGGCTGGCGGCGACGATGATGGCGATCAGCACGATGCTCAAGTCTTGCCAGCTGGGGGATTCAAAACCGATGTTTCTCAAGAGGTCAAGCTGCTTGCCCTGGGTGTAGTTCAGTACGCGCTGGTTCCAGGCATTGTTGACGGCGTCCCACACAACACGCAACTGGCTGGAAAAGCCAGGGTTGAAGTTGCCGAGTGCCCGGCCAACCACGCCCTGCGGGGCGACCAGTCTTTGCGCTGCACCCGTGCGGCCCGGCGACACTGCGGACGTTGGGTCAACCCGCAGCCAGCCACTCCCCTCGTGCCAAACCTCGGCCCAGGCGTGGGCATCGCTTTGGCGAATCACCCAAAAGTCGTCAAGCGCATTTCGCTCGCCGCCCTGGTAGCCCGTCACGACACGGGCGGGCACATCCAGCGCCCGCATCAAGATCACAAAGCTGGACGCGATGTGCTCGCAAAAGCCTGCCTTTTTGTCAAACCAAAACTCGTCAGCCGTGTTGAGCCCGTAAACCCCAGGCTCCAGGGTGTAGCTGTAGCCGCCGGTGCGCAGCCGGTCAATCACCACCTGAACCAGTTCGGCGCTGCCTGCCTGTGTGTAGCGCGCGTCGCGCCGTATTTCATTGGCCAAGGCTAGTGTGCGCGGGTTAAAGCCGGGCGGCAGCTCAACAAACTCGCGCAGGCCAATGACGGGTTTTTCAGGCCCGTGCTTGAAGCTGGTGAAGCTTTGCGCCTTGTAACGAATCAGCTCGCTTGCGGGCTTGTTCAGCGTCCACTGCAAATCAGCTTGCATGGCAGACTGGTAGCCCGCCAGTTGTGGGCTGTTGGGGGTGGCGTCCAGCACAAAGAGCCAGGGGTGATTGGTGGGTTCCAGCGTTACTTCGTAATTGGTCGGCGTGCCGCTCACCGCCAGGCTGGCGGCAAGGCTGAAACGGGACCCGAAGTCGGGACGGGCGGCGCGCCACTCGCGCCCGTCAAAGTTTGACAGCACGGGGCCGCGCAGGTACACGTCGCGTTGGGGTGGCGGCTGTCCTTCAAACTTGATGCGCATCGACACGCTGTCGTCAAGCGCTAACCGGGCAATGGTGCCCACCTGCATTTTTTCGCTCAGCCCACTTTTGCCTCGAACTGTGTCACTGGAAACGCCCCAAAGTGGCGACAGCCTGGGAAACAGCACAAACAACACCACCATGATGGGTGCACCGAGCAGCGTCATCCAGCTGGCTGTTTTGGCAGCTTCCATCAGTGGCGGCTTGCCAACTGGCATGTGCGCATTCACCAGCACCGTGAGCAGGCCCAACAGCGCGATCAGCATGCTGGCGGCGGTGAGCAAAGATTGCGAGTAAAAAAAGTTGCTCAGCATGCAGAAAAACCCGAGATAAAACACCACAAAAGCATCGCGCCTCGCGCGCAGTTCAAGTGTTTTGAGGGTCAGCAGCACAACCAGCATCGTGACGCCCGCGTCCAGCCCTAGCAGGCTTCTGTGAGTCAGCAGCGTGGCACCGACGGTGATGGCCAGCAAGCCCAGCAGCCACCAGCGGCCGGGTAAAGGCTGGTTGTTGACGGCCAGATAGCCGCGCCTAAGCAGCACACCGCTGGCCAGAACACTGCACCAAATCGGTAGGTTGGGCGTCTGCGGCAATAGCACCCAGGCGATCACCAGCAATAAAAACAGCGTGTCGCGGCTTTCACGCGGCAGGTTTTGCAGCAGCGTTGACAGCTTGGTCAGCACAGGGCCAGTGCCTCCAGGCATTGCCGCTTATGCACCTCGCCGCTGGCCGGTGCAATGCTGAGCGTCGGCAGGCGCAAGCCGTAAACCACCGCCTGCTTATCCGCCGCCAGTACCCAGGCGCACAGGCGCGACAGCTTGTGTTCCTTGTCGGCCGTACCGGCCTGCATGAAGTCAAGCCAGAGCTCAAGGGCATTGGATTGCGCAGAGTCACGCACCACCAGTCCATTGCCTGACTCGTCTGCTTTGGCGGCTTTCTTCCACACCACCTGCCTCAAAGGGTCACCCCGCTTGTAGCCACGCACGCCGTCAAAGTCGCCTGTGTCGCGCGCACGCGAGGCGTTGGCTGCATCGCCAGAGCGCGGCTCGCCGGGCGGCAGGGGTGGTGCATGGCTTTCAGGTGCTGGGTACACCAGCACCTCAGCAGCAGGCCGCCAAACGGTCCAGACGCGAAACGTTCCGAGCGGAAATCGTGTCTCGGCCGTCAGCGTTGGCAGGCGGTGCAGGCCGCGTCCGGTGGGCTTGAAAGCCACTTGCACGGTGCTGTTGCCCTGGCCGGGAACATCCGTCCAGACCCAGTGCTTTGACGCATCGCTGTCCAATACGCTCAGGCCTATGCCGTGGCGGGTGGCGCGCCGGGTATTTGTCAACCGGATGTCAACAGGGGCTGTGGCACCGGCGTAATGTGCGCTGGGTGCCTGCAGATGCATGGCCAGCCCGCGCAGCGTGCCGTGGCACACATGCATACCAATCAGCGCGCTGCCCGCCAGCAAAAAGGTCAGAAGGTAGCCCAGATTGAGCTGGTAGTTGATAGAGGCCACCAGCAGGATCATCAGCGTGACACCCAGCATCAGCCCGGGCCGGGTAGGCAAGATGTAAACGGTGCGCTGCGTCAGCGTGATGTGGTCGCTCAGGGGCAGCCGGTTTTCAAACCAGCTGCGAAAGCGTTGCCGAAAATAAACTGCGGGTCGGGAAAGCACTGGACTCAAAATCCATCACGGCAGCGGTACAGCTGCCAGCATGGCGCTTACCTGCTCCAGCGCGCCGCGACCTGCGTTGCTCACAGGTATCAGGCGGTGCGCAGCCGTTTGCGGCAGCACGGCGGCGATGTCGTCGGGCGCCACATAGTCGCGCTGGTTTAAAAATGCCTGCGCCTTGGCCGCGCGCATCACGGCAATGCCTGCCCTTGGGCTCAGGCCCTGCAAAAACCAGCGGCCAGAGCGCGTGGCGGCCATCAGGTCTTGCATGTAGTTCAGCAGCGGCTCTGCGGCATGCACCTGGCTGACCTGACTCTGTAGCGCCACCAGGTCTTGCGGCGTCAGCACAGCCTGCAGCTTGTCCACCATGTCGCGCCGCTCGGCACCTTTGAGAAGTTCACGTTCTGCCGCGCGGTCCGGGTAGCCCAGCGATATCCGCATATGAAAGCGGTCCAGCTGCGATTCAGGCAGCGCATAGGTGCCGAGCTGGTCATGTGGGTTTTGCGTGGCAATGACGAAAAACGGCAGGGGCAAGGGGCGCGTGGCGCCTTCAATCGTGACTTGCTTTTCTTCCATCGCCTCCAACAGCGCGCTTTGAGTTTTGGGGCTGGCCCGGTTGATCTCGTCTGCCAGCAGCACCTGGGCAAACAGCGGCCCCGGGTGAAACACAAAGCTTTCTTTTTGCCGCTCGTAAATCGACACCCCCGACAAATCGCTTGGCATCAGATCAGCCGTGAACTGAACGCGTGAAAATTGCAGTCCAAATGAACGGGACAGCGCATGCGCCAAAGTCGTTTTGCCAACACCAGGGACGTCTTCAATCAGCAAATGACCGCCCGCCAACAAACAGGCCACGCAGTCTTGCACCTGTGCGCGCTTGCCCACAATGACCGTGTTAAGCTGATTTAAGAGAGTGGTGAGTTTTTCCTTGACTTGCATTTTGTTACGATAACTCAAAATAGTGACGCCATGAACGCGACTGGTTATTTCACACATCCGGATTGCCGGAAACACGAGATGGGACGGGGCCACCCCGAATGCCCGGAGCGGCTTGACGCGATTGAAGACTGGCTTTTGGCCACCGGCGTCAAAGACGCACTCGATTGCCGCCAGGCGCCCGAGGCTCCCATCGCTGACATTGAGCTCGGCCATGACCGCATGATGGTGGCCGGTATTCGAGGCTTGGGCGCGCAATTACTGGACGACATCAATGCCGGTGGGCCGGCCTACGCGTCGATCGACCCTGACACCACGATGAATGTGAATACTTGGAGCGCCGCTTTGCACGCAGCAGGCGCTGCGCTGGCTGCGACCGATGCAGTCATGGCAGGCGAGATGGAAAACGCTTTTTGCGCCGTGCGACCGCCTGGTCACCATGCCTGCCATGACAAAGCCATGGGTTTTTGTTTCTTCAACAACATTGCCATTGCCGCACGTTATGCGCTTGAGCGCCATGGCTTAAAGCGCGTGGCGGTGGTTGACTTTGACGTCCACCACGGCAATGGTACAGAAGACATTTTGAAGAGCGACGACCGGGTGCTGATGGTCGGGTTTTTCCAGCACCCGTTTTACCCCTACAGCGGCACCGACCATCCGGCCAGCAACATGCTGAACCTGCCCGTGCCTGCCTACACCCAGGGCATGGCGCTGCGCGAGATGATTGAGTCCCACTGGATACCGCGGCTGAACGCGTTTGAGCCTGAAATGATATTTATCAGCGCCGGCTTTGATGCCCACCGTGACGATGATTTGGGCCAGATGGGTCTGGTCGAGCAGGACTACGCGTGGATCACCCAGCGCATCAAGGACGTGGCCAAGCGGCACTCACAGGGCCGCATTGTCTCCAGTCTGGAAGGCGGCTATCACCTGAACGCTTTGGCCCGCAGTGTAGAAGCGCACATTCGTGTGCTGGCAGATTTGTAGACTTGATCATGACCTCAACACCCACCGAACTCCCCCCACCCGTACTGCACACCCGGGACGCCCGGGGCGTGCACACGCTGGTACTGAACCGCGCCGCCACTTTCAATGCCCTGAGCGACGACATGCTGGCCGCACTGCAAGCCGCACTTGACTTTGTTGCCAACGATGCCACGGCTCGATTGGTGGTCATTGCTGCCGAAGGCAAGGCCTTTTGCGCTGGCCACAACCTCAAAGACATGCGCGCTCACCCTGAACTGGCGTACTACCAAAAGTTGTTTGCCCAATGCACGCGCATGATGCTGACGATTCAAAATTTGGCTGTACCGGTCATTGCCAGGGTCCAGGGCTTGGCCACTGCCGCCGGCTGTCAATTGGTGGCCCAGTGCGATTTGGCCGTGGCTGCCAGCAACGCCACTTTTGGTGTCAACGGGATTGACGTGGGCTTGTTTTGCGCCACACCCAGTGTGCCGCTGGTGCGCAACATGCCCGCCAAGCAAGCCATGGAAATGCTGCTGACGGGCGAGTTCATCAGCGCCGATGAGGCGCGTG
This sequence comes from Polaromonas sp. YR568, assembly GCA_945860515.1. Classification (GTDB taxonomy): domain Bacteria; phylum Pseudomonadota; class Gammaproteobacteria; order Burkholderiales; family Burkholderiaceae_C; genus Polaromonas. Next base: position 6,946 of record CAMARI010000032.1, read on the forward strand.
TTCGCGGCTTGGTCAACCGGGTAGCGCCGCTTGACGCGCTCGATGCAGAGCTTGAAAAAGTGGTGATGTCCATCTTGGCCAAACCGCGTGAAGCCGTTGCCATGGGCAAAGCACTTTTTTACAAGCAGCGTGAAACCGGTATCGAAGCGGCTTATCAGCTGGCAGGCCAAACCATGGCCTGCAATATGAACCACCCGGTCGCCCAAGAAGGCGTGCAGGCGTTCATCGATAAGAGGAAGCCGCAGTGGCCAGTGTGAGTTTTTTAAGCGCGTTGAGCCTGAGTACGATTTTCCCGCCGGGCTTGTTTTCGGGATCAGCGGCCTACCCCAAGCAGCGGATTGATAACTTTGACCAATGGCTGTCGGCGATCACGCAGCCCACCGCGCTCGTAGAACTGGCCGTGTTGTTGGCCTGTGCACTGCTGGCCTGGGCGGTGGTGCGGCTGGTTCGCCACATCAGCCGCAATACCGACGTCACGTCAATCCTGTTTGGCAAACGCATCATTGACGGAGTGCTGTTTCCCGTGCTGCTGTTGCTGGCGGCGTACACCTTCAGCGTGCCGTTGGCCCAGCTGTTTCCGCTGGCGGTCTTCAAAGTGGCGATTCCGGTGTTGCTTTCGCTGGCAGTCATCCGCCTGGGCGCGAAGGTGCTGCAAGCGGCGTTCAGCAATGCCCCGTGGGTGCGCGCGCTGGAGCGCTCCATCTCCTGGCTGGCCTGGCTCGCTATGCTGCTGTGGGTCAGTGGCTTGCTACCGGTGGTTTTGGAAGAACTCGATGCCATTCACTGGAAAATGGGCGGCAGCACGCTCTCAGTGCGTAATTTGCTGGAAGGTTTTTTGACAGCCAGCGTGGTGATTTTGATCACTCTGTGGATATCGTCGAGCATCGAATCCAAACTGCTGCGTAAAGCTACTGGCAATGAGCTGTCGCTGCGTAAGGCTGCCAGCAATGCAATCCGTGTGGTGCTGGTGTTTGTCGGCCTCATGGTCGCCTTGTCGGCGGTGGGTATTGACTTGACAGCGCTGTCGGTGCTGGGCGGTGCGATCGGCGTGGGTGTGGGCTTTGGCCTGCAAAAGCTGGCCGCCAATTACGTCAGCGGTTTTGTCATGCTGGCCGAGCGTAGCGTGCGCATTGGCGACAACGTGCGGGTTGACGGTTTTGAAGGGCTGATCACCGACATCCGGGCGCGTTACACCGTGGTACGCGCACTGTCGGGGCGTGAATCTATCGTGCCCAACGAAATGTTTATCAGCAACCGGATTGAAAACCTCTCGCTGGCTGATTTGCGGGTGCTGCAATCGACGGTGGTGTCTGTTGGATATGACAGCGATGTCGATCTGGTGATGCGTCTGCTGGCCGATGCAGCGCTGTCCCAGGAGCGCGTTTTGAAAGACCCCGGGCCTTCGGTGAACCTGACCAATTTTGGCCCTGATGGCCTCGAATTCACCCTCAATTATTGGATGACTGACCCCGAAAACGGACAGCAGAACTTGCGTTCGCTGGTCAACCTCGCGGCTTTGGCAGCACTGCGTGCCCATGGCATTGAAATTCCCTTCCCGCAGCGGGTCTTGCACACGAAAGGCGATACCAAAACAGAGCCCACTTCTGGTGCAAATGCCTAAAGTGAATTAAAAATAGAACGGTCGTTCTTTTTTCTGTAAACTAAAGGCTATTAAAGCCTGTTGTAAACCATGCGTAACCCACAGACGCTTAAAATGCAGGGTTTACCTTTACGTTAACGTCAATTAACCATCCTGGAGCCGCGCAATGAAGGTTTTGGTACCCGTCAAAAGAGTCGTCGATTACAACGTCAAAGTTCGCGTGAAGTCCGATGGCACAGGCGTTGATATCGCCAACGTCAAAATGAGCATGAACCCCTTTGACGAGATCGCCATCGAAGAAGCCACGCGCCTCAAAGAAAAAGGCCTTGTCACTGAAGTCATCGCTGTGAGCTGTGGCGTGTTGCAGTGTCAGGAAACCTTGCGCACGGCCATGGCCATTGGCGCAGACCGGGCGATTCTGGTGGAAACCGCTGAAGAACTGCAGCCGTTGGCGGTCGCCAAGCTGCTCAAGGCACTGGTTGACAAAGAGCAGCCACAACTCGTCATCCTGGGCAAGCAAGCCATTGATGATGACTGCAACCAGACCGGCCAGATGCTGGCTGCCTTGCTGGGCTGGCCGCAGGCGACTTTTGCCTTCAAAGTTGAAGTTGCTGACGGCGTTGCCAAGGTCACCCGTGAGGTTGATGGCGGTCTGGAAACCCTTTCCCTAACGCTGCCGGCCATCATCACGACTGACTTGCGCCTGAACGAGCCGCGCTACGTCACGCTGCCCAACATCATGAAGGCCAAGAAGAAGCAACTCGATAACTTCAAGCCTGAAGACCTGGGTGTCGATGTCAAGCCGCGCATCAAAACCCTCAAGGTCAGCGAGCCCCCCAAGCGCAGCGCGGGTATCAAGGTGGCCGATGTGGCCACACTGATTGACAAGCTCAAAAACGAAGCCAAAGTGATTTAAGGACGCAAGCCATGACCTGTTTAGTAATTGCCGAACACGACAACGCCAGCATCAAGCCGGCCACCCTGAACACCGTGACAGCTGCTGCCCAGTGCGGTGGTGAGGTTCATATTCTGATTGCAGGCAAGGGCGCTGAAGGCGCTGCAAAAGCCGCTTCAACGATTGCGGGCGTCGCCAAAGTCATTCACGTCGAGGGCGATCATTTCGACCACGGCCTGGCTGAAAATATGGCGGCGCAAGTGTTGTCGATTGCCGGCAACTATGCACACATTCTTTTCCCAGCGACGGCGTCAGGCAAAAACATTGCCCCCCGAGTTGCTGCAGCACTTGATGTGGGTCAGATTTCTGACATCACCAAGGTGGATGCACCGGACACCTTTGAGCGTCCCATTTACGCTGGCAACGCGATTGCCACGGTGCAAAGCATGGACGCCACCAAAGTCATCACCGTGCGTACCACGGGTTTTGATCCTGCTGCCAGCACGGGCGGCAGCGCTGCGATTGAGGTGCTCCCAGGTGTGGCCGACAGCGGTAAAACGGCATTTTTGGGCTCAGAAATTGCCAAAAACGACCGCCCCGAACTGACAGCAGCCAAGATCATCGTCTCCGGTGGTCGCGCATTGGGTTCTGCGGAAAAATTCAACGATGTCATGACACCGCTGGCGGACAAGCTGGGCGCCGCGCTTGGCGCGTCGCGCGCCGCGGTCGATGCCGGGTATGCCCCGAACGACTGGCAAGTGGGCCAGACCGGCAAGATCGTGGCCCCTCAGCTTTACATCGCTGCAGGCATATCGGGCGCCATCCAGCATCTGGCTGGCATGAAAGACAGCAAGGTCATCGTCGCCATCAACAAAGACCCCGAAGCACCGATTTTCAGCGTGGCTGACTATGGTCTTGAGGCTGATCTGTTTGCCGCTGTGCCTGAGCTGACGGCAGGACTTTGAGCGTTTGACGACCCCGCCGCAGCACATCGCTGCGGCTTGAACACGACGACGGAGACATCACATGACCTACAAAGCCCCCCTCAAAGACATGCTGTTCAACATCCGGCACATCGCTGATATTGAACAGGTCGCGAAAATTCCTGGTTTTGCAGATGCGGGCTTTGAAACGGCACAGGCGGTGCTTGAAGAGTGTGCCAAATTCAATGAAGGTGTGCTGGCACCCCTGAACTGGGCGGGCGACATCAATCCGTCAAGCTTCAAAGACGGTGTGGTCACCACCACGCCCGGGTTCAAGGAAGCGTTCAAGCAATACGCCGAAGGCGGCTGGCAGGCGCTGCAGCACCCTGCTGAATATGGCGGCCAGGGTTTGCCGAAAACCATTGGTACGGCCTGCGGCGAAATGCTGAACTCGGCCAACATGAGCTTTGCCCTGTGCCCGCTACTGACTGACGGTGCGATTGAGGCGCTGCTCACGGCGGGCAGTGATGAACTCAAAGCGACCTACCTGGAGAAACTGGTCATCGGCGAATGGACCGGCACGATGAACCTGACTGAGCCGCAAGCAGGCTCAGATCTGGCCGCCGTTCGCTCACGCGCCGAGCCACAAGCCGATGGCACCTACAAGGTGTTTGGCACCAAGATTTACATCACCTACGGTGAGCACGACATGGCCGACAACATCGTGCACCTGGTGCTGGCCCGCGTGACGGGTGCGCCTGAAGGCGTGAAGGGCATCAGCCTGTTTGTGGTGCCGAAATTCATGGTGCGCAATGATGGCTCTTTAGGCGCGCGCAACGACGTGCATTGCGTCAGCATTGAGCACAAAATGGGCATCAAAGCGTCACCCACTGCCGTGCTGCAATATGGCGACAACGGCGGCGCGGTGGGTTACATCGTTGGGCAAGAAAATCGCGGCCTCGAATACATGTTCATCATGATGAACTCTGCCCGTTATGCCGTCGGTGTGCAGGGTATCGCGATTGCCGAGCGCGCCTACCAAAAAGCGGTCAACTTTGCCAAAGATCGCGTGCAAAGCCGCCCGGTCGATGGTTCGATCAAGGCCAGCGCGCCCATCATCCACCACCCCGACGTCAAGCGCATGCTGATGACCATGCGCGCCTACACGGAAGGTTGCCGCGCCATGGCCAGCAGCGCAGCGGCTGCGTATGACGCAAGCCACCACCACCCGGATGCGGATGTACGCAAGCAAAACCTGGCGTTTTATGAGTTCATGGTGCCGCTGGTCAAAGGCTACAGCACCGAAATGAGTCTGGAAGTCACCTCGATGGGTGTGCAAGTTCACGGCGGTATGGGTTTTATTGAAGAGACGGGCGCTGCGCAGTACTACCGGGACGCCAAGATCCTGACGATTTACGAGGGCACAACAGCCATTCAGGCCAATGACCTGATTGGCCGCAAAACGATGCGTGACGGCGGTCAGACTGCCAAGGCCATTGCGGCGCAAATCGCTGTGACAGAAAACGAATTGACAAACCAGGGCAGCGCCGACGCACTGGCTGTCGCCAAGCGACTGAAAGCCGCGCGCATGGCACTTATCGACGTGGTTGAGTTTGTCGTGGATTTTGGCAAGAACAGCCCGAACGCCGTTTTTGCAGGCAGCGTGCCGTACCTGATGCTGGCCGGCAACGTGGTGGCAGGCTGGCAAATGGCGCGTTCATTGCTGGCAGCCCAAGAGCAGATCGAGACATCGGAAGATGGTGGCGTCGATGTTGACTTCATGAAAGCCAAGATCATCACGGCGCGGTTTTATGCTGACCACCTGCTGACCAAAGCGCCCGGTATGCGTGACAGCATTGTTGAGGGTGCAGACTGCGTGACTGCGCTGGCGCTTGAAGCGTTTTGAAGATTTTCCAGTACTATCTTTTTGCTAGCTGCTAACCCAAGTATCGATTGGGCTAGAAGCCTATCTTATGCCCTGATATAGCCCTTTTTGAGTTAAATTCATGTCCAAACTGCCAGCCCCTCTCAATAACCTGCCACTGCCCATCATCGGCTCACCACTGTTCATCATCAGCAACCCCAAGCTGGTGATTGCCCAGTGCATCGCCGGTGTGGTGGGCTCCATGCCTGCGCTGAACGCCCGGCCTGCCGAGCAGCTGGAAGAATGGTTGATCGAGATCTCTGAGACGCTGGCGGCCTACAACAAGGCCAACCCAGACAAACCCGCCGCACCGTTTGCCATCAACCAGATCGTGCACAAGTCAAACGACCGGCTGGAACACGACATGGCGATGTGCGTCAAATACAAAGTGCCCATCATCATCACCAGCCTGGGGGCGCGTGAAGACATCAACGCGGCCGCCCACAGTTACGGCGGCGTGGTGCTGCACGACATCATCAACAACAAACACGCTCACAAAGCCATTGAAAAGGGTGCTGACGGTCTGATTGCCGTTGCCGCCGGAGCGGGCGGTCATGCGGGCGTCAAAAGCCCGTTTGCCCTGATTCAGGAAATCCGTCAATGGTTTGATGGCCCGATCGCGCTGTCCGGCGCTATTTCAACCGGCGGCGCCGTGCTCGCCGCCCAGGCCATGGGTGCCGACTTTGGCTACATTGGCTCGGCTTTTATTGCAACCACGGAGGCGCGCGCCTCTGATGCATACAAACAAGCCATTGTGGACAGCAACTCAGACGACATCATTTACAGCAACCTGTTCACAGGCGTGCACGGCAACTACCTGGCGCCGTCGATTCGCGCAGCCGGCATGGACCCCGACAACCTGCCCGTGAGCGACCCCAGCAAGATGAATTTCGGCGGCGACAAGACCAAGGCCTGGAAAGACATTTGGGGCTGCGGCCAAGGCATTGGCACCATTGACAAGGTGCAAAGCACGGCTGACTTCGTGGCGCAACTGCGGCGTGAGTACGAGTCAGCCAAAGCGCGATTGATGTAGTCTGGCTTATTCTCGAAGACTGTTCATTCAGTCGGCCCCGCCTGCAGCGAAATGAAGAGGAACCCCATGCTGATGAATGTTTTAGACCATCCGCGCCGCGTGTTGGCACTGGTGTGTGCCGCTTGCGTCGCCATGTTGGCTTTTGGTTTGTACCTGCAGCATGTGGTCGGGTTGGAGCCTTGCCCGATGTGCATCGTGCAGCGTTATGCGCTGGTGCTGGTGGCTATCGTTGCCGGTATCACGGCTTTTGCCGCGCGCAAAAGCCTGCGTGTCACCGGCTCTGGCCTGATGGCTGTGCTGTCTGGACTGGGCGCTTTTGTCGCAGCCCGACAAAGCTTTTTGCAGTGGTACCCGCCTGAAATTGCCAGTTGCGGACGCGACCTCTACGGCATGATCGAAACCTTTCCCCTCAAACGCGCCATTCCAATGATTTTCAAGGGCAGCGGCGATTGCACCAAGATCGACTGGACGTTTTTGGGCCTGTCGATTGCCAACTGGTCATTTGTGTGTTTTGTGGCGATTGCCGTGCTGGCGATCGCACTGCTTGTCAGGCCATTGAAAAAGTAAGTTATCGCCTGTTTTTGGCCCGCGCCGCCTCGGGTAACATCGAAACTTGTGATTTTTCAGGCAGCTTGCCTTGCAAGCAATAAAAGCCAAAAAAATCAACGGCTTACGAAATAAACACGGGTTGTCTTTTGCGTCTTAATTCCATCAAGCTTTCTGGTTTCAAGTCGTTTGCCGAGCCGACAAACTTTGTGCTGCCTGGGCAACTGGTGGGCGTGGTGGGGCCCAACGGTTGCGGCAAGTCCAATATCATGGACGCAGTGCGCTGGGTGCTGGGGGAAAGCAAGGCGTCCGAGCTGCGCGGCGAGTCTATGCAGGACGTTATTTTTAACGGCACGACCATCCGCAAGGCCGCCAGCCGCTCCAGCGTCGAACTGGTGTTTGACAACGCCGATCACCGTGCGGGGGGCCAGTGGGGCCAGTTTGTCGAAATTGCTGTCAAGCGCGTGCTGACCCGCGACGGCGCCTCCAGCTACTACATCAACAATCAGCCCGTGCGCCGCCGCGATGTGCAGGACGTATTTTTGGGCACCGGGTTGGGGCCAAGGGCTTACGCCATCATTGGCCAGGGCACGATCAGCCGCATCATTGAGTCCAAGCCTGAAGAACTGCGCCTGTTTCTCGAAGAAGCGGCGGGTGTGTCCAAATACAAGGAACGCCGACGCGAGACGGCCAATCGACTGTCTGACACGCGTGAAAATCTGACCCGGGTTGAAGACATTTTGCGCGAACTGAACGCCAACCTGGATCGGCTTGAAAAGCAGGCCGAGGTCGCCAAGCGTTACAACGCCTTGCAGGCCGATGGAACGCTCAAGCAGCAGCAACTGTGGTTTTTGAAGCGGCTTGATGCTCAGGCCGATCAAGCCAAAATCAAGGAAGGCGCTGAAAAAGCGGTCAACGAACTTGAAAGTCGCGTGGCTGATTTGCGGCATATCGAGGCCGACCTGGAAGCCATTCGTCAAGCGCACTACGCCGCCGGTGACCATGTCAACCAAGCGCAGGGCAAGCTGTACGAGGCCAGCAGTGAGGTGAGCCGGCTTGAGGCAGAAATCCGCTTTGTGGTTGACGGCCGGGTGCGGGCGGAGCAGCGCCTGGCGCAGCTCAAAGAGCAAACCGATCAATGGGCCACCCGCCAGGACGATGCAGCGGTTGAAGCTGAAAGCCTGACCGCGCTGGCCATGGAGGGCGAAGAAAAAGCCGAGCTGCTGGCTGCACAAATTGAAGAACAGCAGGCCCAGTTGCCTGCGTTTGAAGAAGCCCTGCGCAGCGCCCAGGCCAAAGCCAACGAGCAACGCAGTGGCGTGGCCCAGGTGCAGCAGCATATTCAGGTGCTGGCGGCTGACCAGCGCAACATCAGCGAGCAGTCGCGTGCGCTGAGCCTTCGGCTCGAAAAGCTGACCAGTGACCGCAACGCCTTGAATGCGCCTGATGAAGCGCGTCTGGTTAACTTGAGCAGCCAGTTTGAGGCCGCGCAAGAATCGCAACTTGAAGCCGCAGCCCGCCTGTATGAACTGACCGACAGCGTGCCTCAGCTGGATGAAGATCGCCGCGCCAAACAAGTGGCGGTCAACACTGAGTCGGCCAAACGCGCTGATCTGTCGGCCAAGCTTGATGCCCTGAAGGCGCTGCAAGAAAAAGTGAAAACCGATGGCAAGCTCAAACCCTGGTTGGCCAAACACGGGCTGGACGGCTTGCAAGGCTTATGGAGTCGCATCCACATTGAGCAAGGCTGGGAGAACGCACTGGAAGCCGCGTTGCGAGAGCGGCTGGGTGCCCTTGAAGTCAGCAGACTCGACATGGTGCGCGGCTTTGCAGGCGCGCAGGGCCAGGACGTGCCACCCGCCAAGCTGTCGTTTTATTCGCCCCCCGCTGGCGCTGCGCCTGCCAGATCGACCAGTCTTAGTCTGAAGCCTTTGGCAGAATTGCTGCGCTTGAATGATGCGGGCCAGTCGGCGCTGCTGGGCGATTGGCTGCATGGCTGCTACACGGCGGCAAGTCTTGACGACGCTTTGGCAGCGCGCGACAAGCTGCAGGCTGGCGAATCGATTTATATCCAGAGCGGTCATGCAGTCACCTTGCACAGTGTCAGTTTTTACGCCCAAGACTCTGAGCAAGCCGGCCTGCTGGGCCGCGCGCAAGAGATTGAAAACCTGGATAAGCAGCTCAAAGCACAGGTTCTCATCAGCGACGAGGCACGCAGTGCCTCGATGCGCGCTGAGTCTGTGTACCAGGACGCCGCCCAGCGCTTGGCGACGGCTCGCCGTGAAGCTGCCGAAAGCCAAAGCCGCGCTCACGAGCTGCAGGTCGAGCTGCTGCGCTTGAGCCAATTGGCTGAACAAACCCGTGCACGCAGCAAACAGATTCAGCTCGACATGAGCGAGATTGAGGCCCAGCTGGGTGAGCTTGAAGAGCGCAAGGTCGCGGCTGAAGGCCGCTTTGAAGAGCTCGACATGCAGCTGGCTGACAACCAGGAGCGGCATGCCCAATTGGATGACCGGGTGATTGAGGTGGAGCGCAAACTCAATGAGTCACGCGAACAGCAGCGCGCGCTGGAGCGACAAAACCAGGAAGCGCAGTTTGCGCTTCGAGCCTTGGCGGCCCGGCGCGAAGAGCTGACACGGTCCATCCACATCGCAGCGCAGCAGGCTGACACCATCGCGCAGGAAATAGCGCGCGCGCAAGAAGAACTTTCGCGCCTGACAGACGCCGCTGCACAAGCCGGACTGCAGGCCGCACTGAGCGTGAAACTCGAGCGCGCGGCCGACCTGGGTGCCAAGCGCAGCCAGTACGACGACCTGACGACCAAGCTGCGCGCCAGCGACGAGCGCCGCTTGGCACTGGAGCGCGAGTTAGACCCGCTGCGCCAGCGCATCACCGAGTTTCAATTGAAAGAGCAGGCCGCGCGGCTGGGCTTTGAGCAATACGAGCAGTTACTGAGCGACGCCCAGGCCGACTTGGCTACCCTGGCAATGTCGATTGAGCAGGGCAATGTGCGCATCGCAGGCCTGCAAGGTGAGATTGACCGCATCAACCGCGAGATTGCATCGCTCGGCGCAGTCAACCTGGCAGCGCTGGACGAGTTGGCCACCGCCAGTGAACGCAAACAGTTTCTGGACGCGCAATCGGCTGACTTGAACGAGGCCATGACGACGCTTGAAGACGCGATCAAGAAAATTGATGCCGAAACCCGCGACTTGCTGGGCAGCACCTTTGACAAGGTGAACGAGCAGTTTGGGCGGATGTTCCCCGAGCTGTTTGGCGGCGGCAACGCACAGTTGAAAATGACAGGTGAAGAAATACTCGACTCCGGCGTGCAGGTGATTGCCCAGCCACCCGGCAAGAAAAACCAAAGCATTGCGCTGCTGTCCGGCGGCGAAAAAGCATTGACGGCGATCGCACTCGTTTTCGCTATTTTTCAGTTGAACCCAGCGCCGTTTTGCCTGCTGGACGAGGTCGATGCGCCGCTGGACGACGCCAACACCGAGCGCTATGCCAAATTGGTCAAATCGATGAGCAAGCAAACCCAGTTTCTATTCATCAGCCACAACAAGATTGCCATGGAAATGGCAGAGCAACTGATTGGCGTGACCATGCAGGAGCAGGGTGTGTCGCGCATTGTGGCGGTCGATATGGAAGCCGCGTTTGGCTTTGCAGAAGCGGCATGAAAACGACAAGGTCATGAGTAATTTACAGATTGGTCTGGCCATAGCCGGTGGTTTGCTGCTGGCGTGTGTGGTCGCGCACAGTGCCTGGTCCGCCCGTAAAAACCAGCCCAAACGGGCCACGCCTGAAACGCCTTCAGGGGAATCGCCCACGCCGACGCGCACTGACGGCATGGCTGAACGACAGGACCCCAGCTTTGATGGTGATTCGAGCTTGGGCTCCCTGAGCAACCTGGCCAGCCTGCTGGCGATTGACAAAAAGCCCGGACTGGACGCGTTGATTGATGTGATTGCCCCAGTCGCCGTTGACGAGGATGTGTCTGGTGAAGCCGCACTGGCTGCGATGCCGGCCACCCGCCGCGCAGGCAGTAAACCATTTGGCGTTGAAGGATTGAACGCGGTCACCACACAATGGGAATTGCCCGCCGCAGGACAGCGCTACAGCGCTTTTCAGTGCGGCCTGCAGCTGGCCAATCGACTGGGCGCACTGAACCAGATCGAATATTCAGAATTCGTCATGAAGACGCAAGCTTTTGCCGACGCTCTGGGCGGAGAACCGGAGTTTCCAGAAATGCTCGATGAGGTTGCCAGAGCCCGTGAACTGGACCAGTTTGCCAGTGCCCATGATGCGCAACTGAGTTTTACCTTGCGGGCTGCAAGCACCGCGTGGAGCCCAGGCTATGTGGCGCAAAACGCCGCCCGGCTGGGTTTTGTGGCGGGGTCGATTCCGGGCCGTATGGTGCTGCCTTCCACCGAGCGCGGCGGTGCGCCGCTGCTAGGTCTGGCGTTTGACACGCAGGCCGCCATGTCCGAAGACCCCGAACAAAGCGCCCTGCGCGAAGCAACACTTTCACTGGATGTTCCCCAAGTGCCGCGACATGAACAGCCCTTCTTGCGCATGTGTGAATCGGCGGCGGCTTTGGCCGTCAGCATGGACGGTGTGGTGATGGACGACAACGGCAACCTGATTGCGCCGGCTGCAATGGACGTGATTGGCAGCGAGCTGGAGCAGCTTTACGACACGCTGGATGAACGCGATTTGTCGGCGGGCTCTAGCCTGGCGCGACGGCTTTTCAGTTAAGCACTGTGACTGACGACCTCTTTAGCAGCGCGCCTTCAGGGCCGCCTGCCCATGTCGCAGAACGCGTGGCGGAACTTCACAAGCAACTGCATGCCCACGCCCACAGCTACTACGTGCTCGACGAGCCATCGATTCCCGATGTCGAATACGACCTGCTGTTCAAGGAACTGCAAGCGCTCGAAGCAGAGTACCCTGAACTACTGACGGCCGATTCGCCGACCCAGCGGGTGGGCGGCAAGGCGCTTGACCAGTTCGCCAGCGTACGCCACAAGGTGCCTATGCTGAGCATTCGCACAGAGACTGACACAGAGGGAACTGGCGCGCAAAACTTTGACACCCGCGTTCGCAAAGAACTGGGGTTGAACGAGGGTGACCCGCCCCTCGACTACGTGGCCGAGCTGAAGTTTGATGGTCTCGCGATGAGTCTGCGCTACGAAGGCGGCGTGCTGTTGCAGGCTGCCACGCGCGGCGATGGTGAGTCTGGCGAAGACGTCACGCAGAACATTCGGACGATCAAACAGATTCCCCTGCGGCTGTCCGGCGATGCACCTGCGGTGCTGGAAGTGCGTGGCGAGGTGTATATGCGCCGCCATGATTTTGAAGCGCTCAACGCGCGCCAGCGTGCCAGGATTGCCCAGGGCATGAAAGGCGAAAAAACCTTTGTCAACCCGCGCAATGCTGCTGCGGGTGCTGTGCGCCAGCTCGACCCGGCGATTGCGGCGCAGCGCCCCTTGAGTTTTTTTGCCTACGGCCTGGGTGACATCACCGCGGCGGATGCAGGCGGCCCAGCCTTTGAAACCCATTTCGAACTCCTGCAAGCCTTGAAAAGATGGGGTTTTCCAGTCGCAGACCAAACAAAAATTGCACAAGCCGCTCCTGAATTAATAGCGTATCACCAGCGTATAGGGCAAGCTCGGGACAGTCTGCCTTTTGACATTGACGGCGTGGTTTACAAAGTCAACAGCTTGGCGCTGCAAAAGCAATTGGGTTTTGTGACCCGCGAGCCACGCTGGGCGGTGGCGCACAAATACCCGGCCCAAGAGCAACTGACCACCGTCCTCAGCATCGATGTGCAGGTGGGCCGAACCGGCAAACTCACGCCGGTAGCCAAGCTCGCCCCGGTGTTCGTGGGCGGCGTGACGGTGACCAACGCCACGCTGCACAACGAAGACGAAGCCCGCCGCAAGGACGTGCGGGTAGGCGACACAGTCGTGGTGCGGCGGGCGGGCGACGTGATTCCTGAAGTCGTCAGCGTGCTGCCAGACAAGCGTGTGCCTGGCGCAGAAATCTTTACCATGCCGCGTATTTGTCCGGTGTGCGGCTCCGGCGCCGTGCGCGAAGAAGTGAACGGGGAGCTAATGGCGGACTACCGCTGCACGGGCGGCCTGTTTTGTGCTGCTCAGCGCAAGGAGGCCATCCTGCACTTCGCGCACCGCCGCGCTGTCGAAGTTGACGGCCTGGGGGACAAGCTGGTCGAACAACTGGTCGACGCCAACATCATTCGCACGCTGCCCGATTTGTACAAACTGGGTTTGACGGCGCTGGCTCATTTGGACCGCATGGCCGACAAATCGGCCATGAACCTGCTGGACGCGCTTGAAAAATCCAAGCAAACCACGCTGCCGCGCTTCGTGTTTGGCTTGGGTATTCGCCATGTGGGCGAGGCCACAGCCAAAGCGCTGGCCAGGCACTTCGGCAAGCTCGATGCCATCATGGACGCGACCGAAGAGCAATTGGTAGGCGTCAGCGACGTCGGCCCCATCGTCGCCAAAAGTCTGCGCACTTTTTTTGATCAAGCGCACAACCGCGAAGTCGTCGAGCAACTGCGCGCTTGCGGCGTGACATGGGAAGAAGGGGAGCCCGTAGCTGCCACACCAAAACCCCTGCTTGGCAAAACCTTCGTCATCACCGGCACACTGCCCACCCTCAGCCGCGACCAGGCCAAAGACATGGTCGAGGCCGCTGGCGGCAAGGTTACCGGATCTGTCAGCAAGAAAACCGACTATGTGGTCGCAGGTACCGACGCAGGCAACAAACTGATCAAGGCGCAGGAACTGGGCGTGGCGGTGATTGACGAGGCTCACTTGCTGACT
>CAMARI010000033.1 GCA_945860515.1 Polaromonas sp. YR568
TGTGACACGCAAAGGCCCCGCTCAGGGAGGAAAAGCGGGATGCAATCACTAAAAGTGTTTGCACTTATCAATTTTAAGCTGAATTTATGAAAAATAACAACTTACAAGGCTCGGTTTCAGATCAGGAAAACCATGAGAAAACCACCCGAAAAGCTGTCCCAGCAAATTAATTGTCTGGGCGCTGCGAAGCTTTGGCACAATTTGCAGATGACCACCTTCGCACCCTTCCCCTCTGGCCGCCCACGCCGCTTACGCCGTGACGCGTTTACCCGCAACCTCGTGCGTGAAAACGTGCTGACACCGCACGACCTGATTTATCCGGTTTTCGTGACCGAAGGCAAAGGCCAACGGGTACCGATTGCGTCCATGCCTGGGGTGGAGCGCTTGAGCCTGGATTTGCTGCTGCCCGTCGCTGAAGAATGCGTCAAGCTCGGTATCCCGGTGATGGCGCTGTTCCCGGTGATTGATGGCACGCTCAAAACCTATGACGGCGTGGAGGCCACCAACCCCGACGGCCTGGTGCCGCGTGTGGTGCGGGAGCTTAAAAAGCAGTTCCCCGACTTGGGCGTGATGACCGATGTGGCGCTGGACCCGTTCACCACCCATGGCCAGGACGGGCTGCCGGACCAGAATGGCTACATCATGAACGACGAAAGCACCGCCATGCTGGTTCGCCAGGCGCTGTGCCAGGCCGGCGCAGGCGTGGACATTGTGGCACCGAGTGACATGATGGACGGCAGGATTGGCGCGATCCGCAACGCCCTGGAGGCCAACGGCCACATTCACACCCGCATCATGGCCTACAGCGCCAAATACGCGTCGGCGTTTTACGGCCCGTTTCGCGACGCGGTGGGCTCGGCAGGCAACCTGGGCAAAGCTGACAAAAAGGTCTACCAGATGGACCCCGGCAACACCGACGAAGCGCTGCGCGAGGTGGCACTCGATATTGCCGAGGGCGCGGACATGGTGATGGTCAAGCCCGGCATGCCCTACCTGGACGTGGTGCGCCGCGTGAAAGACGAATTCAAAATACCCACCTTTGCCTACCAGGTCAGCGGCGAATACGCGATGCTCAAAGCAGCCGCACAAAACGGCTGGCTGGACCACGACGCAGTGATGATGGAAAGCCTGCTGGCCTTCAAACGCGCTGGGGCCGACGGTGTGCTGACGTATTTTGCGATCGACGCGGCCAGAAAATTGAAGTAATCCACTCTTAAATCAGGATCTCCTCGCCCACATCTTCATTGGCCTGGAGGCCGAAAATACCTCCCTAAATGGCATCCAAGCAGGCCAAAGCCAAGTCACCAGGTTCCCAGCGTGCAAATCATTGAATTCACCGCCGACAGCTTGCGTTTTGTAGACGTGGCGCCTGCCAGGCCGCCGCCAGATGGGTTTGTCTGGCTGTTCATGGAGCAGCATGAGTTTGAGGCCGCGCAGCCGATGCTCCAGCAGGCGGCCCAAAACCTGGGCGGCTCGGCGCTGCTGGAACTGCACTGCCAGGACTTGGCCAGCGCGGTCCATCCCTCGCATTACGACTCCACCTCGGTCTACGACCTGATCATCTTCCGGCGGCTGGCCACGCAGCTGGAAACCCAGGCCGAAGACGACCACGAAAAGGCCATCCGCAACTACCACGGCCAAGGCAGCAAGACCAAGCGCCGCGGCGAGCGCTTGCCCACTTTCAACCGCATCAGCTCCAAGGCGGTGGGGTTTGCCGTGTTTGACCGCTTGCTGATCAGCGTGCACGCGCCGGGCTGCTATGTGGCCAAGAGCTTTATCCAGCGCTTTCTGGCCGACGCCAAGTTCACGCTGGATGCGACCCAGATGGACGCGGCCTCGACAAGAAACCGCCTGCCGATCAGCCCGGCCGATCTGGCGCTGCGCATGATCAACTCCATGGTCGACAGCTACCTCGATTTGCGCAAAGTACTGACCAGTCAGCTTGAGCACTGGCAGGCTGACCTGCTCAGGGCCAACGCACGGTTTGACAACTGGGGCGCCCTGATGACGGCGCGCAGCCAGTTGCATGTGCTGGAAGATCTGTGCGACGAGCAGCACGACGCGATGCAGGAATGGCTGGACACACTGCGCGAACAACCGCTGACTTCTTTCATGAAGGACGGCGAAGAGACCCAGCAAAAAGCGCAACTCCGGCGCGACCAACTGGCCGCCAGGGCGCGGGACGTGATGGAGCACATCGCACGGGTCATGCAGCATTCGAGGCGGCTTGAACATTCGGCCGAGACCGCGGTGCAAATTCATTTCAACGCGCAGAGCAACCGCACCAACGACGTGATGCGCACGCTAACAGCAGTGACGGCGATTTTTTTACCGCTGAATTTGATCACCGGCTTTTTTGGCATGAACTTTGAGCACATTCCGGGCCTGCATTCACCGGCGGCTTTCTGGATCACCGTCAGTTTTATGGTGTTGCTTGTAGCCGTGGTTCTGAGCGTGTTTTTGCGCAGGCGATACATCGCGCGCAGCGGGCATTGAACCGGCTTCTTTGAACCTGCTTAGGCAGCGGCCTTTTGGACTTCGGTATTGACGACGAACCACTCCGGCACGGCGGGCCCCCACAAATAAAACGAGTCTTCAGGGGCGTAGCTGCCAGACACCCAGTCGGGTTGGGCAGGCACGAAGTCGATGTCAAACGAGTATTCGGCAAGGCTACCCCATGGGTCTTTGGCATAGTAAAAATAGTTCGAGCCCAGCACATGGCGGCCCACGCCCCAGCCGTCGTGATAGCCGGCCGTTCGCAACTGCTCGCTGCCCTTGCCCACGTCGTCCAAGCTGCCCACGTCCCAACTGGTGTGGTGCAGGCCAGCGGCATCGGACTTGACAAACGCAAACAGGTGGTGGTCGCTGCCGTGCGGGGTGTGCATGAAGGCGACCAGATCAACCGAGCGGTCTGACAGGCGCAGGCCAAGCACGTTTTCGCAAAACGTGACCATGCCCAGCACGTCGGGGCTGAACAGCAGCACATGCGACAACCAGCGCGGCCGCACCGGGCCCACGCTAGAGCGGGCCGGGGCTTTGGCCGGGCCGCGCGCCGGTCCGGGCAGCGGGTCCGCCGGGCTTTTGATGCTGGGCGACACCTTGGGCGCCACCACCAATTGCAGGGCCACGCCGTCGGGACTTTCCAGCCAAATACCGGGCCGTGTGGCCAGCGGGTGCGCGTCGCAGCCAATGCCCAGAGCATCGACCCGCTGCCTGAAGGCGGCTTCGTCTTGCGCAAAAATGCCAAAGGTGATGAAGGCCAGCGCCTTGGGTGCGCCGTTGGCCAGGACCTTCATCCAGCAGTGCGGGTGGCCGTAGGTGTACAGGTCAACCTGCTGGTCATGCTGCTTCACGTCCATGCCGAAGGCGGTGTAAAAAGCCACCGCCGGGGCGATGTCGGGCACGGTAAACACCACCTGGTCAATCGAATGCGCGGCCAGCACATCGGCTCGGCGGGCCGTATTTGAGCTGGTTGCTAAATCTGTCATGTCTCGTCCTTTCTCGGCTTTGTGAAGAGGGCTCAGGCCACTTGGCGGGCACGGGCACAGACCATGGCCAACAGCGGCTCGGGGTCTGTGCCTGCATCGCCGCGCCAGGCAACGTGGTGGTCGGGCCGGATCAACACGCAGTTGGCGGCGTACAAGCTTTGCAATTCCTCACTGTGCCGGCTGCCAAAGCGCAGCACGCTCAGGGGCACGTCCATGGCCTCGGCCGCGGCCTGCCAGGCCTGCACGCCTGCGGGCGTTGCACCTGTAAAACACAGCAGGGTGTAGTCCAGCCCGAAGAGGTCATAAATCGATTGGCCGTCCAGCCAGATGTGGGGGGCGCGCGCGCCCGGCCGGGCCGAGGGGATGTACACGGTGGGCTCGTCGGCATGCGGCGCACCCGCCTCAACCGCAACGATGGGACTGCCCTCATAGCGCAAACCCAGTTGCAGCCCCGGAATATTGAACTCGCTGCGGACGTGGTCGTGCAGCGCCGCGCCCAGCGCCTGCCTGGCAGCGGCGCCTGCCGGGCTGTCCTCGTCCAGGTTGGCGGGCAGCCCAATCAGGCCGACGCTGTCGGCACGGCTGCGTGCAAAGGCGGTGTTACGTTCGGCAATCGGTTTGCGCTCGGCTTGGTAGCTGTCCAGCAAGGTTTCGTCAGCCCAGCCCTTGATGACAGCGGCCAGCTTCCAGCCCAGATTCACCGCGTCATCGACGCTGGTGTTGTAGCCCATGCCGCCGGTGGGTGTGAACAGATGCGCCGCATCGCCCGCGATAAAAGCGCGGCCTTTTGCAAACTGGTCCGCCACCAGGGTGAAGCCGGCCTGCCACGGCGCTTTGGCCATCAGCTCAAAGTCAAACTCTGCACCCACGGCGGCAAACAGCGCAGCCCGGTAGTCCACCGTCTCAGGCGTCTGGCCGGGCTTGAGCTGCAGCGCAAACATGAATTTCTCAGCGCCGTCGATGGAAATCATCAAGCCGCGCTGAACCGCGTTCATGGCCCAGTACATCCAGGCTTTCTGTTTGCCGAGCACCTTGTACAGCGTGCGCGACTTGAAATACAGCGACAGCATCTGGCCGCCAAAAAAGTCGCGCTCTTCCTCGCTCTGGCCGCTGTACTGAATACCGCAGGTTTTGCGCACCAGGCTGCGTGGGCCGTCGCAGCCGATGACGTATTTGGCTCGCAGCAACAGCTGTGCGTCGGTTTTGTCGCCAGCTGCATTGACGCCATGGGCGACGATGTTGACCTCGTCAGCGCCTATGGCCACCGACTGCGCGCGCCAGCCACACATCAGGTCGATGCTGGGATAGCGCGCGGTTTGCTCGCGCAGCAGTGGCTCGATCAGCATTTGCTGCACCCGGTGCGGCAGCTCGGGCGTGGGCCATAGCTCTTCACCGTAGTCGCCAAAGGCGCTGCGGTCTATGGTTTGCTGGCGCGACGGAATGCTAAAGCGGGTCAACTCGCGTCCGCTCAGGGTGGTGCAGTACACCACGTCTTGCGGGTGGTCGGCAGCCAGGCCCAGTTGCCGCACCTCATGGGCAAAGCCGCGGCGGCGGTAATGCTCCATGGTGCGGGCTGACGTGGCATTGGCTTTTGGAAAGTCGGGCGCGCCCACGTCTTCTTCGAGCACAACACAGGCCACACCACGGCAGCCCAGTTCAATGGCCAGCATCAGGCCGGCAGGGCCGCCACCGACAATCGCCACGTCGGTGGTCCGGTGAAGGGTGTCAGGGTTGGTTGAGGGGGTCAGACTCACGCTTGTTTCCATTTTCATCATTGCCAGAGCAACTGTTTTCTGCTATTTAATCAATAGCTGCATACGCCTGTAATTTTTAGGTCTAAAGCCTATTTGACACTCTGAAAGCATCTTTTCAAACATTCCATGCCAGCTCAGGCGGCCAGCGCGGCTTCAACGTCTTTGGCCAGGTCGGCGGGCTTGTCGGTCGGGGCATAGCGCTTCATGACCTGACCGTCTTTGCCGACTAAAAACTTGGTGAAGTTCCATTTGATGGACTTGCTGCCCAAGAGGCCGGGCGCCTCGGCGCTGAGCCATTGGTACAGCGGGTGCGCGGCCGATCCGTTGACATCGATCTTGCTCATCATGGGAAAGCTGACGCCGTAGTTGACCTGGCAGAACGCGGCAATTTCGCCGTCTGCGCCGGGGTCTTGCGAGCCGAACTGGTTGCATGGAAAGCCCAGCACGGCCAAGCCCTTGCCCGCGTAAGTTTTGTGCAGCGCTTCCAGCCCACCAAACTGCGGAGTGAAGCCGCATTTGCTGGCGGTGTTGACGATCAGCATGACCTGGCCTTTGAAGTCGCTCAGGGCGATGTCTTTGCCGCTGATGGATTTGGCTTCAAAGTCGTAAATAGTCGGGGTCGGCGCCTGGCTCATGGGAACTCCTGAAATGAAGGCAGCCATATTAACCCTCGCTTTTATTGTGCGCCAGCGCAGCCAGCAAAGCCGCCAGAACGATCAGGCTGCCACCCCAAAAAATCCTGGGGCTGAAGTCAGCCGCGCCTAGCAGGGCAGCCGAAACACTGGTAAACAGGATCTCCGTCAGCATGACCAGGGACGTGGTGCTGGAAGTCAAACGGGCCGCGCCGTATTGCAGGGCCATGTTGCTGATGACAAAAGCCAGACTCAAGCCGACAAACACGGCAATGCCTGAACTTTGCAGGCTGGGTGCTGGCAACATCTGGACGGACACACCCAGCACCGCCACCGCCGAGGCCAGCACCGCACCGCCTGCAAACATGGCCAGCATGCGGGCGCTGTCGGGTGTGTGGTTGAACTTGCGCAGTAGCGCGTTGGTGATGGCAAAACTGAGGCCGCCCATCAGCGCCAGCCAGTCGGCAACGCTTTGCGGAATCGGCCACGGCGAATCAGGTGTTTTTAAAACAATCAGAACCCCCGCCATGGCCAGCAGCAAGCGCATCAGCGATGCTTGGGTGGGCCGCTCGCCCAGCATCAACCAAGCAACCAGCACCGCCCAAGCGGGCATCAGGTAAAACAGCAGCACCACCCGCACCACGTCGCCCACGGTGACGGCCCAGTTAAAAGCCACATTGGTCGCGCCCGAAGCCAGCGCCAGCCACCACAGTACCGGGTTGGCCAGCAAAGCTTTGTAGGCATTGAAGCGAAACGCCAGCATGCCAACGCACACCAGCACAAATACACCAGCAGTCGCCCACAAGGGGTGCAGGCCAGCGGCTTGAAGCTCCCTGAAAGGCCACCAAGACACCCCCCAGAGGAAGGCGTTGACGACCAGTGCACTGGCAGCTAGCGCATTAACCCCCACGCTTTTCACTTCGTGTCATACGCTGCCCCCCGAGAGGGCTCATTTTCTTTGGGGCGGCCCGGCAGAAAATGATGGCTGCCTCTATGGATTTAGGTATCAATGTGTGGTGTCGCTGCGCGCAATGCTCAGCAGATGGTCAACCTGCTCTTTGTGCTTGATGCAGTTGCTTTTGTGCCAGCGCTGAATCAGGTACATAAAGCCTGCCACCACCACCCCAAAAGTGGTGATGGCACCGAAGGCCGACAGACCCATGGCGGTGGACAGGCTGTAGCCGCCGCCCAGCGCCAGAATGCAGGCCTGTTCGTTGAAGTTTTGCACCGCAATCGAGCGACCCGCGCCCATCAGGTTGTGACCCCGGTGTTGCAACAGGGCGTTCATGGGCACCACCAAAAAGCCGCCCAGTCCGCCCAGCAGAATCAGGAACGGGGCCGCCACCCACACGTTGTCAATGAAGTTCATCAAAATAACCAGCAGACCCATGCCGATACCCATGGGCATGACGCTGGTCGCCTGGTCCAGCCGCATACGCAGCGATGCCAACACCGCCCCGACGGCGGTTCCGATGGCAACGACCCCGACAAGCGACGACGCCTGCGAAGTGCTGTAACCCAGGGCAGCAGCGCTCCAGGCCAGCACGATATAACGCAGGTTGCCTGATACACCCCAGAAAAGCGTAGTGGTGGCCAGCGAAATTTGCCCCAGCTTATCGCGCCACAGCGCTGAGTTGCAGTTCCAGAAGTCGGGCAGCAGCTCGAACTTGTTGCGCGGCATAGGCCGCATTTCGACTCCGGTACTTGGAATGCGGGTGTTGAACCAGGCAGCAATCAGGTACAAAAAGATCAGCACGCTGATGGCGGCTTCGGGCGCGGTGTCAATACTTGTGGAGATGAACGGAATATCAAATGCCAGCAGGTTGCTTGAAATCGCGTGGCCGACAAGCTGTCCTCCCAGAAGAACGCCCAAAATAATGGACGCAATCGTCAGCCCTTCAATCCAGCCGTTGGCCTTGACCAGTTGCGACGAGGGCAACAGTTCGGTCAGGATGCCGTACTTGGCAGGTGAATAAGCGGCTGCCCCAAGGCCCACAATCGCATACGCCATCAGCGGGTGCGTACCAAACAGCATCATCAGACAGCCAACGACCTTGATGGCGTTGCTGACAAACATGACTTTGCCTTTGGGCTGTGCGTCGGCAAAGGCGCCAACAAACGGCGCCAGCACCACATAAAACAGCGCGAACATAGGCACCAACGCAGCAGGTTGCCATTTCGGCGCTCCGCTTGTCTTGAGCAGTTCCACAGCGGCAACAAACAGAGCGTTGTCTGCCAGTGAGCTGAAAAACTGGGCCGCCATGATGGTGTAAAAACCGCGCTTCATTAGACTTTCGTTATATCCATACGTTGTGGGTTTATAGCATGGGAGAACTGGGCACTTACCCCAATACCCCTTTCTGGCCAAGCGCAAAAATTCAAACGGCAATAATGTTGGCATGCCGCGTCCCATTATTGCAACCATCCACACTGGCGCTCTTGGTCACAATCTGGCGCGCGCCAGGCTGGCCGCACCAGACGCAAAAGTGTGGGCGGTTGTCAAGGCCGACGCCTACGGTCATGGCATTGAGCGCGCTTTCGATGGCCTGAAAAGCGCAGATGGTTTTGCGCTCCTGGACCTGGATGAAGCCAGACGCCTGCGAGCGCTGGACTGGCGTGGGCCGATTCTTCTTCTTGAAGGCTGCTTCGATGGGCGTGATCTTGAAATCTGTTCGCGCCTCGGGTTGTGGCACGTGGTGCATTGCAATGAGCAAATTGACATGCTGGCCGCGCACAAGACAACGCAGGGGCATCGCGTTTTTTTAAAAATGAATTCCGGCATGAACCGCCTGGGTTTGAAGCCCGAGCGCTACCGCGCTGCCTGGACACGCCTGAACGCGCTGCCGCAGGTCGATGAGATCTCGCTCATGACGCATTTTTCAGATGCCGACACAGCCAAGGGCATTGCCGCGCAACTGCGCGCCTTTGAAAGCGTGACGCACGACTTGCCAGGAGAGCGATCCCTGAGCAACAGCGCAGCAACCCTTTGCCACGGTGAAAGCATCGCCACCAAGTCAGACTGGATACGCCCCGGCATTGCGGTGTACGGCAGCGCGCCGGACTACCCCGGTCACAGCTTTGAGCAATGGGGCTTGCGGCCGACGATGACGCTCAGCTCAAAAATCATCGGCGTGCAACACCTGCAAGCTGGCGACACGGTAGGTTATGGCTCCAGCTTTACCGCCGACGGCCCCTTGCGAATCGGCGTGGTGGCCTGCGGCTATGCAGACGGCTACCCGCGCCACTGCGGCACCGGCACGCCTGTGCTGATCGATGGTGTGCGTTGCCGCACGGTGGGTCGGGTCAGCATGGACATGGTCACAGTCGACTTGTCGCCTGTGCCGCTGGCGGGCATGGGCAGTGAGGTGACGCTGTGGGGCCGCGCATCCAATGGTGCTGTCGTGTCCATTGACGAGGTGGCTCATGCGGGCGGCACGGTGAGCTATGAGCTGATGTGCGCGCTGGCGCAGCGGGTGCCTGTGGCGGTTGACTAGCGCTGCGCTCAAGGCAAGCTGGCCAGATGGACTTGCGCTGCTGTGGCCAGCTTTTCGTCAAACGTCGCCAGCGGCGCTTTGAGAACAGCTGCCAGCCACAGGTAGCTGGCGTCGTAGGCAGACAGCTTGTATTGCAATGCGAGAGCCAAAACATCAGCAGGCTTGATTTGGTGAAGCGCAATGTTCAGTGCCCTGAAGCTGGCGAGGCCTTCTGCCGCCACCTCATCTAAACCCTGCTTGTGTTTTTTTAGCGCGACGCTGGTGATTTCCATTTCCAGCAAAAAAGGCGCATGGAGGGTGCGGCCATAGATTTTTTCCCTCGCCTGAGCTTGCCAAGGCTCTTCAAAAAGCATCCCCGCCAGCGCGCTGCAATCCACCACAACCGGCGGGCGGGCCATGTACTGCGCGGGTGGCTCCACCACATACAAATGGTACGGCGCCGATCCGGTTGTCAGGCTCATCTTGCATCCCGTTCGGCACGAATGATGTCACGCCCCAACGGCATGTCAGCGGTGTAGACCGGTCGTGAAGATTTTGGTCGGGCGTCAATCTCTGCGCACACCTGCTCAATCGTTTTCCACCCAAAGCTCCTGATCGGGTTACCCGTGCGGTCATCACCGACGATGCGGCCCTGTCGGCGATCTTGCTGGCCACTCAAAGGCAAACGGTCTGTGTTTGACAGATCGTCTCTAAACGCCTCTCCTTCCCCCCCAGTAGTCACAGCCTTCTCAATAATGGCCATCAGCTCCCCTTGAAGCGACCGATGGTTACGTGCGGCGCGTTGTCGCAGGCTTTCTGCCCAAGCCTCGGGAACGTCTTTAATGGACAAGTTAGACATACTGGCTCCAAAAAGCAACTAAATTAATTAACTGGCTTCATTATGAAGCCATTCAGTGATTTATGCAACGGTTGATAGATCGCCACAGATAAGCTCCCGAGAGCATTGGCACGGCACTTGCGGACAGTCTTGAATACAAGATTGGATTCACATAAATGGTGCGCAATTTGGAACATGTCACGGTGTCAAACAAGCAGGCTGCGCACGGTTTCGCACCACACGCCTTGAAGAGCTTGCCAGCATCTGGCTGGTCAGCACCGAGCAGCGCAGCACCGACACGGTTGAGCTTGCACAATCGGACGAAGCCTTTCATTGCGCGCTGGTGGCTGCTGCTGGCAACGCTGAAATGGCACGTGTGCACCGTGATGTAACCGAGCGCATTCGCGTGGTTCGCCGGCTCGACTTCACCCGGCAGCCCCGCATGGATGCGACCTATGCCGAGCATGCCAAAATCCTTGAGGCCATTCAGCACAAACGCGGCGACCAGGCAGCGCTGCTGCTGCGCTCCCATATCCAGACCAGCCAAGCCGAGGTGCGCAAGATCACGCTGCACCAGCTGCACATGGCGCGGCAGGCGGTGTGCTGATTTTTTCAATACCCACTTTTTAAGGGCATCCCCACATGACCCCTGGCGCTACAACCCCTCATGCCAGCCTGACCGTTAATCTGACGCTCGCTCAGGAAGAACTGCAGCAGGCTTTTGATTTGTACGAAGACGCGCTGATCCATAACAAGGTGGACATGCTGGACGCGCTGTTCTGGAACAGCCCGCACACGCTGCGTTACGGCGCTAAAGAAAATCTCAATGGCTACGACGAGATCAAGGCGTTTCGTGCAGCGCGTCCCAGTGCCGGTTTAAACCGTGACATTCTTGATCGCCACATCGTCACGTTCGGCCTCGGCATGGGCGTGGCCAACATCACCTTTCGCCGCGCTGGTGAGGCGCGTCTGGGCCGTCAGTCGCAAACCTGGGTCAAATGCGGCGATGGCACTGACGCCGCGCTGGCCCATGGCTGGCGTGTGGTGTCGGCCCATGTCAGCTGGATGGATCTTTAATACCAGCGCAATTACCAGCGCCAACACCAGCGTTGGCGTTAAAAGTAGACTTTTTGCAGCAGCTTGAGCAAGGTCTTTTTTTCTGCACTGCTCAGGCGGCTGGCTGCGTCTTGCTCAAGCTCAGTGGCGGTTTTTTCAGCCCGCACCATCATGTGTTGACCAGCATCCGTCAGATACAGGCCCATCGCACGACCGTCGTCCGGATGGGGCAGGCGGGCCAGCAACTTGCGTTTTTCCATCGCATTGATCTTGCCGACAAGATTGGGGGGCAACAGGTTCAAGGCAGCGCAAATTTGGCGCGAGGTGATGCCCGGGTTGTGCCTGATGAGGGACAAAATGGAAAAATCAACCGGGCTCAGGCCATAGCCGGCCATGCGCTCGGTGAAAAGCTCAATCACCTTGAGCGACACCCGCCGGGCGTTGTAGCCCAGCAAGGTTTCAAGGTATCCGGTGTCGACATCCTGAACGGCGGGTATCCGATCCGGGCGGCCCGGCAGCTCAGTATGGGTCGGCGCTGGCATATCGTTTCATGCTATTTCAGGACAAGGCGAATCACATCCATGAAGCTTTGAACCGGCGAGCTCGCCGTTAACTGCACAGCGCCTTGATGTCCTCGGGCACAGCGATGGCTTTGATGCGGTCAGGGTTGTCGGGGTGGCGGATGCAAAAGGCGCGTGTCTCGGTGCCCTCACACAGCAACACATCACCGCGCATGACGCTGTGCTTTTGAATAAAAGCCTTGCCGCGCCATTCCAGCACGCTGGTGTGGATCTGCAGCGTTTCGCCGTAGGTGGCGGGCTGCATGAAGCGGGTGTTGATCTCCAGCAGGGGCGTGCCAATGATGCCGGTGGTTTTGAACAGGTCGCGCCAGGTGGGCACGCCGCACTTGACGAAAAAGTTCAGCGACGACGCGTCCATCCACTTGGAAAAGTTGGGGAAAAACACGATGCCGGCTGGGTCACAGTCGCCAAACATGACCTCCACTTGATACACAACTGTTTTGCTCATTTGATGTCCATTCGACAGGTTAGCTATTGATTCAGAAGCTGCTTGCCCAGGTTTATATTGGTCTGCAGGCCAGCCTGACACCTGGGCTTGCAATTTTGGCTCTATTCCAGATGCATGGGGGCCGTTTTCATCATCATGCGTGATATGCGGGGTTCTCCAGCAGCAGCGCGATGCCCTGCCCGCCACCGACACAAGCGGACGATATGCCGTAGCGTACACCGCTGGCCTGCATCTGCCGCGCCAGCGTGAGCGTCAGCCGCACGCCGGTAGCCGCCAGCGGGTGCCCCATTGCAATTGCGCCGCCATTGACATTGAGTTGACGGATGTTCAGGCCCAGCTCTTTGGCCACAGCCAGCGTTTGTGCGCCTTGCGCTTCGTTGATTTCAAAGCAGCCAATGTCGTCCAGCTTGAGCCCGGTGCGCTCGAGCAGCAAACGGATGGCCGGTGCGGGGCCGATGCCCATGATTTCGGGTGGCACGCCAATGGCCGCCGCTGCAACCAGGCGCGCCAACGGTTTTTTGCCCTGCGCGCGCGCATAAGAACCCGAGGCCACGATGCTGGCCGCTGCGGCATCGACCAGCGCAGCGCTGTTGCCGCCGGTCTGGACGCCGCCTTCGTACACCGGCCGCAGTTTGGCCAGCACCTCGACCGGCGAGACTCGGGCGTGGGTGTCAAGCGCCACCTCGGTGACTTTTCCTGGCAGCTTGATGCCGCGCGCTGCGTAACCCGGCAATTCAAAGTTTTCAGTGACGACAGGCGCGATCTCCCCTGCATGAAAGCCGGTGGCTTGGGCCGCCACCGCTTTGGCAAACGAGCTGGACGCGAACGCATCGACCTGCTCGCGTGTGATGCCGTATTTTTTGGCCAGGTTCTCCGCCGTCTGAATCATGTTGATGCCGGGTGCGGGGTCTTTCAGGGCTTCCCACATGAAGTCCTTGAAGCCCACAGGCGCGCCCAGCTTGAAGCCGGTGCGGTGGTCAAACGCAGCAATCGGATTACGCGTCATGCTCTCGGTGCCCACCACCAGCGCCACATCGGCAGCGCCGCTTTGTATCTGCTCACCGGCTTGCCTGAACAGCTCAAAGCCGGTCCCGCAAATGCGCTGCACCATGATGGCCGGCACCTCTTGCGGCACGCCTGCATACAGGCCAATATGGCGCGGGAGCACAAACTGGTCAAAGTCGCCAGGCGCCATGTTGCCTGCAATGACGGAGTCAATGTGCTGCGCAGGCACGCCCGACTTGACAAGCGCCGCGCGTGCAGCCTTGATGCCCAGGTCGGTGGGCGACACATGGCCCAGCGCGCCGCAGTAGTCGACCATCGGCGTGCGCATGCCGCCAAGGATCCACACGTCTTTGAATTCGGAGACAAAGCCTTTTTGTTTCATGACATCTCTTCAGGTGGCTTGATTGGAATGCGGTTTGTAAATCGGCTGCACAGCGTCGGCATGCAATGCCTCCACCAGCGCACTGCGGTGCATCAGCACGGCGCGCTGGTTCACCGATCCCTTGTCGGTCACTTCGCCTTTGTCGATCGACGGCGGCTCCTGCATCACATGCAGCCTGGCGATTCGGCTAGCGCTGCCCGTAGCCGTTGTCGCCAGCGCGTTCACGACGTTTTGAAAGTGCTCGGCGAGGGCTTGGCTGTGCAGCAAGCGCGCCGCTGCGGTTGGAATCACCAGCGCGCCGACTTCTTTGAGGTTGATTCCCGTCAGCACCACGTCTTGCACATAGGGCGCACCTGCCGCGATGATTTTGGCGCGCAGCGGGCCCACGCTGACAAAGGTACCGGTGGCCAGCTTGAAGTCTTCGGCAATCCGGCCGTCAAAGCTCAGGCCGGCGTGGATGTTGCTGTCATCAATCCACTTCACCGCATCGCCAGTACAAAAAAAACCTTCCTCGTCGAAGGCCTCAGCTGTGTCAGCGGGTGCACGCCAGTAGCCAGGCGTGATGTTGGGGCCTTTGTAGCGCACCTCGGTTTTGCCTTCGCAAGGCACCAGCTTGAGCATCATGCCCGGCGTCGGTACGCCCAGGTCACCGGCCTTGACGTGCGGGCTGGTCACAAAAATGGCGAACGGCCCTGACTCGGTCATGCCCAGGCCGGTGGTCATCACAATGCGTTCGCCAATTTCCTTTTCCTGGGCCTCAAACAGGCTGTCCCATATCGGCTGGGCCAGCGCGGCACCTGCGTAGAAAAACATCTTCACACGGCTGAGCAAATTACGGCGCAGTTCGTCGTCGGTCTTCATCGCCTGGGCAATTGCCTCAAAACCGGTAGGCACGTTGAAGTAAACCGTGGGTGCAATTTCGCGCAGGTTGCGCAGCGTCTCGGCCATCAGGGCGGGTGTGGGTTTGCCGTCGTCGATGTACAGCGAACCGCCATGAAACAGCACCAGCCCAAAGTTGTGGTTGCCGCCAAAGGTGTGGTTCCACGGCAGCCAGTCCACCAGTACCGGCGGCTCTTGCACCAGCACCGGCATCGACTGCGCCATTTGCTGCTGGTTGGCACACAACATGCGCTGCGTGTTGATGACGGCTTTGGGCAGTTTGGTCGAACCACTGGTGAACAGGAATTTGACGATGGTGTCTGGGCCGGTGGCCTGCATCGCTGCGTCAACCGCTTGCGTGACTGGCGTGGCCAGCAAGTCGGCAAATGCAGTGATATTGCGGCCTTCCAGCTGGCCCATGCCCAGTACCACTTCGATGTCGCTCGTCACAGCTGCGCTGATGGCTTTGGCATAGCGTACGCCGTCAGCGGCAAACACCAAACCGGGCGTGGTGGTTTTGAGCACGTGGCGCAGCTTATCAAAGTCCTGACTGATCAGCGAATAGGGCGGCGACACCGGTACAAACGGCACGCCAGCGAGCATGCAGCCCAAAGCCAGCAGCGCGTGGTCGAGGTCGTTCTCGGACAGGATGGAAACCGGCCGGTCTGCGTTCAGGCCGCGATGGATCAGCGCCTGTGCGATGCATCGGGCACGCGACCATGCCTGGGCATAGCTGATATGTTGCCAGTCACCGGTTTTACCCACGCCGCCAGGTGTTTTGTCACCCGCCAACTGGATGCGCCGGGCCATGAAGGTGCGCTCTGGCGCGGTGCGTGCCCAGTGCTGAAGGCGGTCGGTGATGCGGACCGGGTAGTCCTGCAGTGCTTGGTCGGCGCTCAGATACTGCGTGCCGTCTGCGCCATCCCTCAAGGTCACGCGGGTCACGCCAAACCGCAAGGGACGAAAGTGGGGGGCGGTCATGCGTGGGTCTGGTTGCGATGTTCAGTCTTTTTTAACCTTGGCGGCCTTGCCGTCGAGAAACGCCTTGACGCGGCTTTTAGCTTCAGGCGCGCTTTGCGCCACGGCCGCCATCAGGGCCTCGGTAAAAAAGCCCTGGTCTGCCGGCTGCTCGGCAATGCGCGGGAGCGCATGCATCAGCGCGTAGTTGGTCAAAGGTGCGTTTTGCGCGATGCGCCCGGCCAGCTCAAAAGCCTTGTCAAATGCCTTGCCTGCCGGAACCAGGTATTGCACCAGGCCAATGCGTTCGCCGTCTACTGCGTTGTAGACACGGCCGGTCAACATCATGTCTGTCATGCGGGCCACGCCAATCAGTTTGGGGATGCGCACCGAGCCACCGCCGCCCACAAAAATACCGCGCGACCCTTCAGGCAGCGCATAAAAAGTCGAGTCATCGGCCACACGAAGATGGCAGGCGCTGGCCAGCTCCAGCCCACCGCCGACCACCGCGCCATGCAGGGCCGCCACAACAGGTACCGGCCCGTACTGCACCTGCTCCAGCGCCGCATGCCACATGCGCGAATGGTGCAAACCTTGGGCAGCGTCACGCTCTTTGAGTTCACTCAAGTCCAAGCCAGCACAAAAGTGGTCACCCTCGCCATGCAGCACCACGGCCCGGGCCTCGCTGGGCAGCGTTTCAAACAGGTGCCGCAGCGCCAGAATCAGCGCATCGCCCAGGGCATTGCGCTTGGCGGGGCGGCTCAGGCGGACCACGGCAACCGCGCCGCGCATCTCAAAGTGAAGGCCGTTTTGGGTCATGGTGGGGTGTCGAATAGGTCTTGATTATGGTTATATTTAATAACCATAACAAGATAAAAGAGCGGCTTTTAACTAGGAGAAACCCTGGGGTGGCTTGGCCCGTTGCCAAGCCTTGAAAAGCGGCCAGGACAAGAACAGACCATCGCCAGCGGGCATGCCGCAAACATCAGACCTGATACAGGGTTTCGAGCGACTCAAACCCCTTGATTTCCATCGGGTTGCCAAACGGGTCGCAAAAAAACATCGTGTGCTGCTCGCCGGGCTGGCCTGCAAAACGCAGTTGCGGCGCCATCACAAACGCGGTGTTGGCGGCTTTCAGGCGCGCGGCCATGGCCTGCCAGTCGGGTAGTGCCAGCACCAAGCCGAAATGCGGCATGGGCACCAGCGTGTCGCCCACGCGTCCCGTGTTTTCAGTTTTGAACGGTAGGCCCAGGTGCAGCGAGATCTGGTGGCTGAAAAAGTCAAAATCTACCCAGGTGGCGCTAGAGCGCCCCTCCCTACAGCCAAGCACGCCGCCGTAAAACGCTCTGGCGATGTCAAGGTCGGTCACGTTGAAGGCAAAATGGAAAAGGCTTTTCATGGCGCAAGCTTAGCAGGGGACGGCGGTCGTGCAAAGTTCTTCGCTCACTATTAAATCAGGAGCTGCTCGTCTCATGAATCGGTGGCGTAGAGCCATTTTTGATGGCTACAAAGAGGTTTTAAGCTTCCGGCGGCGCTTAAAACACTTTGCACACAAGCTGCCGCGTTGCACAATGAAGGCAGAGATGATTTAAGAGACCCTTGCAGCAGGAGACAACCATGAGCGATTCAGACAACTCGGCATTTTCTGGTTTTGGCAAGTTTGTGCCAGGTTTTGACTTTTTGCAAAACCTGGCCACCCAGGCGGCAGGCGGTGCGGCAGACAAAACCCCGCAGTTAGCGAACCTGGGCGGCTGGATGGCTCCTACCCTGAATGTTGAAGACCTGGACAAGCGCATCAGCGAGCTGAAGTCGGTGCAATTTTGGCTGGACCAGAACGCCACCGCACTGAAGGCCACGATTCAAGCGCTGGAAGTGCAAAAAATGACGCTGGCCACCCTGAAGGGCATGAACTTCAACATGTCCGATGTGGCCAATGCCTTCAAGCTCAAGGTGTCAGACAGCCTGGCCGGCGGTGTGCAGGGCATGGCCGACAAGGCCACAACCTTTGTAGGGCTAGAGGTGCCGCCCACCAGCTTTGGCAACAAGGCGCCCGTCAAAACAAAGATAGAACCCAAGCCCCAAGCCGAAGCACCCGCTGCTGGCGTGGTTGACCCGATGCAGTGGTGGGGCGCGCTGACGCAGCAATTTCAGACCATTGCCGCGGAGGCGATGAAAGATGCCGCCCAAAAAACCGCGAGAAACACCACCCAAAGCATGGCCACCGGCATGGCGAAAGACATAGCCGGCGCTGGCCGTGCGGCCATGAACACCGCGCTGCGAAGCGCGCAAGCCTGGCCGACGCCGGTGGCGGCAAAGAAGCCCATGACCAAGAAGCCCGCTGCAAAAAAGGCTGCCGCGAAAAAACCCGCAGCGAAAACCGCGCGTCAAACCACTCGATAAAACCTGCCCATGGCATTGTTTCCTTATGGCCACGCCACCCACCCGCAATGGCCCATGGCCGCTGGCCTGGTGCTGGCGCAACTGCGTGCCCACATGGCCTTGCCCGGCTATGCCAGCGCGCCCACGCTGGGCCTGCTGTACATCACCGATCATTACGCCGCCCATGCACAGGACATTCTTGACCACCTGAGTGCTGAGCTGCCCGAGGTGACCGACTGGAGCGGCACCGTCGGCGTGGGCATCGCGTCGAACAATGTCGAGTACTTCGATGAACCCGCCCTGAGCGTGATGCTGTGTGATTTGCCGCACGACCAGTACCGCGTATTTTCTGGCGTGTCGCCTTTGCCATCGGTGGCCAGTGGCCGCTTCAAGGCGCACACCGCGCTGGTGCATGCCGACTCAAGCACGCCGGATGTCGCCGACCTCATCAGCGAAATGGCAGAACGTACGGGCAGTGGCTATGTGTTTGGCGGCCTGGCCGCCAGCCGCGGCAAAACCGTGCAGTTTGCGCTCAGTGGCTATGGCAACGTCACGGGCCATGGCGCAGCCGGCGGCGTCTTTAGCGGCGGCTTGAGCGGCATCGCTTTCACACAGGAGGCCGCATTGATGTCGCGCATCACGCAGGGCTGCCAGCCGGTATCACGCAGCCACGAGATCACCGCCTGTGAGGGCAATGTGGTGACCGGGCTCGACGGCGCACCCGCACTGGATGTGATGTTGGCAGCACTGAATGTCACGCTGGACGAACCGCGCGAGGCACTGGCCAAGGTGCGCAGCACGCTGGTGGGTTTGAGTGATCCGGCGGAGTTGTTAAGTGACCGGCTGGTGAAGTGCCCCGGCCAGTTTGGTGCCGAAGTCGTGGTGCGCCACATCATCGGGCTGGACCCGAGCCGCAAGGGCATTGCGGTCTCAGGTGCGCCGTTGGTCGGCATGCAGCTGGCTTTTTGCGAGCGCAATGCACAAGCGGCACGCGCTGATTTGATTCGCGTCTGCGCAGAAATCCGCGAGGAGCTGGAGCCACAAGAGCAGACGCTTGAGGTGGCGAACGCACTGAGCGCACCCGAAGCAGAGTCAGCCCCGCACCCAGCCAGGCGGATCGCCGGGGCGATTTACGTCAGTTGCGCGGGTCGCGGTGGCCCGCACTTTGGCGCACCGAGCGCCGAGCTGCAAATCGTGCGGCGCGCCCTGGGCGATGTGCCGCTGGTCGGTTTTTTTGCAGGCGGTGAAATTGCCCGCCATCATTTGTATGGCTATACCGGCGTGTTGACGGTGTTCACGGTGGCGGAGCCCGCATGACGCCGCCAGCACCGCATGAACATCCCAACCAATTTGCCCTGCTAAAGCAGCGCCGCTTCGCGCCTTTTTTCTGGACGCAATTTTCCGGCGCGGCCAACGACAACCTGTTCAAGTTCGCCTTCACGGTGATGGTGACCTACCAAGTCAGTGTGAGCTGGTTGCCGCCCGCGTTGGCGGGACTGGTGATTGGGGCTTTGTTCATCCTTCCGTTTTTATTGTTCTCGGCCACCAGCGGCCAGCTCAGCGACAAGTTTGAAAAAACGCGTGTGATCCGCTTTGTGAAGAATCTTGAAGTCCTCATCATGCTGGTGGCGGCTACGGGCTTCATGAGCAACAACGTCAATGTGCAAGTGCCCGTGTTGCTGGTTTGTACGTTTTTAATGGGCTTGCACTCGACCATCTTTGGCCCCGTGAAATTTGCTTACCTGCCGCAGGCGCTGAGTGACCGCGAACTGACGGGCGGCAATGGCATGGTGGAGATGGGGACCTTCGTTGCTATTTTGCTGGGTAACATCGTTGGCGGCCTGATCATCGCCATACCGCAGATCGGGCCTGACGCTGTGGCCGTGGCCTGCGTGGCGTTGGCATTGATGGGCCGCGTGGCGGCGCAGTTCATTCCGCTGGCGCCCGCAACTGACCCGAGCTTGAGAATCAACTGGAATCCGGTCACCGAAACCTGGCGCAATCTGAAACTGGCGAACCAGAACACCGTGGTGTTCCGCTCGCTGCTGGGCATCAGCTGGATGTGGTTTTTTGGTGCTATTTTTTTAAGCCAGTTTCCCAGCTTTGCCAAAGATGTCATGCACGGCAACGAGCAGGTGGCCTCGCTGTTGCTGGTGGTTTTTTCGATTGGCATTGCCACGGGTTCATTGCTTTGCGAAGTGCTGAGCAAGCGCCACGTTGAAATTGGTCTGGTGCCGTTGGGCGCAATCGGCATGAGCGCGTTTGCCATTGACTTGTACTTTGCCTCTCGCGGGCTGGGCACTGCACCCGTCATGAGCTTGAGCGTGTTCATCACGCAAGCCGCCCACTGGCGGGTGATGGCCGACTTGGCGCTGCTCAGCCTGTTTGCTGGCCTGTACAGCGTGCCCATGTATGCGCTGATCCAGCTGCGTAGCCAGCCTACGCACCGTGCCCGCATCATTGCCGCGAACAATATTTTGAACGCCCTGTTCATGATCGTCAGTGCCGTTTTGGCCGGTGCGTTGCTGAAAGCTGAGTTCACCATTCCGCAGATCTTTCTTTTTGTCGGTCTGGCCAATGCGGTGGTGGC
>CAMARI010000034.1 GCA_945860515.1 Polaromonas sp. YR568
GCCATGGGCGCGCCTTGGTTCAAAATCCAGCATATGGCGGAGTCCAGCGATCTGGTGGCCTTGTCTGCAAACTTTGCGTTGTATGGCGATCTCAGCGACAGGATGATGAGCCTGGCCGCTGGTCTGGGGCCAAAGCAGGAGATTTACTCGATTGATGAGTCCTTCATTGAACTGCACGGGGTCAGGGGCAACCTGACCGAACGTGCCTTCAAGATTCGCGCCCGCATCCTGCAGTGGGTAGGCATTCCTTGCTGCGTAGGTATTGCGCCAACGAAGACGCTGGCCAAGCTGGCCAACCATGTGGCCAAAAGCGCCGAGCGCAAACCGGGCAGCTATCCTGCCCATTTGGCCCAGGTGTGTAATTTTGGTTCACTGACAACGACAGAGATGATCGACGTGTTGACGGCCACCCCCGTCAACGAGATCTGGGGTGTCGGCAGGCGCATCACCGCACAGCTCAATGCAGGAGGCATTCAAACGGCTCAAGATTTAGCGAGTCTGGACTTGGCTACCGTACGCGGCCAATGGTCGGTGGTACTCGAACGCACTGTGCGGGAGCTTCAAGGCACGTCCTGTATGGCACTGGACAACGAACCGCCCCCCAAGCAGGAAATTGCCTGCACCCGCTCCTTTGGACACCCGATCACCGATCTGGCCGACCTGAATGAAGCCGTTAGCCACTTTGCCAGCCGCGCAGCGGAAAAACTCAGAAAGCAGGGCAGCACGACAGCGCAGGTGATGTGCTTCATCCGCACCAGCCCGTTTCGTGACGATGCGCAATTCAGCCGATCAGTAAGTGTTCCGCTCAGACGGCCGACTGCCGATACCGGTGCGATTGTGAGTGCAGCTTTGGCAGGGCTGAAATCCATTTACCGGCCAGGCTTCAAACTGGCCAAAGCCGGTGTGATGCTGCTGGACTTGCAGTCCGATACCGTGCAGCAGGGTGAGCTGGATTTGCAGGACGATGATGCGCCCGACCGGCGCGGTTTGATGTCCACGCTCGATGGTTTGAATCAGCGCTACGGCAGAGGCACAGTATTGATGGCCAGTGCCGGCCTGGCGGGAGACAGACGCGCCTGGACGATGAAACAGGAACGCAAAACGCCAGGTTATACGACCTCTTGGGCGGATATGGCTGTGGCGAGGGCATGACGGGAACACCCGTATGAATCTAGAACCGGATTCAAACGAACGTCTTCGTTGTTGTTCAAGCTGAGCATGCCAACCGCTCAACCCAGCCTGGCCTCATCAGAGATTTCCCAGGCCGTACGGTAGCCGCCGATGCGCTTGACGTAGGCCAGCAATTGCTTGAAAAACGGATGGGCGCCGAGCGTGGACGAGTCGCCGACGATCAGCAATTTGCGGCGGGCGCGGGTCATGCCCACGTTCATGCGGCGAATGTCGGCGAGAAAACCAATTTCACCATGGTTGTTGCTGCGCGTCAGTGACATGGCAATGATGTCGCGCTCCTGGCCCTGAAACGAATCGACGGTGCCCACGCTCAGCATGTGGTGCTGCAGTAAGCCGCTCAGCGCGTCGTTTTCCTCGATGGCGTCCTTTAAACAATTGATTTGGGCGCGGTAGGGGGCAATCACGCCGATGGTGAGTTCGTTCTGCTTGTGCTCAGCCTGGCTGCAAGGGATAGGGGGCGCCAGCAGTTGAGCCAGGCGCTTGAGCAGTAAATCCGCTTCCTCAGGGTTGGCCGTGGAGCGGCTTTCGGGAATGGTGATTTCGAGGAAGCCCAAGCCGGCCGTGTCGATGAATTCCACCGGCAGGTCAGGCGCGAAACTCAGGTCGTAAGCCTCCAAGCCGGCGTGACGCACACTCTGGTGCGCTTCCAATTGGCCGTTGTAAAACTGCTCGGAGCTAAACGCCATGATGTGTTCGTGCATGCGGTACTGCACGGTGAGCATGCGGGCTGTGGTCGGCTGGCGCTTGATGCACTTTTCGAACAGGGTTTCGCGCAGGCCCTCACGCGCTGCCTTTTCGCTTTTCACGGTGGGCGGCAGTTGGTGGTGGTCGCCAGCCAGAATCACACGCTCGCCTTTGGCAATCGGAATCCAGCAGCCAGGTTCTAAGGCCTGGGCGGCTTCGTCGATGAAGACGGTCTCAAAGGTCAGGTGACGCAGGTTACGGTTGCTGGCGCCCACCAGCGTGCAGGTGATGACCTGCACCGATTCGAGCACGTCCTCGGTGATAAAGCGCTCCAGATCGTCAGCCACCTGAAAGAGCATCCGCGCTTCTTCCTTCAACCGCTGCCGCTGCTGCCGCTCCTCGACGCCAAAATGGCGGACACGTTCGCTAGCGGTTTCGCGATACTGGTCGGCGGTTTGGCGCATCGCGCGCATCTTGCTGTAGCTCGAATGGGCCATCACCTGGGCGTCGAGGGTGTGCTTTAGCAGCAGGTCCGACACGCGGCTGGGATTGCCCATCCGGATCACGTTGACGCCGCGCTCGGCCATCTTTTCAGTGATCAGGTCTACGGCTGTGTTCGAGGGTGCGCACACCAACACGCGCCGCTCACGCCGGGTGGTTTCCAGGATGGCCTGCACCAGCGTGGTGGTTTTGCCAGTGCCGGGCGGGCCGTGGATGATGGCTACGTCCTGGGCCGCCATCACATGGCGCACGGCCGCCAGCTGCGACGCGTTGAGCGGGTTGGGGTAGAACAGATCGTCGGTGTTGGGCGCACGAAAGCGCGCCTGCTGGCCGCCCAGCAGCACGTCGCGCAGCTCGGCTAACCGGTTTCCACGGGCGCTCATCACGTCGCATAAGGCGTGGTCCATTTCGCGGTAGCTCACCTCGTCGAAGGTGAGGTCCACTCCCAGCTTGCCGCCTTCTAGCACCCAGTCGGGCAGGTCTTCCTTGGTTGTGGCGAGTAGCAGCTTGTGACGCCGTACGCCGGTGATCACGCCATTGAGCGTGGGCGGCTCCAGAGCCGAGTGGCCCGGCAGGTTACCAAACAGCGACGCAGTCTTACCCACCTGAAACAAGTGCAGGCTCTGCTGGCCGGCAGGGCGCTCCAGCTCCAGCACCACTTTGCCGCCAAAGCCGATGTCTTCTTTGGTGATGATGACGGGGTACCAGGTGAGACCACGCTTTTGGCGCTCCTGGATGTTGGCCTTGGCATTTTTGAGTTTGAATTGCGCCAGGTCTTCCTTTTGCTCAAGTTGCATGAGCGCACGTACGTTGCGCAACTCTTTTTCAATAGAGCAAGGATCAGTGGGAACAATGTCGAGGTCGACTAGAGGGATAGAGATTTAACGACTCCGAATTTTGAGAAAGCCGTCACTTTAAGTCAGGCCGCCGTTATCGACTGACTTGGGGGAATATCAGCCCGACGCGAAAACTGGATTAATGTGTCCACCCAATCGGGGGGTACCTCATCTTCATCAGAACACCGCGTGGTCCCCGCGCTCCGCCACGGTCTCGCCGCGCACCAGGCGGCCGTAGTAGTCAAGCAGCGTGTCGTGGCCGGCCGAGGGCGTGGCCGCGGCGTCGTAGCGGCTGGCGGCTGCGTCCCAGACCAACATCGACTCGGTGGCGTAGTAGCGGCCGATGCGCGCCAGTTCGGCCTTGTCGGCCAGCGGCGGTAACACCCGTCCGAGCAGCCCGAGCACAGCGATGATGGTGTCCAGCAGTGCCACCGGCACATGCTTGAAGCGCGCCGGCTGCCCCAGCAGGGCAAAGAGTCGCTCGCCTTGCTCGCGCGGCGTAATGGCCTGGCCTGGCCCTCCAATCGGCAACACCCGATCACGGCGTTCCGGGTTGTCCACGCAAGCTGCCAGGTAGTCGCCCAGGTCATCGTCGCTGATGGGCTTGCAAGCCGTGAGCGTGCCATCGCCGAAGATCAGGAAGGGCTTGCCGGCCTTGACGCGTTTGATCTGGCCAGACAAAGACTTGAAGAAGGCCGTGGCGCGCACGATCGAATAGCTGACTCCCGATTCGACCAGTGTCTTTTCGAAGGCCAGCTTGGCATGCTGGAAGGCCAGCAGGGGCTTTTGCACACAGATGGCTGACAGCAATACGA
The DNA here is from genome assembly GCA_945860515.1 of Polaromonas sp. YR568. Taxonomy (GTDB): domain Bacteria; phylum Pseudomonadota; class Gammaproteobacteria; order Burkholderiales; family Burkholderiaceae_C; genus Polaromonas. The sequence continues at coordinate 4,028 of CAMARI010000034.1, forward strand.
CCTGTGTCACACCGGCCGCCTTGGCTGCCTCCAGCGCCAGCACATGCGCCCGGTGGTCGATGGCCCATGCGTCCTTGGGTGTGCCGGTGCGGGAGGCCAGGCACGACAACAGCACGTCAAAGCGCTCGCCGCAGAAACCGTCTGCCGCCAGCGAAGCGCTGTCGCACACGTTGCCCACGCGCACGGTGGCGCCGCGCAAGAGTTGTTTGCTGTCGCCTAACGACAGCTGGCCGCCGACGCCAGCGCGCGGCCGCACGAAACACACCACCTCGTGACCTTGGCGCAGCAGCGCTCGCACCGTGGCCTGGCCGATGGTGCCGGTAGCCCCAATGACGAAGACGCGGCGCTGCATCAGGCCTGCCAATTGATCATCATCTTCAGGCACTGCGGGTCGCCGAACGCCACCTCGTAGGCCTCGCGTGCACGACCGGGGTCGAAGGTGTGGGTGATCAGGCCTTCAAGCGACAGCGCGCCGCTTTCGACGAGCGCCGTCACTGCCAGCAAGTCGTGCTTTTTCCATTGCGCGGCAATGCGCAGCGTGGCCTCGCGCATGAAGGCCGGCGCGAAGGCAAAGCCCAGGTCCTGCTTGTAGAACCCGGCCAGCACCACCTCACCGCCTGGCGCCAGGCGCGAGATCAGGCCATTGAGGATACTGCCGTCGCCGCTGACGTCGACGATCGACGTGTAGTTCTTGCGCGTGTCCTCGTCGGGGTGGATGCAGGGGTAGTCGGTGGCACCGCCGCGCCGCGCCGGCTGAGTCTCCCAGACGGTTGGCGCTGGCCAGCCCTGGGCCAGGCAGATGCGCGCCAGCAGCCGCCCCATCACACCGTGGCCAACGATCAGATCAGGTGGCACCATCGGCTGGCGCAAACCACCGAAAGCCACGGCGTGATAGCAGGTGGCAGCCAGCGCCAGCAACACCGCCTTGGGGCCGAGCGTGGGCGCAACGCGCACCACGCGGTCGTGCGCGACGATCAGCCGCGAGCCGGCGCCGCCAAAGATATTGCGCACTCCCAGGAAGCTGTACGAACCAGGGATAAAGACCGTATCGCCGACCCGGACGTCGCCGGTCGCGCCGACGCGCACCACAGTGCCCACCGTCTCATAGCCCGGCACCAGCGGGTAACCCAGGCCGGGAAAGGGCGGCATCGTACCGTCCCACAGCAGTCGCTCGGTGCCCGTGCTGATGCCACTGGCGCTGACCTCGACTTCCAGGTCGTCGGCCTCGAAGGGCTTGAGTTCCAAAGTCTTCACCGAGAGGGTGCTCGGAGCGTCGAAGACGATGGCGCTGGCTTGGGTCATGGGGTTTTTCCTACGGGCTACTGAGAGGGCGATTCTAGCCACGCGGCAGATCACGACAAACGTCATGGTGTTGCATTGGCCGTCCTGTCATTTGGCCGGTCGAACACGTCGATACGCATTGCTTTTCAGTTGCACTGACAACTCATCTGCGTATTGGCGCAACAAATCAATTTGCACTGCAGGCGGTGGGTCTGGAATTTCTTGAATCGAGCCTACGATACCAATGGCACCCGCCAGGACATCGTCGTCCCTAAAAATAGGCACCGCAATGGTGTTGATGCCCAACAGCATTTCACCCGCAGCGTAATCATAGAAACGCTCGCGAATGAGGGGCAGCCGGTTCAACACGATTTGCGGGTCCACCACCGATTGGTCGGTTTCTGCTACCAAAGACTCGGCCAGTATTGCGCTTTGAGCCTGTTCGGGCGCATAAGCCAACATCAGGCGTCCAAAGGCAGAGCAATGGGTCAAGGGCCTGTTGCCTGGCTTGACCGAGATGCAAATACGGGCGTAGATGTTGTCGGAGGTAGCAATCACCATGGGTTGCCCATTGATGGGAATGGCCAGCACGGCCGTCTGCCTCAGTTCATCGCGCAACTTGACCAAATAAGGTTCGGCCCGGTAACGCAAATCAAATTGCGCTCCTGCCGCCTCACCCAGCTGAAACAAACGCCAACCCAGTCGATAACGCTCTGTGGAATGCTCCTGCTCCACCATGCCCATCTCTTTGAGAGTGGCCAGGTGGCGGTGAATGCGAGGTTTGGTTTCGCCCATCAAATCGGCCAGCTCAGTGATGCGCATGGCGCGCCTGGCCAAGGCCATCTCATTGAGCAAACGCATCGCCACTTTGACCGCCTCAACCGAGTTGGTCTTGCTTGCTTCTGTCCTGGCCAAGCTTTTCTTTACGTTACCAGAGGGAGGCTTCAAGGGTTTGATTGGCATGCTTTTGTCTCGTTCTGACCCATATTGTCAGGCGCATGGTACATCTATCAGGCGAAACAAGATATCGCCTAGCGTAAAACTGTGTTTTAATGAAAGCAACACAAGTTCAAACTTAAATGCATCCAACTCTCAAGAATGATTGCTTTTGATCTGCTCACTGGGTTTTTAGGAAGCGGCAAAACCACTCTCCTGAACGCATTCCTTCGAATCGAAGCAGGGCAAGACACGGCTGTCATCGTCAATGAATTTGGGGCCATTGGACTAGATCAACTTCAATACAAAGAGCTTTCTGAAGACGTCTACTTACTAGACAACGGTTGCCTGTGCTGCACCGTCACGCACTCACTGCGCGAAACACTTTTAGAAATCAAAGACCTCACTCACCGTCTGGGCCGTCCCGCCTTGAAGCGCGTCGTCATTGAGACCACTGGCTTGGCCGACCCGCTGCCCGTCATGCATGCGTTGCTGGGTGACAAATCCCTCATGAAGCACTTTCGACTTGGGCAAGTCATCGCTACGGTGGATGCGGTGCAGGGTCTACAACAGCTGCAAGCGCATCTTGAGTCCCGTAAACAGGCCGGCGTAGCAGAACATTTGGTCATCACCAAAACCGACATGACTCAGCCCCACGCTTTGATGGCGCTGAAGCAGCAGTTGCTTCAGCTCAATCCCTATGCACGAATCACCGAGTCGGTCGCCGGACAAGCTGCAGCGTCTATCTTTACAACTGATCTGAACAACAACATGTTCAAGTTGTTGCCTCAGCCTTTGAACGATCAACTGGCGGGGCCCTCACATGGTGCCGACATTGGCAGTTGGAGCGTCTACACCGACATTCGTCCCACGTGGGTCGGCATTGCCGCATGGTGGCACTTGATCACTCTGAAGTTCGGCCATCAACTCCTCAGGTGCAAGGGCTTGCTAAGAGTCAACGATGTCAAACCCTTTGTGCTGATTCAAGGCGTTGGCAAAGTTTTTCACTCTCCCTCCTACTTGCAAGCGTGGCCCGACGCTGATTCGCGCGGCCGAATCGTTTGCATTGGACAAAATCTGGATGCCAAATGGCTTCAAGCCAGTCTCAAAGCCCTGACGCTCACCGACTCCGCTTGCCGACCACGCAATCTAGAAGAGTTGGATGAATGGTTTTCAACGACTGTTTTTGCATGACAGTTTTAAAAGAGACAAACATGAACAAACCTGAATTTGTGTTGCGTGGCGGCACCTTGGTAGATGCCAGCACAGACGGCACACCCATGGATTTGCTCATTCGCGAAGGAAAAATTGCCGCTCACTTGCCCCCAGGTACCCCGGTTGATGTATCCATTCCCTTGCAGTCGGCCAAAGGTTTGCACATCTTTCCAGGCTTGATCGATGCTCACATCCACTTTGGCTTTGGCGAAAAAATTACCGAGTACGCAACTGAGACCATCTATGCCGCACAAGGTGGCTTCACAACGGTGCTGGGCTACTTTCTCAACAATGAAGCCTATGCTGATGTTTTTAAACGCGAACAAGAGTACGCCAGAACACGCGCTTACATCGACTACGCGTTTCACTTCAGCACCGCAAATGAAGAGCACATTCACGAATTGGCGGATTACGTCAAAACCTATGGCGTGACTTCCTTCAAGTACTTCATGAATTTCAAGGGCGAGGAAGGCCGCTATCTGGGCCTGGACGGCACCGACGATGGCTATTTGTTTGACCTCTTGAGCAAAGCCGCCAGCATTGGCGATGTCAAAGTGGTTTGCCACACTGAGAACATTGAAATCGTGAATCGTATTCGCACCCGCATTCAGGCCAGTGGTGGCTCCACCCTCAAAGATTGGTCTCGGGCCAAGCCCGCCTTCACAGAAGCAGAAAGTTCAGTGCGGGCCATGTACTTTGCCGAACATTTGGGCGCACAAATTTATATTCCGCACATCAGCACCCGCATGGCGCTTGATGAGGTGCGCAAATGGCGCGGCCGCTATGACAAAGTCTTTGTTGAAACCTGTCCGCATTACCTCACCCACACAGAAGACTCAGACCTGCTGGGCATGGGCAAAGCCAATCCACCGTTTAGAAGCGCAGACGATGTAGCGGCCATGTGGGAAGGTCTGCAAGACGGCACCATTGATGTGGTGGCTTCCGACCATTGCCCGCGCAAACGTGCCACCAAGGAAAAACCGCTCTGGCTGGCATCGCAGGGTTTCCCCGGCACCGCCACCATCTTGCCGGTGTTGCTGCACGAGGGTTATCACAAAGGCCGCTTGAGCCTGCGACGCATTGCCGAAGTGCTGACGCAAGCACCGGCCAAAATTTTCAACGTGGCACCGCACAAAGGCAGCTTGGCCATTGGTGCCGATGCAGACATCACTCTGGTCGATTTGAACCTGAGTCGTGTTGTCAATCCAGCCGAATTGGGGTCGTACTCAGACTACAGCTTGTACGAGGGTCAGAAGCTCAAAGGCTGGCCTGTTCAAACCATTGTGCGCGGCACCACGGTCATGGCAAACGGAAAGATTCTGGGGCAGCCCGGTTTTGGCAACTATATCTTTCGCTCGCTGGCGGAACCCAAAGAAGGCGCACATTCATGAAACCTTGGCACAACATCATCAGCGAAGAAGAACAACGCGCCTATCGTGCCGCTGGCTTTGGACGCCCCACCGGCATTGGCAAGCGTCCTGCGCTGCTCATCATCGATGTCCAATATCGAACCACAGGCACCACACCGATGCCTTTTTTTGAAGCCATCAAAGAGTTCCCGACCAGTTGCGGTGAAGTGGCCTGGAAGGCTGTGGGCAATATCAAGCTATTGGCCGACGAGTTTCGCAAGCGCGCTTGGCCCGTTTTGTACCCTCACGTCGCCCCCAAGGTGCAAAACGAAGGCGGCCGTTTGGCAGACAAAGTGCCGGCCATCATGAACATTGCAGCCAATGGCTACCGTTTCGTTAAAGACATTGAGCCGCATCCCGGCGACGTGCTGTTGCCCAAGAAGCACCCGAGTGCATTTTTTGCAACTGCTCTGGCCAGCCACCTGATTGATTTGCAAGCAGACACCCTGATCGTGACGGGCTGCAGCACCAGTGGCTGTGTGCGCTCCAGCGTGGTTGATGCTTTTTCCCTGAACTTCAAAGTCTTGGTGCCAGAAGATGCCGTCTACGACCGGAGCCATGTCTCACACGCAGTGAATTTGTTTGATATGTCAGAGAAGTATGCTGACGTTGCACCGACACAAGAAGTATTGGAAGCTTTGAGAAAAATTTGAGTTTCCCCATTTGAGTTCCCCAAAGAGTAGGGCCATTTTGGCCAATGTTTGTTCCACCAACCTGGAGAGAAAATGAAAATTTCAAATCGACGTCGTATGCTGGCGCTGTCAGCGCTGATCATGAGTGGCGCAGCATTTACAAGTGCTGCGTTGGCGCAAAGCAAGGAGACCCTGAAGTTTGGACTTGCCATGCCACTTTCCGGCTCGCAAGCTCTGTATGGTGCTGACCAGGTGAAAGCCGCTCAATGGGCGGTTGCAGACATCAACGCCAAAGGTGGCGTCAATGGCAAGCAACTGGAAATGATTGTGGTGGACACGCAGGCCGACCCGCAGCTGGGAATCAATGCCGTCAAACGCCTGACCAGCGTTGACAAAGTGCCCGTTTTCATCACGGCATGGAGTTCTGTGGTGAAAGCCGTGGCGCCTATCGCCAACCGAGAAAAAATCTTGGAATTGAGCGTCGGCGCCAACTCTCCTGACATTGCCAAACTGGGCGATTATGTCTACACCACGTTCCCTTTGGCTGAAGTGGACGTGAGTGCCTTGGCCAAGTACACCTACACCACGCTGGGCAAGAAAACAGCTGCTGTGATGTACATCAATAACGACAGCGGTGTTGAGGGTGCTGCTATTTACAAGAGCGTGTTTGAAAAAGCTGGCGGCAAAGTTGTGGCCTATGAAGCTTATGACACCAAAGCCACCGAATTTACCGGCGCGTTGCTCAAGGTGAAGGCATCCAATGCGGAAATGATCCATATTCAAGGTCTGGTGGCAGATTTACCGCAGGTGATTGCACAAATGCGCCAACTCGGAATGCAGCAGCGCGTCTCTAGCTACTCTGCAGGCTACAACCCCAAAGTGATTGAGCAACTGGGCGCCGCCGCAGAAGGCCTGATCGTGACCTCATTGGCGCCAGGTGTGGCAGACAACCCGAACGTTGGACCGTTCATCAACCGCTGGAAAGATACCGAAAAGCGCGTACCCAATGGCCTGCCTTACGTCCAGTATTTGTATGACGGCCCTTACTTGGTCGCTGAACTCTACAGGTGGATTGAGAAAAACAAGCTGAGCGCCACCGGTGAAAACATGCGCAAAGCATTGATCACTACTAAAAACTTTGACCTGCCCATGACCGGTGGCTTGTCTGTGGGTGAGGATCACCGCGTGAACAAACCCGTTTATCTGTTGACTGTCGACAAAGGTCAGTTCGTTCCTTTGGCCACGATCAAGTAAAGAAGTAATGACTTGGCCACAGCCTATGACGTGTGTCATTGGGTGTGGCCTCTGCGTCAACTAAAGGATCGGTGTGATTGATATTTCTATTTTGCTGCAGATCATTTGGACGGGTTTTGCCGCGTCCACTTACGCCATCTTGTTTGCGGTGGCGTTCTCACTGGTGGTCAAAGTCGTCAAAGTTTGGAACTTTGCGCAGGCCGGCATCATGGCGCTTTCGTTTTATGTCATGTACGCGGCCCATAACAAATTGGGCATTCCACTCCTGCTCTCTGTTGGCATTGGTTTGGTGGCCACCATCGGCGCCAATGTGTTCATGGACAGGTATGGCCTTCAAACCCTGCGGAACAGAAACTCACCCGACCTGACCTTTTTTATTTTCACCCTGGTGGTGTCCGAATTCCTGGCATATTTTTTGGCGATGGTTTTCGGTACCGAGCCCGTTGCTTTGAAGCCCAACATCATGTCGGGCGTCAATATTGTTCACGGTATTGTGATTAGCAACTGGGACATTGAGGCGGTTTGTGTCACTGGCGTTTTGCTGATTGCACTTTACTTATACATGAACAAAACACATGATGGCCAGTTCATGGCCGCTGTCGCCGACAACCCCGCACTTTCGCGCTTCTACGGCATCAACGTGACCCGCGCATATGTCATCACTTTCGTCATCACCGGTCTGCTCATCACGGCAGGCATGTATTTGTTTGGAACCCGGGCTTCCATCATCCCCAACACGCCTTTGCAGATGATGTTGTTTGCAGTCATCGCCACGCTCTTGGGAGGCATGGGCCGTATTTTTGGGGCGGCTGTTGCAGCCATTGGCCTGTCGCTCATCCAAGGCTTGAGCATTTTTGTCATTCCGTCGCAGTGGCAAGGTCTCATTCTTTACGTGTTTCTTTTCATCACGATATTGTTTTTCCCTCAAGGCGTCAGTTTGCAAAAGTTAAAGCAACTGCTCAGCCTGTCGAAAAAAGCACCAGCCGCTCAATGAACAAAGGTATCTGAACATGGAGTACTTCATTTCTCTGGTGGTATTGGTGGGGATTTACATCACCCTCAGTTCCAGCTTCAACCTGATCATTGGCTTCGGTGGATTGGTCAGCATTGCGCACCCCATTTTCTTTGCCCTCGGCGCTTACACGACAGGCCTGTTGGCGATTCATTTTCAAACCCATCCAGTGTTGGCTGTCTTGGCTGGTGGAGGCGTGGCATTTTTATCTTCCACGATGCTGTCTCTGCCTTCGCTGCGCATTTCCGGCGATTACCTGTTGATCACCAGCATTGGATTTCAATTGGGTTTATTGGAAGTCATCAAACACCTTGGGGTGACAGGCGGTGCCAGCGGCTTGGGCAACATCCCCAATGTTGTTGAGGGTTCTTCCAGGAGCGCTGTATTTGCGGTCGTTTCCTGCTCGATCGCCGCTGTCGTTGTTTGGATGATTCGATGGCTACTGACGGGTCCCTATGGGCGAGTGATTGCGGCCATGCGTGACGATGAGTTGGCATTCTCAGCCCTTGGGCGCAATGCCATGATGATCAAGCTCAGTTTGTTTGCGATTGGCTCAGGATTTGCCGGTATTGCAGGCGGCATATACGCTTACTACTTCCAATACATCAGTCCCGATCAATTTGAAATTCTGCAATCGGCCATGCTTTTAACCATGGTGGTGGTGGGCGGTATGGGTTCTCAATGGGGCCCGGTGGTTGGCGCTGTGTTGTTACTGTTGTTACCCCAAGCCATCAGCTTTTTAAACTTGCCTCCCAGTGTGATGGCCCCCCTTCAAGGCGTCATATTTACGACCCTGGTTCTGGTCTTTTTGTTCTGGCGTCCACAAGGCTTGATTGCCCCGGGTCAGCGCCAGTCGGAAAAGGATGCGTGACATGAGCGCATTAATTTCACTCCGCGATGTGTGCAAAAGCTTTGGCGGCATTGTGGTGGCCGATCACATCTCGATTGACATCCAGCGCGGCGAAATTTTGGGCCTTATCGGTCCCAATGGCGCTGGTAAGACCTCACTGTTTAATTTAATTTCGGGCGTCTATCCAGCAGACTCTGGCAGTATCTCGGTATCAGGTCAGTCGTTGGACGGATTGAACTTACATCAGCGCGCTCGCTTGGGTGTGGCACGAACATGGCAAAACATGCGCTTATTTGCCAGCATGAGTGTTTTAGAAAATTTATTGGTGGCACCCCGCGACTACCCCGGCGAAAAAATCAGCAACATTGTTTTCAAACCAAAACAAACAGCAGCTGCAAACCATGCCATGCGTGAGCGAGCTATGGGGATATTGAAGCGCATGCACCTTGAGTCGATTGCTCACAGCAACGTGAACGATATTACTTTTGGGCAGCAAAAATTGGTGGGTCTGGCCCGCGCCTTGATGAACGACGGTGAATGTCTTTTGTTGGATGAACCGATGGCGGGCGTTGAAGGGAATGCCTACGAGACCATGAAAAGTATCGTGCGTGAAGAAGCAGCCTCCGGCCGAGCTGTGTGTGTCGTAGAACACAACGTGTCTTTTATCAAGGACCTTTGCAACAGCGCCGTTTTCATGGCCAGTGGCAAGATTCTTGAACGTGGCAGTGTGGAATCGCTGCTGGCGAGCAAAACTTTGGCAGATTTGTATTTCGGCGCGTAAGCGGCGATCAACCAGAAGGAGAGGCTCAGTGCTTCAAGTCGATCACGTCAACGCCTATTACGGAAAACTGCAGGTTCTGCATGATGTCTCACTGACCATTCAGGACGGAGAACGTGTCGGAATCTTTGGCCATAACGGTGCAGGTAAAACCACCTTACTGAAATGCCTGGTGGGCGATCTTGCACAAGTCGAGGGTCAGATTCATTATCAGAATCACGCTATTGTGGCTGGTCAAGTCCACTTGAATGTGCGCCGTGGCATTGGCTTTGTCCCGCAGGGACACAACGTATTCAAGGAGCTTTCTGTTGAGCAAAACTTGCGCATTGCTGGTTTGATGCATGACCCCGCCTATGCTCAAACAGTTTGCGAAATATTCCCCATCCTTCAAGAACGCAAACTGCAGTTGGCGGGCTCATTGAGCGGTGGTCAGCAACAGATGCTGGCCCTTGGCATGTCGATCATGACACGACCTCGGCTTTTATTACTCGACGAACCCACAACGGGTCTGGCGCCCATCATTGTGCAAGATGTGTTGACATCCATTCGCGACATCAACCAAAAAGAAGGTAGCACGGTGCTGATGGTGGAACAAAATGTGCAGGCCACCTTGAAGCAAGTTGATCGCGCTATTGTTCTCAAATCAGGCCGTGTCATTTTTGATGGTGCCAGCAAACAATTGCTGGAAGAAAAAAGCCTTTGGCACTTGTTCTAAACCAATTCTTCCAAATACTATGAACCAGCCTACTTTGCGCGAATCTGCCGGACGTGGCGTTCAAAACTTGATCGACTGGGCTGTCCAGCAAGAATTGAGCGACATTCCCACCGAAGTCCGTCAACAAACAGTTATGGTCATTGCAGACGATTTGGCGGCCATGTTCTCGGCTGAAAACGAGCCCCAAGTCGCCGCTTCCCAAGCCATGCTGCTTGCCAATGGATTAGCGGGCCAAGCTTCGGTTTTTCGACGCGACCGCGCCAAACTGGCGCCGCTACAGGCTGCACTGGCCAACGCCTTGGCGGCCAGTTGGAACGAGCTGGACGAAGGCTATCGCAAGGCCGTATGCCATGCAGGCTTGTACACGCTACCCATTTTGTTGGCCATCGCTGAAAGCGAGAAGATGGCAGTCAGCGAAGTGCTGCGCGCCAGCACATTGGCTTACGAAGTGACTGCGCGATTTGCCAAAACATGGAAGTTCAGTTCTCTGACCATTCATCCGCACGCTCTTTTCAATGCCGTGGGTGCCGCGGCAGCCGTTGGTTTTTTGCGAAGACTGCCTTCCACGCAAATGTGCCAGGCCATTTGCAATGCCAGCACATTGGGTGTGGTGGGCCCTTACAACCAAGCCGTGCGCGGCGCTTTGATACGCAACGCCTGGGCGGCTGCAGGAATCTTCAATGGCTTGCAAGCGATTGATTGGGCGAAAGCCGGCGTGACGAGCTTGTCTGAAACCCCCCATGATGTGTATCACGAAACCCTGCATAGTGAGGCTCACATTGAGGAACTCACCAAAGATTTAGGCACCGATTGGGCCGTCAGTTCGGGTTATCACAAAATCAATGCCTGCTGCCAATATGCACATTCGTCTATTGAAGCCATGCGCGAAATTTTGGACAAGCATCCTGAGCTTGAAGGTGGCACGGGCGTTGCTCAGATTGAACTGCAAACGCACGCGCTTGGCATGACCCTGAACGATACGCAACCTGTGACCACTTTGGGTGCCAAGTTCTCCATGCCGCATGCGTTGGCCGCATCCCTGGTCTACGGGCATGGCGGTGCAGAAGCGTTTAGCACGCAGGCTATGCAAGACGAACGCGTTGCGCGCATGCGCCAAAGCGTGGCCATGCGCTTGGTCGACGAAGAGTTGCCATGGCCCCATGACAGACCGGCTTTTGTGACTTTGGTGACGCAAGCCGGACAGCGTTACAGCGCCACCTGTTTAAGTGCGCGTGGTGGCCCCGACCGACCCTTCTCAGACGATGAGCTTTGGCAAAAAATCGAAGCCCTGTCTCGCACGTCTGCCCCCGGTCTGACACGGGCCATGCGAGCACTTCATGCAATGTGTGCAAAAAGCATCAATGACACTGAATGGGCCAGCACATGGCATGCAGTGGTCGATCAAATGTTTCAACCCTCTGCTGAATCAGCACTTTGAAAGAAATCAATGAGCGCGATTGACAACCACGACATGGAAGTAGATGTGCTGATCATTGGCGCAGGCGGCTGCGGCTTGAGTGCCGCTATTGCCGCGCATGACGATGGCGCCGATGTGGCCATTGTTGAAAAACGCGACCAAGCCGGTGGCAACACCGCACTCAGTACTGGCTCCATTCCAGGCGCTGGCAGTCGATTTCAAAAAGACGCCAACATTGTGGATTCGCCAGAGGTCTTGATCGCTGACTTAGAGCGCATTGCAGGCCGACATGAATTGAGCGATGTGAGCGACAAGCTTTCTCGCATTTCTGCAGAGCTCTGCGAGTGGCTGGTCGATCGCGTGCCAGCTCGCATGAGCCTGATCACCGACTATTGCCATGTGGGACACACCGTGCCGCGTTTGCATGCGCCTGCATCGCGCCGCGGCCAAGATTTGATGGACGACTTGTTGGCCGGTATTTATCAACGCGGCATTCCGCTTGCTGTCGGCAATCCCGTTCAGTCTCTGATCACCTCAGACCAGGGCGAAGTGATTGGTGCCGTGATCGGTGGCAAAGGCGTTGAAACCACCCGCATCAAGGCTGGCAAGGTGATCTTGGCCTGCAATGGCTTTGCAGCCAACCGCGACCTGGTCAAAGAGTTTTGTCCCGAAATCGCAGGTGCTGAATACTTTGGCGCGTTGGGCAGTCAAGGTGAAGCGGTTCAATGGGGGCGCGAACTGGGCGCTGGCCTCGCCAACATGGGCGCTTACCAAGGCTACGCTTCGGTGGTGTATCCGCATGGCTCCTTATTGTCATGGACCACCTTGGAAAAAGGCGGCATCTTGGTTAACTCGCGAGGTGAGCGATTTGGCAACGAAGACATTGGCTATTCGGGCTATGCGCGCCTGGTACTCGACCAACAAACCGAAGTGTTTGCTATTTTCGACGATCGGATCAAAGCCATTGCCGATAAGGAAGATGAGTTCCGCGAACTGGTCAATTCAGGAGGCGTCAAGTCGGCGTCGAATATGCATGACTTGGCTGCACTCTTCAAGCTACCGGCCAACACGCTTTCACAAACTCTTAACGCCTACAACGAGGCCGCGCAAGGCGAGACGGCAGACAGCTTTGGCCGAAGCAAATTTGCATGTGCTCCCCTTCAGCCCAGCTACTGGATTTGTCGCGTCACGCCTGGTCTGTTCCATACCCAGGGCGGCTTGGCCATTGACACCAGCGGACGCGTGCTTAAAAAAGATGGAACGCCGATCCCCAATTTGTTTGCGGGCGGTGGTGCTGCAGGCGGCATCAGCGGACAAACAGGCGCCATGGGCTATGCCTCGGGCAATGGACTTTTGACGGCCATTGGTTTGGGTTATTTGAGTGGCAAAGCAGCCACACAAGAACTCAAAGACGCATCGACACTCAAGGGCCCCGAAGTATGACGCACAGCGAACAGATCGCTGACTTTGCACTCTCGTTGAGTCAAAGCGACATTCCGTCAGATGTTGCGTCGCTGGCGCGCTTGCACACTCTTGACGCATTGGGTGTTGGCATTGCTGCATCAGCCGGTTCTGTGCAGCAACGCATGGCGCACAGCCTTTTAAAAAACCAGTCCCACGGCGCTTGCACAGTGCTGGGCCATAGCACAGCCACACACAGCGCTAATGCAGCTCTCCTCAATGGCAGCTTCATCCATGCGTTGGAATATGACGATACGCACATGGCGTCCATCGTGCATGGCAGTTCCGTACTTGTTCCTGCCGCACTGGCTGCCGCAGAAGAACATCAATTGACTTTGGGCGAACTGACACGCTTGATCACTATAGGCTGGGAAGTTTTGGTGCGGATTGGCTTGGCTGCGCCAGGTGCGTTTCAACGTCGTGGCTTTCAAGTGACATCGGTAGGTGGCGCTTTGGTGAGCGCACTTCTGTCCGGACTGGCGGCCTCTGGATCGCGCAGTGAATTGGTTTCGGCACAGGGCATTGCGGGCAGCCAAGCCTCCGGCATTTTTGAATTCTTAAGCGAAGGTGCCACTGTCAAAGCCATGCACCCAGGATGGGCTGCACACGCTGGTAGCTTCGCAGCCACGCTGGCCAGCGCTGGTTTGACCGGGCCATCCACGGTTTACGAAGGCCGTTTTGGCTTGTACAAGACCTACACCGACGAGCCAGGTGCCGCACAGGCTCTGGGCAACGGTGTAGACAGTTTGGGTAAACATTGGACCCTGCGTGAGGCCGCCTTTAAGCTTTATCCTTGCTGTCACTACATCCATCCATTTTTGGAAGGTGTCGAACAATTGCGCGCCCAGCACTTATCTTTGCAAACGATCTCACGGGTTGAATGCAACGTACCACAAGGCGCTGCGGCCATCATTTGTGAGCCTTGGGACCGCAAGCAATCGCCCAGCATTTTGAATGAAGCCAAGTACAGCTTGCCTTATTGCATGGCACTTGCATTCCTCGATATTCCCATTACGGCGGAGCATTTCCTGGCAGAGCATGTCGATACCCGAGCCGTTGACTTTGCACAAAAGATCAGCTGGATGCCGATGGAAGACGCCGATTTCCCAAACAAATTTCAAGCAGAAATTTGTTTGCACCGCATTGACGGCCAACGCTCATCGACGCGGATTGACCAAGTCAAGGGCAGCGCAGAAAGACCGGCAAGCGTGGAAGACATTCAAGCCAAATTCATGGCCAACACAGCTGGCCGATTCCAATCTTCCACACAAAGAGACATCATCGATGTTCTGTTAAACGGATCTGTTGATTTACCCGTTGCCACACTTAGTGCCTTGCTCAAGGCCGCCTGATGGCCGCCTGATCGAATTGCCCACACCCATAGAGATGACTGAAGACACTTATTTTTACGACCCACGAGGTGAGCATGGTCTACCGCACGATCCCTTTAAAGCCATATTGGCGCCGAGAGTGATTGGCTGGATCTCGACCTGCAACGCCGATGGACGCGCCAACTTGGCACCCTATAGTTTCTTTGGTGGGTTTTCGGACAATCCTAAAGTTATTGCCTTTTCGAGTGACGGCTACAAAGACAGCATCCGAAATATTGAAGAAACTGGGGAGTTCACCTGGAACCTCGCAAGCCGCGTCTTGGCCGAAGCGATGAACCGAAGTTCAGCATCCGTTCCGGCTCAAGTAAATGAATTTGAGCTGGCGGGATTAACCCAAATTCCGGGTCGCCATGTCAAAACCCCCCGCGTGGGGGAATCGCCTGCCGCCTTTGAATGCAAGCTCCTTAAGATTCTGCGCCTAGATGATCTGGAGGGCCGACCCATTAACAACTGGATTGCCATTGGGCAAGTGGTGGGCGTTCATATACGGCAAGAGTTTCTGGAAGACGGTATTTTCAACATCAAGTCTGCACAACCTATTTTGCGTGCAGGCTACATGGGAGATTACTTCGAATTGGGCAAGAGGTTCGAGATGGTTAGACCCGAAAAATAAAGTTATTTCACTTTTATCGTCTCGCGTTAAAAAATTATGGCCAAAAATTCAAAAGCTATCCTTCGCGATCGTGTCAATCAACGCAATGGCTTGCTGGTGCCCGGCGCCTTCAATGCGTTAAGCGCGCGCATGATTGCAGATTTGGGTTTTGAGGCGGTTTACCTCAGCGGCGCAGGCCTCACCAATATGTACTACGGGCTGCCTGACTTGGCGTTCATCGGTTTGCGTGACGTGGTGGAGCACACCAGCGCCATTCGCGAGGCGGTCGAAATTCCCTTGATCGTGGACATCGACACTGGCTTTGGCAACGCCTTGAATGTGCGTCAAACGGTTCGTGCCCTAGAGCGTGCAGGCGCTGATGCGGTTCAAATTGAAGACCAGACATTTCCCAAGCGCTGCGGCCATTTTTCTGGTAAGGATGTGGCACCGGTTGAGGAGATGATTTCTAAAATCAAGGCAGCCGTTGACGCCAGGCAAGATCAGAACTTTCAAATCATTGCGCGAACAGATGCGCGGGCCAAGTATGGCTTTGAAGCGGCCATTGAGCGTGCTGTGCAATTCACAGAGGCCGGTGCTGACATTTTGTTTGTCGAAGCCACTCAGAGCGTGGAAGAAGTGAGGGCGCTCACCAAATTATTAGATAAGCCCCAGCTCATCAATATCGTGATTGGCGGCAAGACCCCGGCCCTTGATCAAGCCGAATTGGCCGAGTTGGGTTTTGGTGTGGTGCTCTATGCAAACGCTGCGCTGCAAGGTGCTGCATTGGGCATGCAAAAGTCTTTAGGTCAATTGAAACAAAAGGGCCGCCTCGACGAAGACCCCTCAGTGGTGGTGACATTCCTTGAGCGCCAGCGCATGGTGAACAAGCCCTACTTTGATGGACTTGAAAAGAAGTACGGCTATTCGGAGTCAGCTGAGTAGATGCATTTTCGGACTCCGAATTTCAAAGACGGTCAATGACATCTTTGATGAATGATTTGCTGTTCATCAATCACTTGAATATTGACTTCGCGCGGGGTGATCGTGAAGAAACGCTCAGCTGCGCCGGTAGGCACTACAGGGTTGACCTGTCCAGCGTTTAAACGCGCGCTGAAATGTGGGACTGTCGCAGAAGCCAAGGTCGTTGGCCAATTGCACCAGCGAGACTTTGGAAGATGACAACCGGGAGATCGCCAAATCGCGTCTTAGATCATCCTTGAGCCATTGCAAGGAGGTGTGTTCTGTTGTCAGGTGTCGTTGCAGGCTGGAGGGCGAGGTATGGAGCTTTTCGGCAACTTCTTCCAGGCTGAGCCATTGGGGGTAACTGCGCA
>CAMARI010000035.1 GCA_945860515.1 Polaromonas sp. YR568
GGGTCGGCAAAATATGGTTTGGCCCTGCGCACTTGTCGCCATAGGCCACGGTGGTTTCTTCACCTAGAAACAAGGAGCCGTAGTTGGTGAGCTTGGCCAACCACCAGTCAAGGTCTTTGGCGAACACCTGCAAGTGCTCGGGCGCGTACTGGTCGCTCACTTCAACCATTTCCTCACGGCTGCCAACCAGCACCACCTCGCCATAGTCACGCCAGGCGGCAGAAGCTGCGTTGCGTGCCGGCTCGGGCAAGGCGGCAATGACAGTCGGCATGAGTTCCATCACCTTCATGCCCAGCTCGCGCGACGTGGTGTACAGCCACACAGGTGAATCGGGCCCATGCTCAGCCTGACCTGCCAGATCTGCCGCGACCAGGTTCACGTCAGCCGTTTCGTCGGCAATGATGGCGGACTCGGTCGGCCCGGCCACCACGTCAATGCCGATACGGCCAAACAGCGTACGCTTGGCCTCGGCCACAAACCGGTTACCGGGGCCGACTATCACGTCAGCAGGCTTGGACGAATACAGACCAAACGCCATCGCGGCAATGCCCTGCACACCGCCGAGCGCCAACACAACGTCGGCGCCGCACAACTTCATGGTGTGCAAGATGGCTGGGTTGATGCCTGCTTCTTGATGGCCGGGCGACGTTGCCACAATGTTTGGCACGCCCGCCACCTTGGCGGTGCACACGCTCATGATGGCCGATGCCGCATGCGCGTAACGGCCACCCGGCACGTAGCAGCCAGCGGTGTTGACCGGGATCAATTTTTGCCCGGCGACCAGGCCATCAATCAGCTCAACTTCAAACTCGTGCAATGACGCGCGCTGGCGCAGGGCAAAGTCTTTGATGCGTGCGTGCGCAAAGGCGATGTCGTCCTTGACACCTTGCGAGAGCTTTTTGGTAGCAGCCGCAAAGTCGGCTTCACCAACAATGATGCTGCCGTGCCAGCCGTCAAAATCGCGCGCATATTTCTCAACCGCATCACGGCCATTTTTTTGAATATCAGCCAGCAACCGTTCAACCGTCTCAGATGTTGCGTTGTCAATCGCCTCTTGAGGCGGGGTTGCTTTCTTCAAATACTCAATCGTCATGGAATACTTTCAAACAATAAAACCCACTTAACCACGGCCTTTCCAGGGCACAACGCGTCGTTCAACAAAGCGCACCAGGTGGTCAAAGGCATAGGCAATCATCGCAATCACCACAATGCCCATGATGACAATTGGCGTTTGTAAAAATCTCGACGCCGACAAAACTGTGTAGCCCAAGCCAGAGGTGGCCGCCACCATTTCGGCGGCTACGAGTGTGGTCCAACCAAAACCTATGCCAACACGCATCGCGGTAAATATTTCTGGCATGGCTGACGGCAAAACGACCATGCGAATCACTTGCCAGCGGGTGGCGCCAAATGAATAGGCCGCATGAATCTGCTCAATCGCGGCCGACCTGACGCCAGCACGGGCGCCCAACGCCATCGGCGCAAGTACCGACAGAAAAATCAACAGAACCTTGGACAACTCATCAATACCAAACCAGATGATCATGAGCGGCAAGTAAGCCAGCGGCGGAATGGGGCGGTAGAACTCAATCGGTGGGTCAAAAATACCGCGTGCGACTGAGCTCATCCCCATTGCAATTCCCAGCGGAATCCCGATCACACAGGCTAGCAAAAATGCACCAAAAACCCGCAGCGTGCTGACCCAGGTATGTTCCCAAAAGCTGGCACCGGTAAAACCGTCTTTCAGCATGGTCAGAAAAGCGTCGATCACGGCCAACGGGGAAGGCAAGAAAAGCGGCTTGACGTAGCCGATATAGGTAATAAACCACCAGAAAAGGATCAAGCCAACAATAACGACGGCGCTGATTTTCAAACTCTCGCCTTGGCCAGGTACCCCATATATTTCGCCGGGCTTGGCTGGTTTGGCTTTCATGAAACGGGCCCAGAAGGTGTCGCCAGAGTTTGGTCGGGTGTCACTCATGATGGTCTCCTGCTTCGTCGGCAAAGATGATTTTCAAAATCTCTTCTCTGAGGTCGATGAACTCTGCGGACGCTTTGATTGCGCGGGCGTTGCCAGTCTCAAAATAGCGCCGACTAAATGGCAAGTCGAACACATGTGAAATACGGCCGGGGCGCGGCGACATCACAATCAGCTTGGTACCCATAAAGAGTGCTTCTTCAACGCTGTGCGTGATGAAAAAAACCATCTTGCCGGTGTCTCGCCAAACTTTCAAAATCAATTCTTGCGCCCGTTCGCGGGTCAGGGCGTCAAGAGCACCGAGTGGCTCATCCATCAGCAAAATGGCTGGGTCACTGGTCAGCGCCCGGGCGATGCCAACGCGTTGTTGCATACCTCCAGACAACTCGTAGGTGGCCGATTCTTCAAACTGCTCCAGCCCCAGCAGCTTGATAAAGTCTCTGGCGATTTTTTCGCGTTTACCCTTGTCGTGACCTTGAATCTTTAAACCAAATGCCACGTTATCCAGCACATTGAGCCAGGGCATCAGGGCGTGTTTTTGGAAAACGACAGAGCGATCAGCGCCGGGACCGGTAACAACACGTCCGTCCAGTGAGATCTCTCCTTCACTCGGCGCCATGAATCCGGCAATCAGATTGAGTAGAGTTGATTTGCCACAACCCGACGAACCAAGGGCCACCACGAAGTCTTTTTCATGAATGTCAAGGTTGATATTTTTGAGAGCATGTACAGACGGTTTACCTGGCACCGGATAAAAAACCGACGCATTTCGAACGACAAGTGCAGACATTGGCAGCCTCAGGGGATATGGGCGATGTGCAGACCGGGCCAGACCCGGTCGGCACTAAGGGAGCAGGGTGGGCTTACTTGCCGGCAGCTGCTTTGGCAAACTCGGGATTGACGAACTTGGTGTAGCTGTCGGCCACAGTGTTGATACGGCCGGCACCCTTCAGGAAATCGGCGGTGGACTTGATGGTGGTGGCTGCACCGCCGCCCATCCAAGCTGCTGACATATTCAAGTCTCCATCAGGGTAAGTCGTTCCATCCAACATCGGCACGACAGCAGCTGCCGTGACACCTACACTGGCAGCTACAGCTTTAATTTTCTCTGAGTCAGCGTTCCACGCGGCTTTATTCTTCATGTAGTCGCCATTAATGTCATTCATGGCCTTCAAAAAGTTGATCAAGCCCGCGCGGTTAGCTGCTGCAAATCTGTTGGTGGCAACCCAGGCATTGAAGGTGGGGAAGCCCGTTTTCGCAACCGCACCAGCGGTAACCATGACCTTGCCGTTTTCACGCAATTTCGCTTGAACGGGAACCCAAACAAACGCTGCGTCGATCGCGTTTTGAGCCCAAGCGGCAGCGATTTCAGAAGGCGACATGCCCATGACCGTCACATCTTTTTCCGTCAAGCCGTACATTTTCAATGCGCCCATGAGAGAGAAGTGTGCTGTTGAACCAATTGGCACGGCAATTTTCTTGCCTTTCAAATCAGCTGGCTTTTCAATGCCTGAGCCGTTGCGGGTAACTAATGCCTCTGAGCTGTCAATGACTTTGCCCGCAGAAATCATTTGATAGTCCAGGCCAGAGCTCAGGCCGGCTGACAGGGGCGTTGAGCCGATTTCAGAAATTTGAATGCCGCCAGAGGCCATGGCCGCATTGACCTCAGCGCCTGAAGCGAACTGCCGCCACTCTATGGTCCATCCCGTGGCTTTTTCAAGCGCTCCGTTGGCAATAAGCGCTTTATAGGGAACAGGATCGCCAAAGTGCCCAATGACGACCTTGGTTTGTGCAACTGCATGTGAAAGCAGTGTGAGTGTGAAGGCCGAGCCTATGAGCAAGGTTTTAAGCAGGTGTTTCATGGTGTGCATCCAGTAAAAAAAGTTGCAGACGTTGTTGGGTTTGAAAGCGGCTCACTTGCAAACGCGCAGGTGAACTGAGCAAATAGTAGGCAAATCTGATTGTCGAAAATAGTGCCAGACTGATTTTGTTTTGGTGCCAAAATGAAAACACCTAGGTTTTTATCGTGATGAAAAGAGCGCGCCGTTGAGCTACCAAGAATTTATCGGGAATACCCTTGTTTGGTGGAAAGCGCCAAGAAGGTGCGCAAAACTCATATTTTTGACAGGAGCACTGCATGAGGCAAAAGCAGGAGATCACGGGTATTTGGGCGAAGCTATTTCCGGAGTTCTCTGGCAGCAGCGCCACACTGCAAGGCCGAGTCAAGGAGATGATGGTGCATTCCATCCTCATCGGCCTGGTGCCTGCGGGCGCCAAAGTCCCCACTAGCCGCGCGCTGGCAGATGCTTTAGGTCTGTCGCGCAACACAGTGTCACTGGCCTTGCAAGTGCTGGTGGACAAGGGGTTTTTGATCGCTGCGCCCCGCAGTGGACTGGTGGTCAATGGCGACATCTTGCTGGGCCAAGCGGTGCAGTCCTCGCCGCGATCGGCCACACCCACGGGCATGCAGTGGGACACCCGTCTGGTTTCCAGCGTTGCCGCGCAGCGCAACATCATCAAGCCGGCCAACTGGCAAGACTTTGCCTATCCTTTTGTTTACGGCCAGTTTGATGCCAGTTTGGTGCCACTAAAAGATTGGCGGGCCTGCGCACACCAGGCGCTGTTTGTACCGGCTGTTAGAAAGTGGGCGCAAGACCATATCAACCGCGACTCGGAGGCACTGCTGGACCAGATTCAGCACCGGCTGCTGCCAGCGCGCGGCATCATGGCCAGGCGCGACGAGATCTTGGTCACTGCCGGTTCGCAAATGGCCTGCTACCTGCTGGCCAATGTGCTGCTGGACCGCAAGACGGTCGTGGGCATTGAAGACCCCGGCTACCCGGATGCGCGCAACAACTTTTTGCTGCGCAGTGACCATGTCAAAGCGCTGCCGATAGACGCCGATGGTTTGACCCCATCGCGTGCCATGGGCCAATGCGCTTATGTGTATGTCACGCCCAGCCACCAGTGCCCGACGACTGTCACCATGCCGTTGGCGCGCAGGCACGAGATTCTGGCGCTGGCCAAAAAGCGTGACATGGTGCTGTTTGAAGATGACCATGAGAGCGAGCTGAACTTTTCCGGCAGGCCGTTGCCCGCATTGAAAAGCCTGGACACCGATGGCCGCGTGATTTACTTGGGCAGCCTGTCAAAAACATTGGCGCACGGTCTTCGCATTGGCTACATCGTGGCCCCCGCCGAGCTGATACGCGAGCTGCGCGCTTTGCGGCGCCTCATCATCCGGCACACGCCAGCCAATAACTCACACACCGCCAGCTTGTTCATTGCGCAGGGTCACCATGATGCGTTTATTCGCAAATTAAACGTGACGTACCGAGAGCGGCGGGAGTTACTTACAAGAGCGTTTTCAAAGTATTTGCCGCAGTTTCAGATCATGCCGTCGCAAGGCGGCTCGGGCGCATGGATCAAAGGCCCCGACGGCCTGAACACGCAGACTCTGGCTGAGAACTGCGCGGCGCGTGGTGTACTGATCGAACCGGGCGACATTTTTTTTAGAAAAACATCCACCGCCAGTCAGTCGCATTTGCGTCTGGGTTATGCCGCCATACCCGGCAACCTGATTGATGCGGGCGTGCAAGAGCTGGCGCGTGCGTACAATTCATCTGAGCTTTAGTTGCTATTTATTCAATAGCTACTCATGCAGTATTGATTCGGCTAGCAGCCGATTTAGCGCCTAAAAATGGCTTTTTTGGCAGACTTCAGGCATTTCGGCGTAGATTTCTAAAAGGTGTAGCCGACCCGCGTCTCGTTGCCCTCCATCGCATCGAGCAGCACCATCAGCGGCCCCAGCTGGCGATACCGGGCGGCGGTCGCGCGTACGTATTTGATAAAGCGCGGTGTATCGGCCAGGTATCTGGGTTTGCCGTCGCGCAGCGTCAGCCGGGCAAAAATGCCGAGGATTTTCAAGTGGCGCTGCAGGCCCATCCATTCCACCGCACGGTAAAACTCGCCAAAGTCATCGCCCACCGGCAGCCCGGCGGTGCGCGCCTGCTGCCAATAGCGAATGGTGATGTCGAGAACGAAGTCTTCCTCCCAGGTCAAAAACGCATCGCGCATCAGGCTGGCAATGTCGTAGGTGATGGGGCCGTAGACGGCATCCTGGAAATCAAGGATGCCCAAACCAAACGCTGTGTGCGGCATTGTCAGGATATTTTCCGACGGGCCGCCCCTAGGAAAATGAGCCCCCTCGGGGGGCAGCGAAGTACGCGCAGCGACAATCGTGGGGGCCATCAAATTTCGCGCCATGTAGTCACGGTGAACGAATACTCGCGCGCCACCAAGCGATTGCAGATTGCTTGCCTTGATTTGCTCAAAGGCGTTGTCCAGCACGGCTTGCTGGGCGCTGCTTAAAACAAGGCCGCGATGCTGAGCAACATACCAGTCGGGGAACAGCGCCAGCTCACGCGACAGCAGCGCGTCGTCATAGGGCGCCAGTACATCGGGTTTGGACGACAGTTGCCAGCGCACCAGCGCATCGACCGCCTGCATGTAAAGCGCATGGTGGGTTTGAGTGGCTTGTGTGATGGCGTCCACAGCAGGCGACGGCGCTATCACCTCCATCATGGTTTGTGCGCCCAAATCGCTCAGCAGCATGAAACCCGCAGCTTCGTTCCAGGCCAGCACGCGGGGTGCGGGCAAGCCCGCGTCGGCCATCAGGCCAGCCACTTTCACAAACGGGTGGCAGTCCTCCTTGTCAGGCGGGGCGTCCATGATGATGCAGCTGCCGCCAGCGGCTTTGTCGATTCTGAAATAGCGCCGAAAGCTGGCGTCGGCTGACGCCAGCCGCGTGCTGGCTGGCGTCAGCGCGTGCTGCGCGGCAATGCTTTGCAGCCAGGTGGAAAACGCCTGGGCGCGAGCCGGGTCAGCCCAGGTAACAGGGGTTGCGGGCAGGTCAGGGGAGTGGTTCATGGCATGACCCGGTTGGCGGGGCTGTGGGTGTGTTGTGACAGGATGAGACGGCTAGTGAGCCGTGGGCGGGGTCATGGATAATCCAGTTGATTTTACAAACGGGTTGAGCTCTTGCCAATGATGCAGCGCGCATCTTCTTCTTTCCATCTTTCACCGGTGTCCTGTGCTGCGCTCTGGCTGATGTCGGCGACCGCGCTGGGCCTGGTGGGGGCTGTGCCCGCGTTTGCACAGGCCCAGACAGACGCCGCGCTGCCCGTGCTGCGTGCACCTGACGAGCTCCTGCCGGAGCCACCGCTGACCTTGAAGCGGACCCCCATGCTGGCCGAAAAACCGCCTGGCGGCGAGGCGAACAAACCGCCTACCTTTGTGTTTGGCGACAGCCTCAGTGGACGACCGAGCCTGGAAACAGTGATTGACGGCAACGCTGAAGTGCGGCGGGGAGCTAACGCCATCCGGGCCGACCGGATTGAGTTTTACCAGCCCGATGACACCGTCAACGCGCGCGGCAATGTGCGCATCAGCAGCAGCGGCAACCAGTATCGGGGCCCGCAGCTCAAGCTCAAGCTGGACACGTTTGAAGGCTACTTTTTGGAACCGGGCTACCGGTTTTTGACCAACGGCGGCAACGGCACCGCATCACGCATTGATTTTCTCAACGAGAAAAGTCTGATTGCGAGAAACGCCACTTTCACCACCTGCGAGCGGACGGACGAAAAGTCCTGGGCGCCGGACTGGATCATGACCGGCACCAGTTTCAAGTTTGACAAGGAGGCTGAAACCGGCGTGGCCACGGGCGCGGTGCTGCGCTTTAAGGATGTGCCTATTTTGGCGTTCCCGACCATCAGCTTTCCGCTCAGCGAAAAGCGCAAGTCCGGGCTTTTACCGCCCACGTTTAACCTCGACACCATCAGCGGCGCGGTGATACAGCAACCTTACTATGTCAACATAGCGCCCAATCGCGACGCCACGCTGACACCTACCGTCATGAGTAAACGGGGTCTGGGTCTAGGCGGGGAGTTTCGCTACCTCGAAAGAGACTTCTCTGGCAGGCTGCGCGCGGATTACATGCCGAACGACAGGCTGACCAGCACGGATCGCTGGTCTTACTCGCTGCAACAAACAGGTCTTGTTAAAACGGGCATTTCCGAGGTTGGCAATCTCGGCTTGAACCTGAACCTGAACCGGGTGAGCGACAACAATTACTGGCGCGACTTTCCACGCAGCAACACAACCCTGACACAACGCCTGCTAGCAAACGATGCCTTAACCAGCTGGTCTCGGGGCTACTTTTCAAGCAGTGTGCGTGCGCTCAAATGGCAAGCGTTACAGGATCCGCTGTCGCCCATCGTGCCACCCTACAACCGCCTTCCGCAGATCACTGCCGCCTACACCCGCATCAACGCCCCCATTGCGGGTCAAAATGGTTTTGATTGGTCGGTGTCTAGCGATTTCACGCGATTTTCATCAGACGGCAGGCTGACGCTTCAGTCCAACGGCGACCGGGCAGTCGCACTGGCGCAAATCAGCCGACCCTGGATATCGCCTGGCTGGTACGTCACGCCAAAAATGCAGCTGCATGCCACCAGCTACAAGTTTGATGGGCAACTGGTCAACGGCGCCACCACCGCCTCACGCGTTGTGCCCACCTTCAGCCTGGACAGCGGCTTGCAGTTTGAGCGCAAGGCCAACTATTTTGGTAGCGACTTTACCCAGACGCTGGAGCCGCGAGCATTCTATGTGCGCACGCCCTTCAGGGATCAGAGCATGCTGCCCAACTACGATTCGGGCGCGAACGACTTCAACTTTGCCACCATCTTCACCGAGAGCGCATTTGTCGGCAACGACCGCATAACCGACGCGAATCTGCTGACGCTGGGCGTGACATCACGCCTGCTACGTCCTGACACCGGTGCCGAGGCGGTGCGTTTTGGCGTTGCACAGCGTCTGCGTTTTGCGGATCAGAGAGTCGTGCTGCCCCCCACCTTGCCGATCACGGATCGCATCAGCGACGTGTTGTTTGGCACGTCGATCAACTGGACGCCGCAATGGACTGTTGATGGCACGATCCAATACAACCCCAAGCTCGGCGTGTCTGAGCGTTCGACATTTGGCGCCCGTTACAACCCTGGCAACTACCGTGTGGTCAGTGCCGCGCTCAGGCGTCAGCGCGGCACCAGCAACTCAGCCGACATTGGCTGGCAGTGGCCGATCAATGACTTGTGGGGCGACAGGGGCAAGGAGTTGGGTGCCGGGCGCGGCCAAGGCGGCGGCCGCTACTACGGCGTCGGCCGTCTGAACTACAGCTTCCAGGACAAAAAGCTGGTCGATGGCGTCATCGGGATTGAGTACGATGGCTGTTGCTGGATTGGCCGCGCGGTGTTGCAGCGGTCGCAAAACAGCACAGCGGTTGCTAACACCCGTATTTTGTTTCAGCTGGAGTTGGTGGGCTTCTCCAGACTGGGTGTAGACCCCTTGCAAGTTTTAAGAACGAATATTCCGCGTTACCAATATTTGCGCGATTCAGTCGCCGCGCCCAGCCGTTTTACCAACTATGACCAATAACGCCACCCACAAACTCACTTCCATCTGCCTGTTGGTGACGCTGATCACTGCGGTGCCACTGCAAGCCCAAGCCCAGACCCCGAGACCGTCAGGTCAGTTGCGGTTTTCATCGCCTTCTGCTTCTGCGCCGGTGCCACGAGACAGCCCCGTACAGCAGTCGGCCGACTTCATTGTTGCGGTGGTCAACTCCGAGCCCATTACCAACAACGACGTGCGCAGCAAGCTGCTGCGCGCCGAGCAGCAGCTGACCCAGCAAGGCGCGGTGATGCCGCCCAGGGCCGAGCTGGCCCGGCAGGTGCTGGAGCGTGTGATTGGCGACAAGGCGCAACTACAAGAAGCGAAAATATCAGGCTTGCGAATTGACGACAACGCGGTGACCGGCGCGGTTGAAAGCGTCGCTCAGCAAAACCAGATCTCAGTCGAAGAACTGCGCCGCCGCCTCGTCGCCGACGGCATTGCCTACAACATCTTTCGTGAACAGCTGCGCGACGAGCTGCTGGTGAGCCGCTTCAGGCAGCGTGAAGTCGATGCACGGGTGAAGGTCACTGACTTGGAGATTGACCAATTCCTGCGCGAACAAGCGGCCAACAACGATGTCTCGTCCATGGACATCAACCTGGCCCAAATTCTGGTGGCAGTGCCTGAAAATGCCGCGCCAGAGCAAGTCAAGGCGCTTCAGGCCAAAGCCCAGCAAGCTGCCGACAAGGCGCGCAGCGGCGTCGACTTTGCGGTGCTCGTCAACGAGTTTTCAGAAGCGTCATCGCGCACCGCTGGCGGCCAGATGGGCCTGCGCAATGCCGAGCGTTACCCGACGCTGTTTCTGGACGCCACCAAAGACCTTGGCAATGGCGGTATCGCCGGGCCGATTCGCAGCGGTGCTGGCTTTCACGTGCTCAAGGTGGTGGAGAAGCGGCGCACTGGCACGCCGGGCATCAACATCACCCAGACCCGGGCGCGGCATATTTTGTTGCGTCCGTCTCCGCAGCTGAACGAAGCGGCTGCCGAGCAAAAGCTGCTTGACATTAAAAGACGCGTTGTCGCCGGCCAGGACTTTGCCGCACTGGCCAAAGAAAACAGTGACGATGGCTCGGCCAAGGACGGTGGTGACCTGGGCTGGGCCAACCCCGGCATGTTTGTGCCGGAGTTTGAGCAGGTCATGAACAGCCTGGCTCCGGGCCAGATATCCGAGCCTTTTGCATCCCGTTTTGGCCTGCATGTTCTTCAGGTGCTGGAGCGCCGCGAAAGCCAGTTGTCGAACCGCGAACAACGCGAGTTGGCAAGAGCTGCCCTGCGGGAGAAAAAGCAGGAAGACGCCTACGCGCTGTGGGTACAGGACATCAGAGGGCGGGCTTATGTTGAATACCGAGAGCCGGTCCAGTGATCAAAAGGTCATGTGAAACACATCGCCCGTAAACGCTTCGGTCAGCATTTCCTGACCGACCGAGGCATCATTGAAGACATCGTCCAGGCCATCGCGCCACAAGCAGGGCAATCGATGGTTGAAATTGGCCCTGGTCTGGGGGCGATGACGTGGCCACTGGTCGAGCGGCTGGGGCATTTGACGGTAATTGAGCTAGATCGTGACCTGGCCGTGCTGCTGCGAAAAAAGCCTGAACTGAGCGTGATTGAATCAGACGTGCTGCGGGTTGACTTTCGGCAACTGGCCGGTGCGGCAACCGAGACATTAAGAATTGTCGGTAATCTGCCTTACAACATTTCCACGCCGATCTTGTTTCACTTGCTGGATGTGGCCGATGTGGTGCAAGACCAGCACTTCATGCTGCAAAAAGAAGTCATTGACCGCATGGTGGCCCAACCGGCTACCAGCGACTACAGCCGCCTGAGCGTGATGCTGCAATGGCGCTATGCCATGGAAAACGTGCTGTTCGTGCCGCGCGAGAGTTTTGACCCGCCGCCACGGGTTGACAGCGCCATTGTGCGCATGTTGCCGCACGCCGTGCCTGCCGTGCTGGACATCAAACTCTTCAGCGAGCTGGTTCGGGTCGCCTTCAGCCAGCGCCGCAAGTTGCTGCGGCATTCGCTGGGCAAATGGCTGGAAGCGCGCAACTTCAGTGGGACGTTTAATCTGCAGCGCCGGGCCGAAGAAGTGCCCGTCGCCGAATACATTGCACTGGCTCAGCTTGTCTGATACGCTATTGATTCAGTAGCTTCATACCCAGACATTCATTGGCCAGAAGCCCGATTTGAGCATTAAAAAAGCCCTCCAACTGACGGTGGAGGGCTTTTTTGCGAGTGCAGTCGTATTCAGGCAGCAGCTAACCAGTAACCTGAGTTGAAAGGGCTGCTCATGCGCAGCGCCAACGGTGACACGTCCAGCAGTTTGTCGGTAGGCATGGCTTCTTCGCCTTCTGCTTTTACCACTTGAGCCTCATTCGCCCGATCCCCTTGGCTATTGTCTGGGGAGCGGGCTACAGAAAAGAATAGAAGCACCGGAACGGAATCTTTCGATCCGCCCAGTAGTCAGCGGCATCCCTGAAGATGTCGAGCAGCTGTTCGCGCGCCTCTTTGTCAAACTTGGCATGTGCAGGGATTTGCTCCAGCACCACGATAAAACCGGGTTGCGGGCCTGATTTGTGAACCAGGTCCGTCATGCAGTCGTAAAGTGCGTCAAAGTTTTTGCCGAAATGGGCGGGAAAGGTGTACTGCGCCGCAATCATGTCCAAAATGTCCTGCTTGCTCTGGGCGTTGCCCAAGTTGGCGTACAGAAAATGCTGGTTCAGGTGCGTGGCGGCATCCTGCAACTCTTGCACGCGAAAAGCGCGAATCGATTGCACGATGTTGGGTCGCACACCCTTGAGGGGGGTTTCAGTGTCCTTACGAAGTGGTGTGTCCATCTCCGTGTGTCCTTCTATCAAATGATCAAAACTCAAAATAACAACCTGTCTCGTTTAAAAGAGCCTACTGGGCAATCTTGCGAAAGCTCGCGTAATGGTCATCGGTGTAGTAACACGCATCGGGTGCTGTGGGTTTTAGACCACCACACACAATACGTCTCGCACCCCGCGTACGTTCTCCGGGTGTTTTTACGGTGTATTCACGGTAAAAACCGCGGTCTTTGGCGGGGAGAATTCGCTCCCGGTTGCCAAACACCACGCCGTCTTTGTCGTACATGAACGGGCCACCCGCGGCAATCAACCTCATCATGTCCTGGCCCTGGGGCGGCAGCTGCGTCAATGCAATGATGCTTTCAGACACCGAAGGTGCTGGGCCTTTGGCATGCACAAAGTCTGTGCTCGTCAAGGTCAAGCCGAACATCAGGAAGCCAGCAATTGCCGAACTGACCCACTGCCTTGCTGACCATCCACCCCGATTGCAGAACATGAAAAACCTTTTTCTCGAACGAAAGAGAACCCTATTTCGGGTTAACCCCTAAACTTCAAGGTTGCTAGTTTGCCGCATCTCGCCGCAAAAAGCAATAGCCTGCTGAAACTTTAAGCACTTAAAAGGGGGCGTTTCGGTCTAAAAAGTTAGCGCCAACTAGCTGATAGGGCTTTATCTAGCCGCGTTCGCGTCGGCTACGGTCAAGGCCGTCATATTGACAATTCGGCGCACTGTGGCGCTGGCGGTGAGAATGTGCACAGGTTGTGCTGCTCCAAGAAGGACAGGGCCAATGGCAATATTGCCACCAGCGGCTGTTTTCAGCAGGTTGTATGAGATATTGGCCGCATCAATATTCGGAAACACCAGCAGATTGGCATCACCCAACAAGCCACTGTGCGGCATCAGAGCTTCGCGCTGCTTGCCGTCCAGTGCCAGGTCGCCGTGCATTTCGCCATCTACCTCAAGCCACGGCGCCTGCTCGCGCAGCAAAGCCAGTGTGCGCCGCATTTTGAGCGCACTGGGCTCATTGCTGCTGCCAAAGTTTGAATGTGACAGCAGCGCGGCCTTTGGCTTGATGCCAAAACGCATCATCTCTTCGGCCGCCAGAGCGGTGATTTCGCACAGCTCTTCCGGCGTCGGGTCGTAGTTGACGTGGGTATCGACCAGGAAGATCTGGCGGTCAGGCAGCAGCAGGCCGTTCATGCAGGCATAAACCGGCATGTTTTGTTGGGTACGGTCTGCGCCGCCCGGGTGTTTGCCGATGACCTGGTCAATATAGTGCAGATGTAAATGGGTGGTGCCCCAGGTGCCGCAAATCAGGCCGTCCACCTCGCCTTTGCGCAGCAGCATGGCACCAATCAGGGTGAGCCTGCGGCGCATTTCAATCTTGGCGCTTTGCACGGTTGTGCCCTGCCGCTCGGTCATGCGGTGATAGGTTTGCCAGAAGTCGTGGTAACGCGGGTCCTGCTCGACGTTCACCACGTCGTAGTCGAGTTCTTCTTTCAGTCGCAGGCCAAACTTTTCGATGCGCTTGGCGATCACCAGCGGACGACCGATCAGCGTGGGTCGTGCCACGCCTTCGTCAACCAGAATTTGCACGGCGCGTAAGACACGTTCATCCTCACCCTCGGCAAAGGCGACCCGTTTTTTGCTGGCGCGCTTGGCCACGTCAAAGATGGGCTTCATGGCGGTGCCGGACGCGTAGACAAAATTTTGCAGCCGCGCGCGGTAGGCCTCCATGTCCGTAATCGGGCGCAGCGCAACGCCACTGTCGGCCGCTGCTTGGGCCACCGCCGGTGCAATCTTCATCATCAGGCGCGGGTCAAACGGCTTGGGAATCAAATAATCGGGGCCAAAGGCCAGCTTTTCGCCAGCGTAAGCGGCGGCCACCACTTCGCTCTGCTCGGCCTGTGCCAGCTCTGCAATGGCGTGAACGGCGGCAATTTCCATCTCGACGGTGATGGTTGACGCACCCGCGTCCAGCGCCCCCCTGAAGATGTACGGAAAGCACAGGACATTGTTGACCTGGTTCGGGTAGTCGGTGCGGCCGGTGGCGATGATGGCATCGTCGCGCACGGCTTTCACGTCATCGGGGTTGATTTCCGGGTTCGGGTTGGCGAGCGCAAAAATAATCGGCTTGGCCGCCATTTTCATGACCATGTCCTGCTTGAGTACGCCACCGGCCGACAAGCCCAAAAAGATGTCAGCGCCTTCAATGATGTCGCTCAGCGTGCGGGCGGTGGTTTTTTGTGCAAAACCAATCTTGTCTTCATCCATCAGCTCGGTACGGCCTTCGTAGACCACGCCGGCGAGGTCGGTGACATAAACGTTTTCGCGCGCGATGCCCAGTTTGAGCAGCAGGTTCAGACAGGCCAGCGCCGCCGCGCCCGCGCCGGAGGTGACCAGTTTGACTTGGCCAGGCGCTTTGCCGACGACCTTGAGCGCATTCAAAATCGCGGCACCCACCGTGATGGCCGTGCCGTGCTGGTCATCATGAAACACCGGAATCTTCATCCGTTTGCGCAGCTCCCGCTCCACATAAAAGCAGTCGGGTGCCTTGATGTCTTCCAGATTGATGGCGCCAAAGGTCGGCTCCAGCGACGCAATGATGTCCACCAGTTTGGCCGGGTCTTTTTCGTCGATCTCGATGTCGAACACATCCACGCCGGCGAACTTTTTAAACAACACCGCCTTGCCTTCCATCACTGGCTTGGACGCCAGCGGCCCAATGTCGCCGAGGCCCAAAACCGCGGTGCCGTTGGTGATCACGGCCACCAGATTGCCGCGTGCGGTGTACTTGAAAGCGTTGTTCGGGTCTTTGACAATTTCCTCGCACGGCGCAGCCACACCAGGTGAATAAGCCAGCGCCAGATCGCGCTGGTTGGTCAGTTGCTTGGTCGCGGCGATGGCCAGCTTGCCAGGTCTGGGAAACTCGTGGTACTCCAGCGCAGCCAGGCGCAGCTCGGCGCGTTTGTCGGCGGTGTTCAGGGGCGTGTTCGGCATGTGCAGAGTCTCCAGCGGCAACGGCCTCATGCCGTCAGTTTTCGTAAGGTGAGGGATTGTAGGTCGTTTGATGGAATGCACCGCGTTGGTGAGGCGATGCAAAACGCCGCGCCTATCTGGGGCTTTGCGACAGTTTTGCCTGTCTTACAATCTGATTTTTCACCGTCACGGGTCTGTTGTCATGCCATTGTTGAGTGACCGCCGCTGGGCCGTGGCACTCCTTTTTATGGTCCCCGCGCTGTGGTCCGTCAATTATCTGGTGGGCCGCCTCGCGCTTGGCCTTATTGCGCCGCATATGCTGGCCCTGATGCGCTGGAGTCTGGCCGGTCTGGTTCTGGCGGTATTCGCCTGGCCTGAGCTGGTCGCCAAAAAATCTTCCCTGCTTAAAAACAGCTGGCATTTTGTGGTGCTGGGTGGCTTGGGTATGTGGATCTGCGGCGCCTGGGTTTATATCGGCGCACGCTCGACCAGCGCCACCAACATTGCACTGATTTACACCTTGTCGCCAGTTTTCATCGCGCTGGTGTCCACTTTCTGGCTGCGAGAAAGGCTGGGGCTGACGCAATGGCTGGGCATTGCGCTGGCTTTTGTGGGTCTGGTGCATGTGGTGATTCGGGGGCAGTGGGTTGCGCTTGCCGACGTGCGGCTGGTCGCTGGCGACCTGTGGATTCTGGGGGCCACCGTCAGCTGGACGCTGTATTCCATTTTTTTGAAACGCTGGCCATCTGATTTCAGCCCTATTGCCCGGCTGGTGTTGATCATCAGTAGCGGTGTGCTGCTCCTGGTGCCGCTGGCCGTGCTGGAGGCTCTGTCCGGCCTGCCCATGACGCAAACCATTTGGGGCTGGAAGACCTTCGCGTTGGCACTGGCCGCAGCGCTCCTGCCCGGAGCGGGCGCTTACCTGGCTTATGCCAACCTGCAAAAAGCGCTGGGCGCGGCGCGTGCTGGCCTCACGCTATATCTCAGCCCGCTCTATGTGGCGGTGACAGCTTTTCTGGTTTTGGGTGAACCCGTGTATTTCTACCATCTGGTGGGTGCCGTCGTTATCTTGCCCGGTATTTATCTGGCTTCACGAACTAAACAGTAAACGGCAATGAACTGGTTTTGATGCGCAAGGGCACACGGGTCGATAAATACGGCACGCCAGTCTGACTCAAAATAGTGGCGGCAACAGTTTTGGCCTGCCGGCCAATAGGCTCAATATAGCGGCTCACCTGGCCGTTGATGGCGATACAGTCACCCAGCGCGTGAATGCCTGCAACGCTGGTGGCCAGTGTTTCGCCATGCACGTCAATGCCGTTGTTCCATGCCAGGCCAGCGCTCGCGGCCAGCTGTGTTGGCGTTTGCAAACCCATGGCCAAAACAATCTGGTCGACGACCACTGTCTGGCCGCCCTCCAGGGTGATGTGCTTTTCACCGCGCGAACCAACGGCCTGAATTTGTTTGACACCCGCCGCGCCCATAAAGGTCAGCGGCAGTGACTTCCAGGCGTCCAGCAGTTGCTGTGACTGCGGCGCCTGCAAAGTTGCCGCCAACGGCCTGTCTGCCACATCCATCAGCGTGACGGTATGCCCCGCCAAGGCCAAATCATTGGCCAGCTCGCAGCCTATCAAACCCGCGCCGACGATCGCAACACGCTGCTTTAACGCGCCCAGCGCCCTGCAAAATTTCGAATAGGCCTGCAAGTGGTTGATGCGCCAGCACAGCGCTGACGGGAATTGCGGCAGCGACCTGGCCTGGGCACCATGGGCCAGCACCAGATGTTGGTAACGCAAGGTACCCCTGCTGGTGCGCAACTGGCGGCTCGACGGCGTGATGCGGATCGCTTCGGTGTGTGCCAGCAGCTTGACGTTCAGCCGCTGCGCTGCGACGGCGCCGTTTTCGCGCGGTAGTTTGTCAAGCGCAATGCCGCGTGCCATCGCCACTGACAGCAAGGGCTTGTCATACACGTCGCCGCTGCATGAGGTCACCAGCGTGATCGGCATGGTGGCGTCCTGCGCCCGCAGGGCCTGCGCCATTTGCCAACCCGCACGGCCGGCACCAACGATGACGGTGCCCGCAGCGCGCTTGGCGGGCACTGTGCCGCCAGCCGTCACTGGCCGACGCGCCCGCTGCACCGTTTCTTCAACATAGGGCTCAAAGTCTGCCTTGGTCACGCCGCAAAGCGGACAGGCCCAGTCTTCAGGAATGTCGGCAAAACGGGTCCCGGCAGCCAAACCACTGTCTTCATCGCCCTTGCTCTCGTCATAAATCAGGCCACACGCCTTGCAGATGTAAAGAGAATAAGCCCCCACGCAGGGGCTTTCCGCGCCCTGCTGGCGTGCGGCAATCACGCTGGCAACTCCTCAGCCGACAACCGTGCGATTTCTTTGCGCAGGTGCTTGACGGCCGGCGTGACGATGGCCACAAAATGCGATTCGCGCACGCGGCGCTGTACTTCTGACGTCATCAAGTAACCACGCGCACCCTGGTGCAGCAAGGCCGATTGCGCCGCACGCAAAGCCAGTTCAGACGCATGGGCGCGTGCGTCCAGGACATCAATGATGAATTGCTTGTCAGTACCAAACGGTGTTTTGGCCAGCTGCATGATGCGCGCTGTCAGCTCGTCCAGCTCCGCTTGCAGGTCGTCAGGCCGGTCGTCCAGAAACTCGTTGACGTGGCCGAGTTGCCGCTCGACAGTCCACATCGAATCAATCGAACCTTGCGCCACGCCCAAGCCCATGCCGGTTTGCAACAAGATAAAGGCAGCGCGAATGCGGCCGATAAAGGGCCGCACCGGGTCAGCAATGATTTCTTTTGCGCCTACAAAATAATCCGTCAACCGCACCGCCCAGGTGTTGGTGCCTTCCATCGCTGAAAACGACGGGCAGTCACGCAGCGCCACGCCCGGTGCATCGCAGCGGATCAAAAACATGATTTCGCTGTTGACCACGCCATCGACGACGATGTCGGCTACCGCACCAAAATAATGGTCTGGCCCCAGGTTGCTGACCCATGGCAGCGTCCCATTGACGAGGTAGCCGCCAGCCACTTTTTTTGCATGCAGCAAGAAGGTTTCAATGCCCGCCAAGGTTTTCATCGGGTTTGACATGCCGGTGGCACCGAGCGTCTGGCCGTTACCATGGTCAGTCAGTGCCTGGCCCATCAGCGCCGGGTTGCCCGACTGCTCCATGTAGACGCCGCACACGTCATGACACCAGACCATAAAGCCGGTTGCGCCACACACACGCGACACCTCGGTCATGGCGGCAATCGCCATGCCATAGTCTGCCGGCCGGCCGGGTTCGGCCATGTGTGCCTTCAGCGCACCGAGCTCTCCCAGCCTGTGCAAGATCGACTTGGGGTAAACGCCGCGTCGGTCGATGTCGTCAGCCAGCTCGGCCAGCGGGCCTGTGGCCAATTCACGCACCGCTTTGATCAGATCAACGCCTTGCGCCAAGTCGGTTTTTGGGCGTTCAAGCACTTCCATACTAGCTCCTGTTGTGTGCTTCAGGCCAGGCTGATTTCAAAAGGAATCGGGTTGCGCATGCTATTGGCAACCGGCGAGTAAAAGTTGGCGTGCTGCACGATCTCGTCCAGCACCTCGCGGCTCGCGTCGCCCTCGACCAGCACCTTCACGCGAATCGCCTGAAAGCCCATGTCTGGTGCGAGTTTTGATGCACCGCCTGCACCCCAGGCTGCCGGGTTGCCAATATCGCCCTCCATGAAAATTTCCAGCTTGGTCAGCTGGACTTTTTTCCAGGTGGCCACCGCTGTGATGCCGACCGCCAAACAGCCGCCCAGGCCTGACAGCACAATCTCGCCGGGTGCCGGCGCGGTGTCCTCGCCAAACAGATGCAGTGGTTCATCGACCACCACCGGCGCGTGGTTGCCCACATAGCTCAGTGACCGATACATGCCCTGCATCACGGTTTTGACTTTGTTGGTGCCCCGCGATGCAGGGTTGGCGCAGCCCTTGGCGGCGAAGGCGGCCAGCCCCTGGCTGTCGATCGGTTTCAAATAGGCTTTGAGGGTGGTGGGCGCGTCTAGCGTGTCGGTGGTCATGATGTCTCCAGATTTTTAAAAGACGAAAAGTTAAGCTGCCATCGCCAAAACCGGCGTCTTGGCTTGGAGGATGGGCGCAGTGGTTTCTACGGGCAGGGCGTCATCACGCGACCACTCGTTCCATGAGCCAAAGTACATGCGCACATCTGAAAACCCGGCTTGCTTGAGAGCCAGAAAGGTATTGGATGCGCGAGCGCCCTTGAAGCAATACAGGTACACCGTGTCGTCTGTAGCGATGCCTGCGGTGGCGCATTCAGCCTGCACTTCGAGTGGCGACTTGAACACCGGGCCTTGGGCTGACGGCTTCATGAAGCGGTACCACTCAATCCACTTGGCGCCGGGCAGGCGGCCCTTGCGCGGCGCAAAGTCTTTGCCGTAAGGGCTGGAGCTTTCGCCGGTCCACTCGTCAATGTCGCGCACATCGAGCAGCTTGATGTCGGTGTGCAAGGCGGCCACCACATCGTCTTTGGTCAGCATCACGTCGGTGCCCGACAGGTGGGCGGGGAAGGTTTTGGCAACCGGCGATGGCTTGTCAGTACTGACGGTCATGCCCGCTGCTTTCCAGGCGGAAAAGCCGCCGTTCAGCACCTTGATCTTGGGGTAGCCCAGCCAGGTCAGCAGGTAGTAGCCGCGGCACGACTGGCCGTAGCCGCTGTTCAGCGCGTCTTCATAAAACACCGCTGTTTCTGCGCCTGACAGGCCAACGGCACCAAAGTGCTCGGCAAAGGTGGACTTGAGCGCTTCCAGGCCCTCGGCGGTCGAGGTGGCCAGGAAGGTAAAAATCTCGCGCATGTTGAAAGCGCCGGGCAAGTGGCCCGCTGCATAAGTGTCCGCATCGCGGGTGTCGATCACAA
>CAMARI010000036.1 GCA_945860515.1 Polaromonas sp. YR568
GGTTACCGCACCTACGTGGCTGGCAAGTGGCATGTCGGCAAGGAGCCGCACAACCTGCCGCCTGCGCGCGGTTTTGAGCGCTCCATCATCCAGGGGGACAGCGGCTCGGACAACTGGGAAACCGGCAAGCGCTACCTGGACCTGGCCGACACGGTGAGTTGGTTTGAAGATGGCAAGACCGCCGTCATGCCGACGGATTACTACTCATCGAAGTTCTTTGTCGACAAGATGCTGGCGTACATCCAGTCTGGCGCGAAAGACCAAAAGCCTTTTTTTGCCTATGTTGCGTTTCAGGCCAATCACATTCCGCTGCAGGCACCCAAAGAGTTTGTCGACAAATACAAAGGGAAATATGACAAGGGCTGGACGGCACTGCGCCAGGCGCGGCGCGACAAGGCCATCGAACTGGGGCTGATACCCAAAGACGCGCCCATGGTGACCATGAGCACCACCGCCAACTGGGACGCGCTGAGCGACAAGGACAAGCAATACCAGGCCAGGCGAATGGAGGTCTACGCCGCCATGGCCGATGCGATGGACTCTCAGGTTGGCCGCTTGGTTGCTTACCTGAAGGATGTCGGCGAGTATGACAACACGGTATTTGTCTTCATGTCCGACAACGGCGCTGAAGCGTCTGACCCTTACGCCGTCCTCGCCGGTCGACTTTGGTTGGACTGGAAGTACAACAAGTCCATCGAACAGCTGGGCGCCAAAGGGGCTTACAGCATCATTGGGCCAAGCTGGGCCAGCGCTGCGGCATCACCGCTGAGCACCTACAAGTTTTATTCAGGCGAAGGCGGTATCCGCGTGCCGCTGATCATCTCGGGCGCGGCCAACATGCAGCGCAACCAAATTTTCAGCGGTCTGGCGCACATCAACGACATCGCGCCTACCTTGCTGGAACTGGCGCAGGTGGCCCGGCCAAGCGGGAGTTACAAAGGCCAGGCCGTCGAGCCCATGATAGGCAGCAGCCTGCTGCCGGTGCTCACGGGACAAGCGCAGCAGGTCCACGCCGCAGATAAGGCCATTGGCTATGAACTGTCAGGCAACCAGGCCGTCTTCAAGGGCGATCTCAAGCTGATTAAAAACATTCCCCCCGTCGGCGATGGGCTGTGGCATCTTTACGATATTCGCAACGATCCGGGCGAGACCAAGGACTTGCAAAGCCAAATGCCCGACATCTTCGCAGCGATGAAGGCCGACTACGCGGCTTACGCCAAAGCCAATGGCGTGCTGCCCATGCCTGAGAACTATGACCCGATACAGCAAGTAATGATCAACGCCTTCGTTAACGTTTACCTGCCACGCTTTGAACGCATCGGGCTGCCCATTCTGGCTGCTGGGCTTTTACTCGTGGCCGCTTTTGTGCTGGTACGCCGACGTCGCCGGATGCAGGCCCCGTGAACGCAGCCGGTTACCTGGCAAGCCCCTGGCCCTGTGAAGACGGCGGCCCAGCGCGGCTGCAGACGCCACGCAGTGGTGCCGGACTGGCCCTGCGCGCCGGACAGGCGCTGGCCTGCGTCACCCGCAACACCTTGATGTCCACCATGACCGTGCTGGGCGCGCCGGGGGAGGTCTACCTGCTGACGCATTCGGTGATACGGGCCAAGCTGGGTCTGCCGACCACGGCGCGCGTGGAGCGGATTGATCCGCACAGCCTGAAGACTGTTTGCCGTTCACCGCGTCTGGCTGGTGGCCCGATGTGGCCGGGCGGCATGGCGATTCACCGCAACGGTGATATTTACGTGGTGTATGGCCGTTACGCGCATCGCCTGAACCGGGCCTGCGAGCCCCTGGCGTCGCTGCAACTGCCGGTCAATCAGCCCTACAACTCTTTCGTCATCCTGGACAACGGCCTGATCATTACCAAGAATCTGTCGGATTCGATAAATGCTTTGCTGACGGTTATTGACGCCGAGTCCATGACACTGGCCTGCCCCGACACCGAATGCGACCAGCCCTCGATTGCGCGCCTGAGCGCGACCGGAAACACGGTTTACGTGGTCGGCGTTCACGCCATTTTTCGCTACCACTGGGATGAGCCATCGCATCGTTTGCTGCTGGACGCAGACTGGCGCTTCGACTACATCGCCGCCAGCCAGCAGAGCTACGGATGGGACGTGGTGCTGGACGGTCAACATGCCTGGTTCATGGACAACGGTAAACACAGATATTTCGTCAAGATGGTGGGCGCTGGCGTCAGTGCCACTGCGAACCGGCTGATACGCGTGTCCATGCAGGACGCCAGCGACCACCAGACGCTGCTGGTCAGCGGCCTGCCGGGCGGCAGTATCACAAACCCGCCGCTTTATGACCTGAAACGTCATATCGTCATCGGCTACGACTCGGCCAATTGCCATCTGCAGGCCTGGCGTTTTGACGCCGACTCCTTAGCCCTGACACCGCTGTGGCACAAGCAACCCTTCGGCTGCGCCAGTCACATGATTCTTTACCCGGACACGGGCGAGCTGCTGATCAACGACTACCGCAGACATGGCGAAGAAGTCGTGGTGCTGAACATTGAATCGGGCGACGAAATTGCTCGCGTTCGCAGCGGCGGCATTACCCAAGGCGTGGTGTTTCCATCCGTCGGCTGGGGTCGCGATTTTTACTGGTCCTCCATGGGACGACTGGCCCGTATTTTTGTGCCCGAATAACTCTTCATCACTCTGACTACCCGAACGACCAGAAATCCGTATGACCATTGAACACTTTGACGTCCTGATCGTTGGCGCAGGCCTGTCCGGCATAGGCGCAGCCGCGCAGATAAAAAAGAATTGCCCCGAGCGCAGCTTTGCGATTGTTGAAGGGCGCCAGACGCTAGGCGGCACTTGGGACCTGTTTCGCTATCCGGGCATACGCTCTGACTCGGACATGTACACGCTGGGCTATGCCTTCAAGCCCTGGACAGAAGACAAATCGATTGCCGACGGTGCGACCATCCTCAAGTACATTGACGACACAGCGCGTGACTACGGCATTGCCCCGCACATCCGCTATGGGCAGAGGGTAAAAAAGGCGTCGTGGTCTACGCCGGACGCCCGCTGGACGCTTGAGATCGATAAAGAAACCGACAGTCCACAACAAGAACGCGTGACGCTCACCTGCAATTTCTTGTATGTCTGCAGCGGCTACTACAACTACGAGCAGGGCTACACGCCGGCCTTCCCCGGCGCTGAGCTGTTTGCCGGGCGCATGGTGCATCCCCAACAATGGACAGCTGACATTGACTACACCAACAAGCAGGTGGTCGTGATTGGCAGCGGTGCCACAGCCGTTACCCTGGTGCCGTCGATGGCAGAAAAAGCCGCGCACGTCACCATGCTGCAGCGATCACCGAGCTATGTGGTGGCGCGTCCCGCGAAAGACCGCATGGCCCAAAGGATGAACCGGTATTTGCCAGCCCGCGTGGCCTATGGCATCACGCGCTGGAAAAACGTCTTGCTGGGGGCGCTGTTTTACAGGCTTTCCAAACGCTATCCCGAGTTCATCAAAAAAATGATTCTTGAAGGCGTCAAAAAGTTCGTCGGGCCCAACTGTGATGTGGAAAAACACTTCACACCCAGCTACAAGCCCTGGGACCAGCGCCTGTGCCTGGTGCCCAACGCCGACCTGTTCAAGGCCATACGCAAGGGCACGGCCTCGGTAGTCACAGACCACATCGAGAGCTTCACTGAAAAGGGTATCAAGCTGCGCTCTGGTCAGGAGCTGAAGGCCGATGTGATCGTCACCGCTACCGGTCTGGATTTGCTCGCAATGGGCGGCATGATGCTGATGGTGGACAACCAGCCCGTCGCGCTGAACAAGACCATGAGCTACAAGGGCATGATGCTCAACGGCGTACCTAACCTCGTGTACGTTACGGGTTATACCAATGCGTCCTGGACTTTGAAGGCGGACCTGGTAGGCGACTATGCTTGCCGTTTGCTCAACACCATGTCCCGCAAGGGCTGGCGGCAATGCACGCCGACCCTCAATGACCCGCGCGTGAAGGAAGAAAGCTGGATTGATTTCACCTCCGGCTACATTCAGCGATCGCTGCATAAGTTCCCGACCCAGGGCAATCGCAAACCCTGGCGGCTGCATCAAAACTATGCTCTGGATCTGTTCACACTGCGCTTTGGTGCTGTCGAAGACGGCACCTTGGTTTTTTCAAAAGGTGCTTGACATGAAAAAGTCCTCTCGTTCTCTTGTCCTTTCTATCTTGG
The DNA here is from genome assembly GCA_945860515.1 of Polaromonas sp. YR568. Lineage (GTDB taxonomy): Bacteria > Pseudomonadota > Gammaproteobacteria > Burkholderiales > Burkholderiaceae_C > Polaromonas. The sequence continues at coordinate 4,209 of CAMARI010000036.1, forward strand.
TGCTGATGGCCATCGTGGTCGCCACAGCCTTTGCATTTCGCGTGCCCATCAGCATGGCGATCGCTGGAAAAGTGGCAGCCTACCGGCTAGGGATCGACGCCATGAACGACCTGCCTGATGGACTGCACGTCGGCCTGTGCGGCGCAGGCTCGCCCTTCCCCGACGACAAGCGCGCTGGCCCCTGTACCCTGGTGGTGGCGGGCAAACAGCTGTTTGTGGTGGACGCAGGCAGCGGCGTGCGGAACATTGGCAAGATGGGCTTCCAGCATGGCCGCATCAATGCCATCTTGCTGACGCACTTTCATTCCGACCATATTGACGGTCTGGGTGAGTTGTTGCTGCAACGCTGGGGCTCGGCTGCCAATACCGCACCTGTACCGGTGTACGGAGCGAGCGGTGTTGAAACCGTGCTGGCCGGCTTCATGCAAGCCTACAGCCAGGACCGGGACTATCGGGTGGCGCACCACGGCGATGCCACCGTGCCAGCCAGCGGCTTTGGCGGCAAGGCTGTGCCTTTCGTCCCAGGTGCCGATGGCAGGGTCGTGGTGCTGAAGGACGCGAACCTGGAAATCACCGCCTTCACGGTAGACCACGACCCGGTACACCCAGCCGTCGGCTACCGGTTTGTCTACAAGGGCCGCAGCGTGGTCATCAGTGGTGACACCAAAAAATCAGCCGCTGTGCAGCGCGAAGCAGCCGGTGTGGACCTGCTGGTGCATGAAGCGCTGTCGGGGCCGCTCACGGCCCTGCTGAAAGACGGTGCTGCCAAAGCTGGGCGCGTGAACCTGGTCAAAATATTTGCTGACATCCCGAATTACCACACCTCGCCCGAAGAAGCCGCTGAGACGGCGCGCGACGCAAAGGTGGGCTACTTGCTGCTCAACCACATCGCGCCGCCACTGCCGCTGCCTGGCCTTGAGAAAGCGTTTCTGGGAGCGGCTCCTGACATTTACAGCGGCCCCATTCGCATCGGCGCTGACGGCGACTTTGTGAGCCTGCCTGCCGCATCCACTGACATCAAAGTGAGCCGACGCTTTTGACCATGCAAAACCTGCCCCGTGTCACCCAAGTGCTGCGCACCCCAGAAGCGCGCTTTGCCAACCTGCCCGACTTTGCCTACACGCCCCACTACACCGAGGTCGGCGGCTTGCGCATCGCTCACATCGATGAAGGCCCACGCGACGCGCCCACCGTGCTGCTGATGCATGGCGAGCCGACCTGGTCGTTTTTGTACCGCAAGATGATTCCGGTGCTGCTGGACGCTGGCATGCGCGTGGTGGCGCCTGACCTGGTGGGTTTTGGCCGCTCGGACAAACCCGCCAACAAGTCTGACTACTCGTACCTGTTCCACGTGCAATGGATGAGCGCTTGGCTGCAAGCCCAGGACTTGCAGAATGTCACGCTGTTTTGCCAGGACTGGGGCTCGCTGATAGGCTTGCGCATGGTGGCCGAAGCGCCCGAGCGGTTCGCGCGCATTGTGCTGGCCAACGGCGGGCTGCCCACTGGCATGGAAGAAGTGCCGCGCGCCTTCAAGATCTGGCGTGCGTTTTCAAGGTACAGCCCGTGGTTTCCAATCGGCCGCATCGTCAAGACTGGCTGCGTGGCTGGCTTGAGTCCCGAGGAGGTGGCGGCCTACGACGCGCCCTTCCCGTCCCGCCGCTACAAAGTCGCAGCCCGGCTGTTTCCGGGTTTTGTGCCAACCACCCCGGAAGACCCTGAGCGGCAAAACAACGAGCGCGCCTGGGAGTTGTTCAAGCGCTGGGACAAGCCTTTTCTGACATTGTTCAGTAGCCGTGACCCGGTGACGCGCGGTGGCCATCAAGTCTGGCAAGCACTGGTGCCAGGAGCACAAGGCCAAGCGCACGCTATCACGCGCCAAGCCGGGCATTTTTTACAGGAAGACAAAGGCGTTGAAGTGGCCCATGCCATCGTCAGGTTGATGAGCGTTGGACTGAAGGTCTAGTCACGCCGCGTCATCACTTTGGCATGTTCAGTGATGCCTATCACGTTGAAGAAAGCCGCAACCAGCCGGTTCACATCTGAAAACTGCACGGCTCGGCCCTCAGATTGACGAGCCGATACCCAGTTGAGCAGCGTACCTGCCGCTGAGAAATCGACACGAATCAACTTGGTGCATGAAATCATCATGATGTCCGCACCCATCAGTTTGGCTTCCAGTTTTTCCAGGATTGCTACCGCATCGCCTTCGATCTGGCCAGACAGATCAATCGACATCAGCTTGGCCGTTTGCGATGACAAAGCATCCATGTGCGTGTCGCCGTCTTGGAAGCTCAGGCTTGACGGCGCGAAGTCGCGCGACACCTCACCGATGATGGTGTTACCAAAAATGGGCAGGCCCTGGTTGTCCACGGATTTGTATTCGCAGCGCGCTATTTCCCAGGAGGGCGGAGAGACTTCGTAGGTGACGCAAAAGTCCAGCGCAGCCAGCTCAAACTCGTCAGGGCGGTGCGCTACCCGCAGCGCCTCCATGCGCAATTGCCACCAAGCCTGTTCTGTGTCGCGCTGCCCCGAGGGGGTTGCCTGCTGAAGAACCTTTTGCAATTGATCACCACCGATAAAACGCAATTGCACAGGCTGTGCCGACCAAGCGACAAAAACTTGGGTCAAGGCCTGTACTGCAAGTGGTTCAATGGTTTTGAGATGGCTCCAGTCAAGATGCCACGGCATCGGCGTTTTGGCCAGTGCGGCCTTCAATGCGGCGGTGGTTTGAATGCCGACAGAGGACGGACAAATCCAGTCAGCGACCGACCCATTTCCGACGACGGCGTTGGCTGGCACTGACATGGCCTTGACCATGTCCGGCATCGAAAACCACTGTGGCGCCGAGCGGTCAAACTTCTGTACAAACTGAAGTGCAGCGTTTTCAAATTTTTCCTGTTGATCCGTCGCACGATACAGATCAAAGAGGACCATCCAGGCTTCTGACTGGCCTGCCCGTGAGCCGCCGGGAGCCAGCATTTCCTGCAGGCCCGCCTCGGCACCGATGTCATCGCCATTGGCAAAACGGATGGAGGCTTCTTCGAGTTCTGCATCGTGGGCAATCTCTGACACATCCATCGCCATCATGTTGCTATACCCAAAACCAGATGCACCGCCGTCATAGTTTTGGCCTGCCAAGCCCGCAATGACCAGCCGCTTCAGCGGCTTGACCGCCGAGACATCGGCAACCACAGCCCGTTTGGCAGGAACAGCAGGTTTTCCGCTCTGTGGTAGCAAGCCCATAGGCTCAGTGGGCCGGTAATCTTCCTGCAAGAGCGGCAGGGCATTGTTCAGCATCGGTATCTGCAATTGGGTTGGCTCGGCTACACGAGCTTGGTCGCTCGAGCCCGAAATAGCTACACCATCCCTTAAGTTGGTCGGCGTGGTTTTCCACCACTGCATGGACATCTGGGCTTCGATTTCATCGATTTTTTTCAGCGTCTTGGCACGGTCATCCTGCTTGGACGGCATGCTGCTCTGAAAAAAAGAAGGATGCTCAGATGGATCCTGGTCCACCACAGCCTCTCGATTGCGCATTTTGCGCAACATGTCGAATTCGCGTCTGCGCACAAAATCATTTTGTTGCCTGCGCTCAATCATCTCCTTGAGCAGTTGCCTGCTGACGGTCTCGTCGCGGTCGATTTCTTTGGCGTCCGGATCAGTCCAGCTCGTTGCAGGATTGCGGACAAACTTCACCATCTTGGCAAGCAAACCCGGTGAGGCGTCTTCTTTTGCCATGACGTGATCGAAGAAGGGGGCTTAATCTGAGGGCAGAGTCAAAGCGTCAATCGCCAAACATTTTCTGCTTCAGCTCGCGTCTTTGCTGAGCCTCCAGCGACAGGCTGGCAGTAGGCCGAGCCATCAGCCGACCTACGCCGATCGGCTCGCCGGTTTCGTCACAGTAGCCATAGTCACCGGAATCGATGCGGGCAATCGACTGCTCTATTTTCTTCAACAACTTGCGTTCCCGGTCACGGGTACGCAGTTCGAGGGCGTGTTCTTCCTCAATCGTGGCGCGGTCGGCCGGGTCAGGCACCACGACTGTGTCTTCACGCAAGTGTTCTGTTGTGGCGCCAGCGCTGTTGTGAATGTCCTGTTTCAGGATGGACAGCTTATGGCGGAAAAAGGCCATTTGCATATCGTTCATGTATTCCGCGTCAGGCATGGCGTTGACTTCTTCTTCGGTCAGCGTCTCAGGGGTCTTGGTCTTCCAGTTGTTAGCTAGTTTGGGGTCTTTTTTGGCGGCCACATGGGGAGGCGGCGCTATCACGCGTTCGATCATTGTTGAGTAACTGGCTTTTGCTGCGTCTGGCGCATGGGTAGGCACCATCGGTGCGGGGGGAGGCATATGAGCCAGCGCGCGCGACGAACTTCGGCGGCCTGGCTTCAGGGGTGGCGGGGGTGGCAGACCATTGCTGACGGGTGCCGGTTTGGGAGCCGCCAAAGGTACAGCAGCGACTACCGGAGTGATCTTGGCCTTGACAGTTGCGGCACTCTGAGCAGTTTTAGCGGCCGGCCTGGCAAGCACTTTGGGTGCGGTTACAGGCAGCTTTTTCGTGGCTGCTTGGGCGGTTGGCTTGCCAGCCGCCTTGACCACAGATTGAGCTTTGGGCAGCGGCTTTTTGGCCACTGACTTGGTGGCGGCTTTGGCGAGTGGCTTTTTGGCGACTGGCTTGGTGGCAGTTGGTTTGGCCTTGACAGGCGGCTTGGCGACTTTTTTGCCTACCGCCTTGACAGGAGGTTTGACGGTTTTTGTGGTCTTCACGGCAACTTTGGGGGCGGGTTTGGCAGTCGGCTTGACCACCTTTGAGGGTGTTATGGGTTTGGCTTTGACGGCGGCTTTCACGGTGGTTTTAGGCGCCGTTTTGCCTGCGGATGAGGTCGCCTTTGCCGACTTTGCCAACTTTGCCGGTTTGACTGATTTCGCTGGTTTTGCTTTCATTGCCTGTCTCCTCTGGGAAGCCGCCGCTGGGTGAGCCCCGGCAAGTGCGCGCGGCTAGGTATTTTAGTCGGCGCGATTGTAGCGGCTGTCGGGCCTGTCGGGCGGCCTTGAATCCAAACCGTTGGAGAATCGATACAAACATGGCTTTTCGTCGCGAAATGAGCGGTTTTTACAAACAGCCTGCAGGCTAACTCGAACTTAGCTCAAACCAGGCACTGTTCCAAGCCCTGCATGAAAATATCTTTGGGCAGGTCAATCCCGATAAACACCATTTTGCTGGTTTTGGTCTCGCCATCTGCCCAGGCGGGTCCCAAGTCGCTGCCCATCAGCTGGTGCACCCCCTGAAAAATCACCTTGCGCTCGGTGCCTTCCATGTTGAGCACCCCTTTGTAGCGCAGCATGCGTGGGCCGTAAATATTGACGATCGCGCCCAGAAAGTCTTCCAGTTTGGCCGGGCTGAAGGCCTTGTCTGAACGGAAGACAAAACTCTTGACATCGTCATCATGCACATGGTGATGGCCCTGTTCAGCGGCATGGGACGGATGGTCGCAATGCTCGCCATGAACATGGTCATGGCCTTCGTGGTCATGGCCTTCGTGATTGTGGCTATGGTCGTCGGCCTTCAGAAAGTCCGGGTCAATGTCAAGCTTGGCATTCAAATTGAAGCCGCGCAGGTCAAACACATCGGCGATTGCCACATCGCCAAAATGCACGGCTTTTTGCGGCGCGCGCGGATTCATGTGGGTCAAGCGGTGCATCAGCGCCTTGACCTCATCCGCAGTCGCCAGGTCAGTTTTACTGATGAATATCTGGTCGGCAAAGCCAATCTGGCGGCGTGCCTCCTGGCGGTCATTGAGCTGGGCGTCGGCGTGTTTGGCATCGACCAGCGTCAGAATCGAATCCAGCAGGTACTGTTCGGCAATTTCTTCGTCCATGAAAAACGTTTGCGCCACCGGGCCGGGATCGGCCAGGCCGGTGGTCTCAATCACGACCCGGTCGAATACCAGCTCGCCCTTGCGCTTTTTTTCGGCCAGCGTTTGCAGCGTGTCCCTCAGGTCTTCGCGAATCGAGCAACAAATGCAGCCGTTGTTCATCTGGATGATGTTTTCCTGCGTGTCGTTGACCAGAATCTCGTTGTCGATGTTTTCTTCGCCAAACTCGTTTTCGATCACGGCAATTTTTTGGCCGTGGGCTTCGGTCAAAACGCGCTTCAAAAGCGTGGTTTTACCGGAGCCTAAAAAGCCGGTGAGGATGGTGACGGGAATCAAGCTCATGGTGTGCGCCTAAAAATCAAAAAATGAATCAAGCTGAGAGTTTAGCCACCAAGGCGAATGCCGGCGCGGCACCGGGCATTGCATCAAAGCAGTCGAGGCGCTCCTGATTTAGGAGCTGCTTGAGCAATGAATCATTAGCCTGGAGGCTGATTTGGTACCTGAAAATGATCTTTTTAGCCGGTTTAGGCCTGTTTTCAAGATGCGGGGCGGGCAAAACTGTCTTTTCAGTCCGGCAGGTTCAAGGGGCTTGCCAGCACCTTGTCAATGCGTTTGCCATCCAGGTCAACCACTTCAAAGCGCCAACCCGCGCAATCGACCCGATCGGCCGTTGCCAGCAAGCGGCCAGACACGGCCTGCAGCAACCCCGCCACGGTGTTGTAGCGGCCCTTGTCTTCGGCAGGCAGGTCCTTGATGTCCAGCCGGGCCTTGAGCTCGGATACCGGCATCACCCCGTCAATGAGCCAACTTCCGTCATCCCGCCGGGTAGCCCAGGCATCTATTTGGGCACCAGGCTGCAGTTCACCCGTGATGGCTTCCAACATGTCCAACGGCGTGACCAGGCCCTGCACCACACCGTATTCATCGACCACAAACACCATGCGGCTGGACTTGGCGCGAAACTGCTCCAGCAGCTCCATGCCCGTCAGCGTTTCAGGCACAAACACGGCCGCAGCTGCATGCCCGCCGATGCGTTCGCCCTGTGGCTGAGCATCCGGGCCACACAAAGCCAGCAATCTGGCCACGCTGATCACGCCCACCACATCGTCCAGGCTGCCCCGGCACACGGGGTACCACGAGTGCCCCGTGATGCCGGCCTTTTGAATCGCTTCGTCCGGGGTGTCGGCGGCGTCCAGCCACTCAATGTCAGAGCGCGGCAACATCAGCGACGTGAGTAACCGGTCGTCCAGCAAAAATACGTTTTGCACCATCTGATGTTCATGCTCTTCAATCAGTCCCGCGTCCACGCCTTCTTCCAGGCTGGCGGTGATTTCTTCTTCGGTCACGCCGCGGCCTGCCGTGTTGTCAACACGCAGCAGCTTGAGCACAGCTTGCGTGCTGAAGGACAACAGTTTGACAAACGGCTTGGCCGCGCTGGCCACCCACATCATGGGGCGAGCCACCAGCCGGGCGGCTGTTTCGGGGTACAGCTGGCCGATACGCTTGGGCACCAGCTCGCCAAACACAATCGTGATGTAGGTGATGATGGCCACGACCAGCGCCGTAGCGGTGATGTCTGAGGCGCGCAGGGGCATGCCCAAGCTCTGCATCCACACCGACAAGTTGCCACTGAAAGCCGCCTCGCCAATGATGCCGTTGAGCATGCCAATCGAGGTGATGCCCACCTGAACCGATGACAAGAATTGGGTCGGGTTGTCCAGCAGGCCCAGCGCTGCCTCGGCCCCTTTGTCGCCCGACTCGGCCAGGGCTGCCAGCCTGGCCTTGCGGCTTGACGACAGGGCCATCTCCGACATGGCAAACACGCCGTTGAGCAACGTCAAAAAGGCAATCAGCAAAAAGTCCATGCGTCTTCAAGCAAAATAAACACATGTCAATGTACCTGATTGGCGACCTGCAAGGTTGCGATGCGCCATTTCAGCGTCTGCTGGAGTCGGTCAACTTTTCGCCCAGCCGCGACACCCTCTATATGCTGGGTGATCTGGTCAACCGGGGGCCAGATTCATTGGCCGTGCTGCGCCGGCTGAGCGCGCTGGGCGATGCGGCGCAATGCCTGCTGGGCAACCATGACCTGCATTTGCTCGGCGTGTGGCAAGGCGTTCGTACTGTGAGCAAGGGCGACACACTGGCGCAACTGCTGGCCGCGCCTGACTGCGCCGATCTGCTGCACTGGCTGCGGCACCGACCCCTGGCGATAGCGTCCCACGGCTGGCTGATGGTGCATGCAGGCGTGCTGCCGCAGTGGACAACGGCGCAAACGCTGGCTCTGGCCAGAGAGCTTGAGCAGCAGTTGCGGGCAGACGACTTCAAATACTTTTTGACCCAACTGTTTGGCAACCAACCCACGCAATGGCACGACGGCTTGCAGGGCGCTGAACGCTGGCGGGTCATCGTCAACGCCCTGACCCGCCTTCGCTTTTGCACGAATGCGGGCGAGATGGAGTTCAGCATCAAGGGTGGCCAGGCAGACGCACCGCCGGGCTATTCACGCTGGTTTGAGGTGCCGGGCCGGGCAACACTTGATCAGCCGATTGCTTTTGGCCATTGGTCAACCCTGAACGCCGGGCAAACCCTGCACCGCAACACACTGGCGCTGGACACAGGCTGCGTATGGGGCGGTTGCCTGACAGCAGCCCGACTGGGGCCTCGCGCTGGCGAATTTGAGCTGATGCAGGTCCCCTGCGAGCAGCAGCAGCGGCCTGGCTAGCTTACCGGGCGGGTCAATACATCGCTGCGCTCATGCGCAGGCCGTCTGCATCTAGCCATTGAAGAACGGCAACACGAAGGGGAACGTAAACGCGCTGGGTGACTCCGTGCAGCACTCATACAGATGAAGAGAAAAAAGCGCCACACACTGCCAGACGGCGGGCAAAGATTGCGGCGGTTAGCGCTGACGAATGCGCCGCAGGTGGCTTATCCGACGAGCTTGAACAACGCGGCGACTTTTTTCTTGGGCTTGATGTTGGCCGACACACTGCGCGTCGGGTTGGCTTTGGCGGCGGCCTCCCAGGCGGGCTGGGCATCAGGCGCAACAGTGCTCTCGTAGGGCTGGTCAAAAAACGGGTCGCGTGGTGCGGCGGCCTGACGGTGCGGTGGCGCTTCACGCCGCTCTCTAAATTCTCTGGGCTCGTGGCGCTCTGGCCGTTCACGCGGCGCTGCATCTTCGGCTTGGCGGTACATGCGCCTGCCATCGTTGATGCGCTGGTGCTCGCCAGGCGCCTCGTCAAAGGCAAAAGGCTCCAGCTCGATTTTGGTTTTGATGAGCTTTTCAATGTCTGTCACCAGCCGCTGGTCGCTGCTGGCCACAAAACTGACGGCCAAGCCAGAGGCCCCAGCCCGACCAGTGCGGCCAATGCGGTGCACATAGTCTTCGGCATTGAAGGGCACATCAAAATTGAACACCGCCGGCACGTCTTTGATGTCCAGCCCGCGCGCTGCCACATCGGTGCACACCAGCAAGTCGACCTCGCCGCTTTTGAAGGCTTCGAGGGCTTTCAGCCGTTCGTCCTGGCTTTTGTCGCCATGCAGAGCGGTGGTTTTCAGGCCTTCTTTTTCAAGCGAGCGGGCCAGGCGGGCGCAGCCCAACTTGCTGTTGACGAACACAAAGGCCTGCTTCATGCCGCGGGTTTTTAACACCTGGTGCAAGGCACGCCGCTTGTCGTCTGCGCCCACGCTGTAGAAATGCTGCTCCACCGTCGATGCGGTGGCGTTTGAGCGTGCCACTTCAATCGTCACCGGGTCTTGCAGGTAGCTCGACGCCAGACGCTTGATTTCAGGCGAGAAGGTGGCCGAAAACAGCAGCGTGATGCGCTGCTTGGGCAGGTAACTCAAAATGCGCTGCAAGTCGGGTAAAAAGCCAATGTCGAGCATGCGGTCGGCCTCATCGAGCACCACATACTCCACCTGGTTCAGCACCGCGTTTTTGGCTTCAATGTGGTCCAGCAAGCGGCCCGGCGTGGCGACCAGCACTTCGACGCCTTTTTTCAGCTCGGCGGTTTGGCCCTTCATGTCCATCCCGCCAAAAACCACCGCACTGTTCAAGTGGGTGTATTTGGCGTAGAGCTTGACCTGCTCGGCCACCTGCACCGCCAGCTCACGGGTGGGCAGCAACACCAAGGCGCGCACCGGGTGCCGCGCTGGTGAGGTGGACGCGTTTTCGTGCTTCATCATGCGCTGCAGCAGCGGCAAGGCAAAAGCTGCCGTTTTACCGGTCCCGGTTTGCGCTGCGCCCATCACGTCACGCCCCTCCAGAACCACCGGAATGGCCTGCTCCTGAATGGGGGTCATGGTTTCGTAGCCCATCTCGGCAACGGCGCGGGCCAGCTGGGGAGCGAGCGAAAGATTGGAAAAGTTAGAGGTCATGTAACCGCCTATTGTCGCATTTTGGGCGTTTTACCGGCTTTGGCCCGTCCAAACTCTGTGACGTTGAAAAAATGGCTGGGCAATCACTATTATTTTGAAAGCGGTTAACCTAGGCATTCGTTGGCTCACAACCTTCTTTGATAACTAAGCACGACGCGTTTTGTCGTGCCGGCCTTTGGGGGCCAATGTCAAGCCCGCATCTTCACCAGAACCAGCCCTTTGAGGTACTCCCCCTCAGGAAAGGTCACCGTCATCGGATGGTCTGGCGCGCCGCCCATGCGTTCGGTGATGTAAGCATCCACACCCGCATCCAGGCCTGCCCCGGCGACGATCTTGTGAAACAAATCGGCGCTGATGCCGCCTGAACAGGAATAGGTGAACAGTGCACCGCCGGGTTCGAGCAGCATCAGGGCCAGGCGGTTGATGTCTTTGTAGGCTCGGGCGGCGCGCTCGGCATGAAAGGCGGTGGGGGCAAATTTGGGCGGGTCGAGCACGATGGCGTCAAACGTCACCCCGTCCTTCAAAAACTGGCGCAAGGCGGCGTTGACGTCGGCATCCATCATGGTGGTGCGGCTGGCGTCAAAACCGTTCAGCGCCACGTTGGCCGCCGCACGCTCGATCGCCGGGCCGGACGAGTCAATCGACGTGACGTGTGCTGCGCCGCCTTTCAAGGCTGCCACCGTGAAGCCGCCTGTGTAGCTGTAGCAATTCAGGACGCGCTTGAAAGCCATGCGGCGGGCGTACTGGCTGAACTTGTGGCGGCTGTCCCGCTGGTCCAGATAAAACCCGGTTTTGTGGCCGCTGGCCACGTCCAGGCTGAGCTTCCAGTCGTGTTCCGTCAGGATGATGTCGGTGCTGCCAGACCCCGCGAGCCAACCCGTCGCTTCGGGCAGGCCTTCAAGTGAGCGAACACCTGCGTCTGAGCGCTCATACAGCCTGGTCAAGCCGGTTTGCTTGAGCAATGCGTCCACAATCACGCCCTTGAAGCGCTCTGACCCGCAGCTGGAGAACTGCGCCACCAGCGTATCGCCATACCTGTCCACCACCAGACCAGGCAGGCCGTCAGATTCGCCATGGATCAGCCTGAGACCATCGCTTTGGATGTCAAAAAGGCTTCTGGCCCTTATGGATTCTGCACAGGCAGCTATAAAAAACGAAGCGTCGATGCACTGTGCCTCGTCAAAGCTCCAGACCCGTGCGCGGATTTTGGACTGCGGGCTGTAAGCCGCCCAGCCCAAAAACTGGCCATCATGGCTTTCAATGCGCACTGTCTCGCCCGCCTCGGCACCGCCCATACCACCACCCTCGCCCGTCGCTATGGCACCGTCAAACACCCAGGGGTGGCGGCGCAGCAGGGATTTTTCTTTTCCGGGTTTCAGACGCAGTGAGTTCATGGCCTTATTGTCAGGCTGACCCTGACCCGAATGGTGACCAATCAGAGATTAGTTGTTCAGGCCAGTGACCGAGTCGTCTTTCAACTCGCCTCTTGCCAGACTGTCGCGCTGCGCTACTTGTCCGGCGTGGTTCTGGTCGCCCTGGGGTGTGCCGCGTCATAGACCCGTGCCAGATGCTGAAAATCAAGCCTTGTGTACACCTGCGTGGTGGTGATGTTGGCGTGGCCCAGAAGCTCCTGCACGGCCCGCAAGTCGCCGCTTGATTGCAGCACATGGCTGGCAAAAGAGTGACGCAGCATGTGCGGGTGCACCGGCGTAGCCAAACCAGCCTGCAAAGAACGCTGTTTGAGCCGAACCCGGATGTGTTGTGGGCTCAAACGCTGGCCGCGCTCGTTGATGAACAAGGCGGCGTCAGTTTTAGCCCACTGCGCGCGCTGGCTGACCCATTCAGCCAAGGCAGCCAGCGCCTTGCTGCCCACTGGCACGCTGCGCTTTTTACTGCCCTTACCGAGCACATGCGCCTCAGCGCTTTGGCGGTCAACCCAGCCGCGGGCATCCTTGCCATCCTGCACATCCAGCCCCACCAATTCGCCAATCCGCAAGCCGCAACCGTACAGCAGCTCAGTGATGCAGTGGTCACGCGCCTCCCGGATCGGGTGGGCATCTTCAGCCCTGAAGCTGGCCAGCTGCACCGCCTCTTCGACGCCCAGCGCCTTGGGCAGCGGCTTGGGCACCTTGGGGGCGCGCACATCCTGCACCGGGTTGCTGGGCACCAGGCCCTCACGCCCCAGCCAGGTGTAAAAACCGCGCCAGCCCGACAAAATCAGCGCGATACCTCGCGCCGTGCGGCCGGCGCTGTGCATGTGGGCCACCCAGCGGCGAATGTGCGTGTTTTGTACCGATTGCAGCGACACACCGGCAGCCAGCGCGCTGGTTTGAAGTTTTTGCAGGTCGGCGGCATACAGCGCCACGGTGCGCGGGGCCAGACGCTTTTCAACCCGCACATGCGCCAGGTAACGCACGGCGAGCGGGTCAAACTCAAAGACGCGGCCCTGATCGATGTGATCTGCCTGCGCTTGGGCGGCCATGGGGCTAAGCAGCGGTGGCTTGCGGCAACAAGCGGGTCAGAGCCGCGCCGGCCAGATCGCCAATTTGCGCCAGGAAATCAGTGCCCATCGCAGCATGAAAGCGCTGCGGGTCGGTAGAGGCCATCACCAGCATGCCAAAGGCTTCTTGCGCGCCATCTTCACGCAGGGGAATCATGGCGATCGACATTGCCATGGCCGGTTCAGGCAGCCAGTTGGCCGCCTCAAAACTTGAATTCATGCCGCAATACGGTGCGCCGAGTGAGGATGCAAAGGTCTGCGCATCGCTGCTCGCGCCGGAGGCAAACGGCTCGCCGGTGAACACGCCATTGACACGCCAGAGCTTGATGGCCGCCTGCGGAATGGCAAACTGGCCCTTGAGTTCATGCACGATGGTGTCGGGCAAGTCACGCGCATGCGCCGTGAGCAGCAGGTTGCGCGTGCAGCGCTGCAGCTTGCCAGCAATGGCCACGTTTTCCTGCCCGTGGCGAATCATGTCGACCATCCTGGCTTCAAGGATTTTGATCTTGTCACGCAGCAGCTCTGCCTGACGCTCCTGCAAGCTTACCGCGCGGCTGCCGTGGCCGCTGGACAATTGCACCGTGCCAAGCAGCTCAGCGTGACGCTCGAAAAAGTCCGGCGTGTTGGCCAGGAAATTGGCGATGTCGTCTTCCGTGATGGGGTTGTTGTGTTCAGTTGGGTTCATGGTGGGATTGTGATTGTTTTGCTGGGGAAACTATATAACGAGCGCAGCGAAGGGTCGCCCCTGGCAAGGTCAGCCCCCTAGTGGGGCAGCGCAGTAGGCGAGGCGACAAGCGTGGGGGCATCATTTATGGAACGTCAATCTCAGAGTCAAAAACGGTGATTGCGGGCCCCGTCATCATGACTGACTGGTCCAGCTTGCCAGACCACTCGATCGTCAGCACGCCGCCGCGCGTTTGCACATCGACCACGCTGCCCAGCAGCCCAAGGCGAATGCCCGCCACCACCGCCGCGCAAGCCCCTGTGCCGCAGGCCAGCGTCTCGCCCGCACCGCGCTCGTAGACGCGCAGGCGGACGGTATGGCGATTGACCAGCTGCATGAACCCAGCGTTGACGCGCTTGGCAAAGCGCGCATGGCCTTCAATCAGGGGGCCCATCTGCAGCACTGGCGCGGCATCCACATCGTCCACCAGTTGCACGGCGTGCGGGTTTCCCATAGACAGGACTGCTATTGATACAGGAGCTGCTGGTGCATGAATTGAGGGGTCTGAAGCAAGATTTAATGGCCATTTCTGCCACGAATTGATGGTTTGCGGGCTGAGTCCCGTCGCATCAAACGGCACTTGAGCCAAGTCGAATACCGGTACACCCATGTCGACTGTAACACGGCCATCGCTTTGCAGGGCCAGGGTCAAAACGCGGTTCATGGTTTGCACCCGCAGCGTCGACTTATCGGTCAAGCCCTGCTCACGCGCAAAGCGCACAAAGCAGCGCGCGCCGTTGCCGCAATGCTCCACTTGCCCACCATCGGCATTGTGAATCACGTACGCAAAATCAACCGCTGCCGTTGGCGCAGGCCGTACCGACAAAATCTGGTCCGCACCCACACCGAAGTGACGGTCAGCCAAAAACCGGTACTGCGCTGGCGTCAAACCCAGCAGGCCGCGCGTTTCATCAAGCACCACAAAGTCGTTGCCCGCGCCCTGCATTTTTGTGAATTTCACTTTCATGAGCGGATTATCGCGCTACGCTATGGTTTTAAACACTTTTTGAAGACAAGCCATGCGCATCCCTGACTGGACCCCGGCCCTTAAACCCCAACCCGACGACCTGGTGCAAGCCATTTTGAAACGCCGTGGCGGCGAACTGATCAACCTCGACAAAGCCCTGCTGTGGAGCGAACCGCTGGCACGCGGCTGGAACGTGTACCTCAAAGCCGTGCGCACCGACCTGCCCACCAGCTGGAAGCTGCGCGAGCTTGGCATTTGCACCGTCGCGCTGCTGACAGGCGCAGCCTATGAGTACCACCACCACGCACCCGATTTTTTAAAGGCTGGCGGTACGCAGGCTGAGCTCGATGCCTTGCAGCAGATTTGCAAGTCAGATGCGCGTTTGGCCGCATCACATCAAGCGCTGGGTGCTGTTGAAAGCATTGTGGTTCAGTACGCCGCGCAAATGACGCTGGATGTCAAAGTCACAGACGCCGTGTTCGCGCAGCTCAAGCAGCATTTCGACACGACGCAAATTGTCGAGCTGACCGCAGCCATTGCCACCTACAACATGGTGGCCCGGTTTTTGGTGGCGATGGGGGTGTCGCCAGAGGTGTGATCAATCCGCCTTGATGTTGTTGTCCTTAACCACCTTGGCCCAGATGTCCATCTGCTTTTCCATAAACAAGCGCGCTGTATCCGGCGTGCCGCCGACAACATCAATGCCTTGCGCATCCAGTTTTTTGGCGATATCCGGGCTTTTCAATATCGCATTGAGTGCGTCGTTCATGCGTTTCAAGATGTCTGGTGGGGTTTTGGCTGGGGCCAGAACGGCCCACCAGGCAGGGGCTTCAAAACCGGGGTAGCCACTTTCGGCCACCGTGGCCACATTGGGCAGGTCGGGGCTGCGCTTGCTGCTCGTCACGGCTAACGGGCGCATGCGGCCACTGTCAATGTGCGGTTTGGTCACAAACACCGAGGCAATCGACAAGGGTACGTGGCCGGCCACCGCATCGTTCATCAGCGGGCCACCGCCTTTGTACGGGATGTGCGCCCAGTCAATACCGCCGTTTTTACCCAGCAGCGTCATGGCCACATGACCCAGGCTGCCCGAGCCAATGCTGCCGTAGCTGACGTTCTTTTTAGCCTTGGCGGCAGCCACCACATCGGCAAAGGTTTTGTACTCACTGCCGGCAAAGGTGGCCAGCACCATCGGTGATGTGCCAACCAGCACGATGGGTGACAAGTCTTTTTTGCTGTCAAACGGCAGGTTGGGAATGAGCGCCGGGTTGACACCGTGGGTGTCAAACACCACCGCGAAGGTGTAGCCGTCTGCCGGTGCGGCGGCTACTGCGGCAGCCCCGATGGAGCCGGATGCGCCGCCCTTGTTTTCAACAATCACGGTTTGGCCCAGGGCGGTTTGCAAGGGCACCTGCAAAATGCGCGCGACTTGGTCAACCGAGCCGCCCGGCGGGAACACCGCCACCAATTTGATCGG
>CAMARI010000037.1 GCA_945860515.1 Polaromonas sp. YR568
ACGAACTAGCCAAAGCGCAGCTTCAGACCCAGGATGGTGGCGGCCAAGGCCAGCGTGATGCTGTTGGCAATGATCAAAGGCCATGACCACAGCAATAGGCCGTACACCAGCCACAGCGCCACACCGATCGTGAACGCGCTGTACATACCGAGCGAAATACCGCTCACGTCACGTGTTTTGAGGCTGTGCCAAACCTGCGGAACAAAACTGACCGTTGTCAGCACCGCCGCCACTGAGCCAATCAGATCAATCAAACCTGCGTTCATTTCGAAGCCTCCTTGCCGCCTTCTTTGACAGCCCAATCGACCAGCGCCTCCAGTGCAGGCCGTGCGGCGGCGGCGTTGGGGTGGTTGATGATGCCGACCACCACCAAGCGCCGGCCGCTCGGCGTGTGCACAAAGCCTGCCAGGGCGGTGACGTCACGCAGGCTGCCGCCTTTGAGGTGCGCCCAGCCTTGCGACACACGCGAGCGGCTTCTGCGCAGCGTGCCGTCCACACCCGTGATCGGCAGCGAGGCCATCAGCTCGGGCATGGCCCCTGAGATGTAGGCCGTTTGCAGCATGCGGGCCAAGCCCTGCGGCGTGATGCGCTCTTGGCGCGACAGGCCCGAACCGTTGTCGAGCACCGGCACATCCTGCTCGCCAAACCGTTCGCGCCACCAGTTTTGCAGCACCATGCGCGAGGTCTCCAAGCTGGCCGGGTTCTGGTTTTGTTGTGGGCTCTGGTTCAAACTGAGGGTCAAAAACAATTGCTGGGCCATCACGTTGTTGCTGTATTTGTTGATGTCGCGGATGGCCTCGGTCAGGCTGGGCGACGTGACTTCAAATACGCTTTTCAGCCCTGCTGGCGCGCGGCCGTCACGTACGCGGCCGGTCAGCTTGCCGCCCATCTCGGCCCACATGCCGCCCACTGCGCGCTCGGCATAGCTGGCTGGGTCGGCGAAGGCGATGGCCCAGACTTTCTCGCCACAAGCCATGGGGTAGCTGCCTTTGAACATGATGCGAGACGGATCACTGAAGTCGGCCATCAGCGCGCCCCGGTAATCGCTGCAGTCCTTGCCGGTGGTCAGTGGCACACTGGTTTGCATTTGCACGTTGGCCAGCGGCGGCTCAAAGCTGACGCTGGCCATGCCGCTGGCGTAGTTGGGCAATAAAGACATCACCACCGACTTGTAATTGATCAGCAGCGCATCCGGCGCAGCGTTGTAGGGACGCAGCGGCTCGCCGTCAAAGTCCCCTGCGTTTTGCGGCGTCAGCGCAAAGGCGCTGCGGTCCAGCAGAATGTCGCCGCTGATGGTTTTGATGCCGATGGCCTGCACACGGCGCAGCAGCAGCCACAGCCGTTCCAGCACCAGCTTGGGATCACCCCGGCCTTGAATGATGAGGTTGCCGGTGAGCACGCCATCTTTGATGCTGCCGTCCACAAACACCGGCGTGGGCCAGGTATAGGCTGGGCCCAGCAGCTCAAGTGCAGCGTAAGTGGTCACCAGCTTCATGACCGATGCGGGGTTGGCCGGAGCATTGGCGCGGTAGCTCAAAAGCGGGGCAGTTTTGCCACTGACGAGGGGCGCGGCATCAAGTACCAACGCCGCCAGCGCTTCGCGCGGCACTTTGGCCCGGGCCAGCGCAGCGTCAACCTCGGGCGGCAGGGTTTGGGCCAGGGCGGGGCCGATAAATCCCAAGGCCAGCAAGGCCGCGGTCATCCAAGAGGGCAAATTCAGCTTCATGCAGTGATTATCGAGCCGAAGGCGCGGCAGTCACGGGATAATCGTCTTCGAACGTGGCAAATTTGCTACTTATTTGATAGCTAATTGCGCATATATTCATTGGCCTAGAGCCGTATTCGATACCTATTTTCGTCATTTAATGCTCCCAAACGGCAAATTTCTGGCTTTTGACACCTCCACCGACACCATGTCTGTCGCGGTGACCGACGGTGCGCGGCTGTGGCAGCACACCGGGCCAGGCGGGGCCAAGGCATCGACCACGCTGATTCCGGTGGTGATGGCGCTGATGGCTGACGCGGGCTTGGCGCTGGGCGATTTGGAGGCGATTGTTTTTGGCCGTGGCCCTGGTTCGTTTACCGGACTGCGCACGGCGTGCGCGGTGGCGCAGGGACTGGCCTTTGGAGCCAACGCTGGCGCAGGCGTGCCAGTGCTGCCAGTTGACACCCTGATGGCCGTGGCTGAAGAGGCGCGACTGCAGCCGTTGGCCGAGGCATCCCCCTACATCACCGCCCTGCTCGATGCCCGTATGGACGAAATGTACGTACAGCGCTATGCCACCAACCAGGCCGGCCAGGGCGTTTTGACGCCGCTGGGGGCTTGCGAGTTGATGCGCCCCGAGCATTTGCTCATTGACGCGAACACGCTATACGCTGGCAATGTGTTTGACGCGTACTCGGACCGATTGCCCCCAGGCTTGAAGCGCATCACCTGTTTGCCAACCGCCACCGCCCTGCTGCGCCTGGCCCCACAACTGGCCGCCAGCGGGCAGTGTGTGCCCGCCGCGCTGGCCTTGCCGCTTTATGTTCGCGATAAAGTGGCACAAACCACGGTCGAGCGCGAAACAGCCAAAGCCATGAAAATGCTCGCAGCCAGTACGGCCTAAGCGCTACCCATGAACGCCATCTTTAAACCCACACAAACGCTTGAAGCCCAGTTGGAGCCCATGACGACCAGCTGGCTGAGCGAGGTCGCGCGGGTGGAGCACAGCGCCTACAAGCACCCGTGGACGCTAGGCAATTTCAGTGACTCGCTCAATTCGGGTTACATGGCCCAGTTGCTGACGGCTGGCACGGTGCCCAGTGCCAGCTTGATCGGTTATTTTGTGGCCATGAAGGGTGTGGACGAAACCCATTTGCTGAACCTGACCGTGGCACCCGCTTACCAGCGGCAAGGCTGGGCGCGGGTGATGCTGGACGCGCTGGCCGTGTGGTCACGCGGCCAGAACGCCCAGTGGCTGTGGCTGGAGGTGCGCGCCAGCAACGCCCACGCCAAAGCGGTGTACCAGCATTGCGGCTTTCGGGAAGTGGGCCTGAGGAAAGGCTATTACCCGGCTGGCGGCACGCTGCTCAACCCGCGCGAAGACGCGATTGTGATGAGCCTGAAGCTGTGACCCTGCTCAACGAATCCACCCCCAAGACGGGCCTGAGCCTGGACAAGCGCCAGCGTGCGATGCTCAAGGAGATGGGCGTGCAGGTCTGGCAGCCGCTTGCCAAGACGTTGCCACAGCCTGCGGTGATGCCGACGGCTGCACCCGCACAGAAAGCGCCGCTCAGTGCTATCGATTCAGAAGCTGCCCGCCCAGAAACTCAGGCTGCTCCAAGGACGATTGATACCCAGAAACAGGTTTTTCAAGCCCCGAAAGAAGTCGCGCCCGCACCACGCGCACCCAGCAACGCATCCAGCACCACATCTGGCACCAGCGCCTGGCGCATCGGCAAGCTGCAAACGCTGTACGCACCGCAAAGCGTGGCCAGTGCAGCGCGCTGGCTGGTGCTAATAGAGTCGCCCGCCAGCGCGCTGCAAGAGCCGTTTAACCCCTTTGACGGCGACGCAGGCAAGCTGCTCGACAACATGCTGCGTGCCGCGCATCTGCACACAGCGGGCAGTGCCCTATTGGCACCGCTGGTCCGTGCCAACAACGCTGGCGGCTCAGGTGGTGATTTGACGGTTGAACTTGCTGACGTTATGGCCAGCGCCCATGCCGACGTGGTGCTGGTCATGGGCCGGCTGGCCGCTCAGGCCGTGCTGACATCGACCGAGCCACTGGCCACACTGCGCGGGCAAATTCACCGTTTGCATGGCGCCAAAACCGTCATCAACACAATTGTCACATTGGACCCGGCCTACCTGCTGCGCAACCCGCTGGACAAAGCCAAGGCCTGGGACGATCTGTGTCTGGCGATCAGCGTCGCCGCTGCGTCATGAGGCTTTGCGGCCACCTGGAATCAGCACGGTAGAGATCGCCACGGCCATCAGCGCCACCGCTGCCCAGTCTTGCCAGTGCAGCACCTCACCAAGCCACAACGCGCCCAAAAACACGCCCAGCACCGGGATCATCATGGTGCTCAGCGTTGACGCCACCGGCGGCAGCCCGCGTGCCAAGGTGAACCACGCAGCGTGGGTAAAACCAAAGATCAGTATCCCGTTGTAGGCAATCGCCACCCAGTTTCTGGCTTGCGGCAAGCGCCACTGGCTGCTTTCAAAAAGGATGCACAACACGGTCAGCACCACAGCGGCCATCAAGGTCATCCAGAACGACAGCGTGAGTGTGCTGGCGGCGATGGTGGTGGCGCGCAGCTTTTGGGTACCCAGCGCCCAGACCGCAGCGGCGCTCAAGGCCATCAGCACACCCAAGGGCCGACCAGACAAATTCGTTAACTCACTCGACAAAAGCAGCAACACGCCCACCGAGGCGGCCGCTACACCCAGCCACTGCACCAGCCGGATGCGCGCACCAAAAAAGGCCACGCCCAACAGCGCTGAAAACACCGACATGGTGTAGCCCAAGATCGCTGCCCGTCCGCTGCTGAGCATGCTGACCGCAAAGATGATCAGCACATTCCAGATAATCATATTGGTCACCGCCAGCCAGAAAAGCTCACGCCAGTCCTTGCGCGCCACATAAATAGGCACTTTCAGCCACCGCAGCGCCAGCCACAGCACTGGTAAGCCCGTCCACAGGCAAAGCGCCCGAAACGTCAATGGCGGGTAACCGGTCACGCCCATTTTCATCATCGGCCAGTTCAGCCCCCAGCTCAGGGTGACAAGAATGACGAGGACGAGTTGCTTGCGATCAAGTTGCATGTTCTGATTGTGCCGCCTGGGTGGCGCAGCTTCTTACAATACGGCGATGAACATGCAGGCATCCCCACCGATCTTCCTTGACATGCTGAGGGCAGCTGAGCAACAAAACCAGTCCATGCTGTGCGTCGGCCTGGACCCGGAGCCGACGCGCTTTCCCGGCAAGCTCAAGGGCAACAGCAACAAGATTTATGACTTTTGCGCCGCGATTGTCGACGCCACCGCTGACCTGGTCATCTCTTTCAAACCGCAAATTGCCTACTTTGCCGCGCACCGCGCCGAAGGCCAGCTGGAGCGCCTGATGGAACACATGCGCCGCGCCGCGCCCAGCGTGCCCATCATTCTGGATGCCAAGCGCGGCGACATCGGTGCTACGGCCGAGCAGTATGCCATCGAGGCTTTCGAGCGCTACGGCGCGGACGCCGTCACCCTCTCACCCTTCATGGGCTTTGACTCGGTGGAGCCGTATTTGAAGCACGCGGGCAAGGGGGCATTTTTGCTCTGCCGCACGTCCAACCCCGGCGGCGATGATTTACAAAACCAGCGCTTTGCCAGCGTGGAAGGCCAGCCCCTGCTGTACGAACACGTCGCCCGCCTGGCCCAAGGCCCGTGGAACCTCAACGGCCAGCTCGGCCTGGTGGTCGGTGCGACTTACCCGGCTGAAATTGACCGGGTGCGCACCGTCGCGCCGACTTTGCCGCTGCTGATACCCGGCGTCGGCGCGCAAGGCGGCGACGCTGTGGCCACGGTACGTGCCGGCTGGCGACCCAACGCACCCATCATCGTCAGCTCATCAAGGGCGATTTTGTACGCGTCTGGCGGTGATGATTTTGCTGAAGCTGCGCGGCGTGAAGCCATCAAGACGCGCGATGTGCTTCAGGCTGCGCGGGCCTGATGCTCTTGCGGACCGATCTTTGCACGTCACTCCTGGTTCCCTGACGACCTAGATGCTGTCACCAGATTTGTGATTGACTCACGCCTACCGGCAGCACCGATAGATACTGCGCGTTTTTCACCACGACCGGCAGTGGGTTTGCAACGTCCTGACGCGCTGACCGACACTTTCAACATTTGGCAGCACCTGTGCTGTAGGCAGAAGAAGCTCGTCGTATCTCTACGTTATAGTCAATTGCGAAAACTACCCACCGAGACGAAAGAAGCCCATGATTTCTGATGACCTGGTATCGCCTGCGGCCAAAGAGCTGTCACCCGTCGAACGCCATTCGGTAAGCCCCGCGGCCTTGATGCCACTGCCCATGTTCGGTGCCGCGGCTTTTTTGGCGGGCTGCGGCGGGGGCGGGGGCGGATCGGCCACAGACGCGGCCACGGTCGCACCGGCCACGCCTGCCACTCCTGCCACTCCTGCCACGCCTGCCACGCCTGCCACTCCGGCAACCCCCAGTGCTACTTACACCTTCGCAGCTCCCAGTGGTGCTGAAGAAGCCGCGCGCTTTTTGCTGCAAACGCAATTCAGCGCCAGTGACGCAGAGATTGCCAGCGTGCAAAGCAAGGGCTACGCGGCCTATTTGAATGAGCAAATCACCGCGCCTGGCAGCCAAACCGGCTTTGACTGGCTCAATGCGCGCGGCTACAACGTGGTTGACAACACCAACCGCTACTACGACGCCACTTACCCCGGCGACTACATGCTGTGGACGCAGCTGATGACGTCGCCCGACGCTTCACGCAAACGCATGGCGCTGGCATTGTCAGAATTTTTTGTGGTGTCGCTCAACGGCCTGATGTTCTCCTGGCCCAGCCACGCCATTGCGGCGTACTGGGATATGCTGGTTGCCAATGCGTTTGGCAACTTTCGCACACTGCTCGAAGCCGTCACGCTCAATACCGCCATGGGCTACTACCTGAACACCAAAGGCAACAGCAAGGAAAACGTAGCCACCGGCCGCGTACCCGATGAAAACTATGGCCGCGAAGTCATGCAGCTGATGACCATCGGCCTGTATGAACTGAACCTGGACGGCACTGAAAAACGCAATACCTTCGGCAACAAAATTGAAACCTACATTGCAACAGACGTCACAAACGTCGCGCGCGTTTTTACCGGCTGGGACATTGACCAAACCCAAAACGCCAACACCTTGGAGCCAGTGCAAAACCGCACCATTCCCAACACGGCTTTTACCCGCCTGCCGATGCGATTGACAGCGGCCAATCACACCGCGCTGGCGTCAACTTTTTTTGGTACCACGATTCCTGCTGGCACTGACGGCGCGAGCGCGCTGAAAACCACGCTGGACACCTTGTTCAACCATGCCAACGTCGGGCCGTTTTTTGGTAAGCAGTTAATTCAGCGGCTGGTTACCAGCAACCCCAGCCGGGCCTATGTGGCGCGGGTTGCTAGCGTCTTTAACAACAATGGCGCGGGCGTTCGGGGCGACCTGGCTGCGGTCTACAAAGCGGTGCTGTTAGACGACGAGGCGCGCGGACCCGACAATTTGACGCAAACCAGCTTTGGCAAGCTGCGCGAGCCTATGCTTCGGTTGGTGCAGTGGGGCCGGACCTTCGGCATCACGTCTGGCAAGGGCAGCTGGAAGATCGGCAACCTCAGTGACCCCGCGACGCAACTGGGCCAAAGCCCGTTGCGCGCACCCAGCGTGTTTAACTTTTTCAGGCCTGGCTATGTGCCGTCGTCAACGGCGCTGGCCGCCACCCAAACGCCGGCACCTGAATTTCAACTGGTCAACGAGTCCGCTGTGGGCGGCTATTTGAACTACATGCAAGGTGTGATTCGCAACGGCATTTTTGTGAATGCGCCCGACGTGGCCAACAACACGTCTAACGCTGCCAACGGCTTTGACATCACCGCTGCCTACACCGCCGAGCTGGCACTGGTACTGGACGCAGCCGCGCTGGTCAAACGCGTGGTGCTGCTGATGTGCGCTGGCCAAATGTCAGCCGCCAACCAAACGCTGATCGTCAACGCGCTCAATGCCACGCCCCTGACGGCCGCCAGCACTGATGCTGCCAAGCGCGACCGGGTCGCTGCAGCCGTGCTGCTGGTGATGGCATCGAGCGAGTATCTGGTGCAAAAGTAAATCATTCGACATACCGAGGTAAATCATGCACTTGCTCCAGCCCCATCTGCACAGCCGCCGGGCCTTTTTGCGCCGCACCGGCCAACTGGCCTTGACTGGCACCGCGCTGCCCTTTGCCCTGAACCTGGCAACCATTGGCGAAGCCGCGGCCTTTGACGCTACCGACTACAAGGCGCTGGTTTGCGTCTTCATGTACGGCGGCAATGACTATGCCAATACGGTGGTCGCCTATGACAACCCTAACTACAATTTATATAGCACCATACGCAATGGCGGTGCCGGCCAGACGGCTGGCGGCATTGCATTGGCGCGTTCGGCCCTGACCCCTACGCTGCTCACACCGACAACGGCGCTGGCTAACGGCCGTCAATACGCCTTGCACCCTGCCATGACGGGCTTGGCGGGTCTGTTCAATGCTGGCCAGGCTGCCGTGCAGATGAACGTGGGCCCGCTGGTCGAACCGCTGACCAAAGCGCAATACTCAGGCGCTGACCGTACCGCCTACCCGCTGCCGCCCAAACTGTTTTCACACAACGACCAGCAGTCGATTTGGCAGTCGTCGTCGCCCGAAGGCTCGACCGTCGGCTGGGGCGGCAACATGGGCGACTTGGCCTTGTCCAGCAACAGTACGTCGCTGTTTACCTGTATTAACGCGACCGGCAATGCGGTGTTTTTGGCGGGTGATAACGCGCTGTCTTACCAGGTCAGCTCCAGCGGCGCAGTGCCAATCCAGGGGGTAAAAAACAATGTGTATAACTCAGCGGCGGTGAAGACCGCCTTGTCGTCACTGGTGCAGCAAAACCGCTTTCACACGCTGGAGAATGAGTACAACAAAGTCACCGCCCGCTCGATTGGCGCAGAAGTACAGGTCAGCAGCGCGTTGAGCGGTGTGACGCTCAAGACCCCATTTCCCGCTGGCAATTCGCTGGCCGATCAGCTCAAAGTGGTGGCTCGCTTGATTGGCGCGCGGACCGCCATGGGCACCAAGCGCCAGGTATTTTTGGTGTCGATTGGTGGCTTTGACCTGCACGACAACCTGATTGCCCAGCAACCCACTCTGCTGGGCAAGGTCAGCGATGCAATGACCTCGTTTTACAACGCCACCGTCGAGCTCGGCGTGGCAAACAAGGTCACCGCATTTACCGCTTCGGACTTTGGCCGCACACTGGCATCGAACGGCGACGGCTCAGACCACGGCTGGGGCAGCCACCACCTGATGGTGGGCGGCGCTGTCAACGGCGCAGCTTTTTACGGCACACCCCCTCCCATCAGCGTGGGCTCTACCGCCGCACCAGAAGACCAATGGCATGTTGGCCAAGGCCGCTTGCTGCCCAGGACAGCAGTAGACCAATATGCAGCAACGCTGGCCAAGTGGTTCGGCGTGTCTGACACTGACATGATGGGGGTGCTGCCCAACATCAAACGCTTTGGCTCAACCAGCGGCAGGCTGGATTACCCGGTTGATTTGGGGTTTATGAAGCCTTGATTTGAAATTTTGAATGCCACCTAAAAAGTAACATTTAGCGGCCTGATTGATTAGGCTACAGGCTGATTTGATGCCAGCTTCTCGAGCCGGGGATGCATCAGCGCAAACCACAGCGGCGGGATCATGGCCAGTATGAGGCAGCCAGCATAACCGGTAGGCAACTGCGGGCCAGGCAGAGGTTCTAAGGTCGCATAAGGCTTCCAGGCGTGCATGTGGTGATCTGAATGGCGCTGCAAGTTGGCTAACATGGAGTTGGTGGCTACGTGGTCAGCGTTCCAGGCGTGCATCATGCCAAAGGCTTCGCGCTTGCCGTTGGACGTTTTGCGCTGCAGGCCGTAATGCTCGATGTAGTTCACGATCTCTAGCAGCACGAAGGCAACAATCGATTGCAGCACGAAAAACGCTATCACTTTGATAGCTTCTTGCCCAGTAAATACGAGAGCTACCACCACAATAACCGTCAAAGAAGCAGCTGTAGACCAGGCCAGCGGGCTGCGCAGCCAGCTGGTTTTCATTTGCGAGATGCGCTGGCCTTCCAGCTGCCAGCCGCTTTGCAGGCTGCCCCACAGCGTACGCGGCAAGAACTGGTACAGGCTCTCACCCAGGCGCGACGTCGCCGGGTCGACCTGGGTAGCCGCACGCGGATGGTGGCCGCGGTAATGCTCAACCATGAAGTGACCATAGCAAACGCTGCTCATCAGCACCCAGCCGCAAAATCGGTCCATTTTGGATTTGCTGTGACCCAGCTCATGCGCAAAGGTGATGCCCTGCGAGCCTGTGATAAACCCCACACTGAAAGCCAAGCCCAGCGCCGTTGGCCAGTCGGCCCGCAGAGCTGCATGCATACCCACTGCGATCAGAACCAATTGCAGCAACACATACAGCCGCAATACAGCGCTGAAATAGGTCATGCGCGTCCCGGCTGGCAAAGCATCAGGCGAGCGTTTGCCGCCAGGCATGGCAATATCAATCAGCGCTATGCCCCACCAAATGGCCAGCGTCCAAGCCGCCGAGTGGGTGGGTAAAACGGTGAGGCTATAGATGCTAAGTATCGGTAGCAGCCAAGCCATTAAAAATCGAAGGTCAGAAATCCTCATGCCAAACACTTTGACACAAGTCAGTCGGCACTGCAAGTGCGGCTTGCCCTGAGATCGCGTCTGAGC
Organism: Polaromonas sp. YR568; assembly: GCA_945860515.1. Classification (GTDB taxonomy): domain Bacteria; phylum Pseudomonadota; class Gammaproteobacteria; order Burkholderiales; family Burkholderiaceae_C; genus Polaromonas. Next base: position 10,513 of record CAMARI010000037.1, read on the forward strand.
TGAGCCGTCAGCGTCAATCGGGTTAGCCGCTAAGGGCTCATACAACCTACGCGGCAAAAGCTCAGCGCCCCGTTTCTCGCAGGTAAGTAGCACGCGCAGCCAGCGCCGTATCGGCAAAGGTCAGCTTGCCAGTCTTCAAATCATGGTCATCCGAATCAATCGACTGGATCGATTTGGTCTGCCGTCTTTTGGCTTTCATTTGCTTGGAGTTGCTGGGCTCAAAACTTTGCGCGTCGACTGGGGAGGTTTTGCTGTTCCAGCCAGCAGCGGTGATGACGGCGATCCGTTTATCTTCCAGCGATAGCCCAAGGGAACGGTGGTAGCTGGGGTTTTTGGTTCCTGGGTAGACGGCAATTGTGCGGTTGAGCTGCGTGCTGCGCAGCTTGACAAAATCGACCGGCTCTTCAAAGGTGATGACCTTGAACTTGCCGTCATTGCTCTTGTCACGCGTCCCATCGGTGGTAATTGTGGCGCCCGAGGTTTTGATTTCAGCCAGCGTGAAGTCACTGGCAAACCAACCGGTCTGGGTCTCACCATCGACCTGGGTGGTCTTCTTGCGGCTGGCAAATTCTGGCCGCTTGGCCACGTCGGTGCTGAGGTCCAGATTCGGGTCGTGCCGCGAAATCAGCACACCGTCTTTGGTGCTGACGAGGTCCGGCTCCACCGTGTCAGTGCCATAGTCAAATGCTTTAGCGAAGACTTCAAGCGTGTGTTCAGGCAACACGCCAGGAGCACTCCGGTGAGAAATCACTATCGGCGGCTGACTACCAACCGTTTTGAAGGGCAGTGACGGTAGGATTTAAAGGCGTTTCAGCTGTACGCAATACCGGTCTGCGTCAAGCCCACCAAGTTGATATTGTCCATGTTTTCGCCTGTGTCCGCGGCCATGACGGCCAGCGCACCTGCACTGAGGAGGCCCTTGTCAAGCATGGCCACATAGGGTGCGCTCTGGCCGCTGGTGGGTGCCGAGCCGAACAGGTTGGTCCATAGCAGCGACACAATGTCGATGCTGGTTTTTTTACCCGTTTCATTGATGGCCAGCGTGCCGAGCTCCTCGTAGCTCATGTTGTTATCAAGCAAGCGCAAGCCCGTACCGACAAAACTGACATTGGCCACCGCGGCCTTGCCAAAAACAGCACCAATCAGCTTGACGGTTTGTCCGGCGGCGCCGCTCAGGTCCAGCGCCAGTTTGCCATCACTGAAGGACAGGCGCTCCATGTTGGCGAGCGTGTCAGTGCCGTCTGTGCCTACGTTGTCCGTGACGGTTTGGCCAGACTGCGTTTTTGTGACGGTGTAGCGCGCCCGGGGTCCGGAGAAAACGGCCGCATCAACGCCTGTACCGCCATCGAGGGCGTCGTTACCGCCTCCGCCGGTCAGGGTGTTGTTGGCGGCATTCCCGACAATGACATCGGCTTGAACCGAACCAATCACGTTTTCAATGACCGCATCGAGTGAAAGCGTGACGTTGGCCAGCGCTTTTGCGCCAGACAGAAGCTTGCCGACCGAGCTGTAGCCGCCAGGGGACAGATCAATTCCTGCACCAACGGTGACGGACGAAAAGTCCAGGGTATCTGTGCCCCCGTCATCCACAATGTTGCGAACCGATTGGCCCGATGCGTCGGTAAAGTTATAAAGGTTATCTCCGGTCTCAGAGGTCCGGGTTCCATACAAATACCGCAGCGCCAGCATGTCATAAGGCATGAAACTGGTGCCATTGATGTCTTGCGCCGAGTCGCGGTAAGTCATGATGGTGTTGTAGAAGGTATCTTCATTCACACCCAGGAAGTTGCCGACGGCTAACGGGTCGACCGTACTGGTCGAGTTGTAGTTACCAGGGTGTTTGAGGCCCAGTGCATGGCCCAGCTCGTGCACCAGCGTGGCCCAGGCAAAGCTGCCCGACGTGACGTTGGCGCTGTACTTATTGGAGATGAACACATCCGAACCAATTGAGCTACCGTTGGGCAGAAAGGCATAGCCCGAAGAGCCTGATTGCGTGTTGTTGGAAAGTCGGATGGTACCGCCCGCATCTGCGACTTCTACAAACGTGATGCGGATCTGTTTTTGCAGTGAATTCAGAATTTCACGGGTTGCCGATTGCTGCTGTGCGGTAAATGGCCTCCAGCCGAAGGCGTCTTCACCGCTGTAAGCGGCAGGCAATTGCGCCGGAAAGCTGTAAGTCACCGTGACCGGGGAGCCCAGCGCAGCAGTGCTGTTCAAGCGATTGCTCAAATCTTTCAACAGTGCATCAATGCGACTATCGGCCGAGATGACTTTGGCAATCACGGTTGTCGCGGGTGCGGCTGGACTCACCGTCTGCACCAGAGATGCTGCGAGTGTGGGGTCTGATGTTGAACCGTTCAGAGTGTCAAGGCTACGTCCAGAGCACAGCGGACAACCGCATTGATAAGGCATGGGGGTCACAAGAGATTCATGTTGATTATTTTCTAAATATATATTTAGTTCCTTGTCCAGCAAAACAAATTTACGAAGGATTACAACAATCCGTGACCCTTTGACCCGGGCGCAGGTTGGTGGCACGCCCGATTGGAACGCGCGGCTGGCGCGCTACCGCAGCAACACACAAGCCAGTGCCGCCGCCAGGTCACGGCAGGTCAGCCGGTCTGTGATCCCAGCTGGCGCTGAAGATACAACCCCGTGTGGCTATTGGGGTTGGCCGCAATGTCTTCAGGTGTGCCCACGCCCACCACGGTGCCGCCACCGGCCCCACCTTCGGGTCCCATGTCAATCAGCCAGTCGGCGGTTTTGATGACGTCCAGGTTGTGCTCGATCACCACAATCGTGTTGCCGGCATCGCGCAGCTGGTGCAGCACTTTGAGCAGCAAATCAATGTCGGCAAAGTGCAGGCCAGTGGTTGGCTCGTCCAAAATGTACAACGTGCGGCCGGTGTCTTTTTTGCTCAGCTCTAGCGCCAGCTTGACGCGTTGCGCCTCGCCGCCCGACAGCGTGGTCGCGGCCTGGCCCAGCTTGATGTAGCTCAGGCCAACATCGAGCAGCGTTTGCAATTTGCGGGCGATGGTGGGCACGGCTTTGAAAAACTCGGCAGCGGCTTCGACCGTCAGGTCCAGGATTTGCGCAATATTTTTGCCTTTGTACTGCACCTCCAGCGTTTCGCGGTTGTAACGCATGCCTTTGCACACGTCGCAAGGCACATACACGTCGGGCAAAAAGTGCATTTCAACCTTCACCACGCCGTCGCCCTGGCAAGCCTCACAGCGGCCACCGGCCACGTTAAAGCTGAAGCGCCCAGCGCCATAGCCACGTTCCCTGGCCGTATTCATGTCAGCCAGCAGCTCGCGAATCGGGGTGAACAGCCCGGTGTAGGTGGCCGGGTTGCTGCGCGGCGTGCGGCCTATCGGGGACTGGTCCACGTTGATGACCTTGTCGAAGTGCTCAATGCCTTCAATGCTTTCATGCGCGGCGGGCTCGTCATGAGCGCGGTAAAGAGTGCGGGCCACGGCGGCGTAAAGCGTGTCGTTGACCAGCGTTGACTTGCCCGAACCCGACACGCCCGTCACGCAGGTCAGCAAGCCGACCGGGAATTCAACGCTGACATTTTTCAGGTTGTGGCCGGTCGCGTTGATGACGCGCAGCGCCTGCATGTCGCCCAGCGTGGCCTGGTGCTGTGCCTCACGGGCGGCGCGCCTTTCATAGGCCGGGCTGGGTGCAAAGCGCGATGGTTTCTTAAGCGTGAAGGCGTTTTCTTTTTTAACCGTGGGCAACCAGGCCGTGCGGTGCTGAGGCACCGCAATTTTGAGGGTTTGCGCCAGGTACTTGCCGGTCAATGAGTTCGGGTTGTCGCGCACTTCCTCATAGGTGCCCTGCGCCATCACGCGGCCACCGTGTATGCCTGCACCGGGGCCCATGTCAATCACATGGTCAGCGGCACGAATCATGTCTTCGTCGTGCTCAACCACCAGCACACTGTTGCCGATGTCGCGCAGGTGTTTGAGCGTGCCAATCAGCCGGTCGTTGTCGCGCTGGTGCAGGCCAATGCTGGGCTCGTCGAGCACATACATCACGCCCGTCAGGCCAGAGCCGATTTGCGAGGCCAGCCGGATGCGCTGGGACTCGCCTCCCGACAGGGTTTCAGCGCTTCTGTCCAGGCTCAGGTAATTCAGACCCACATCGTTTAAAAACTTCAGGCGCAGGCCAATTTCGCGCACCACCTTGCCTGCAATTTCGCCCTTGGCACCCGACATTTTGAGCTGGTCAAAATAAGCAAAGCTTTCACGCAGGGTGATGCTGCTGATGTCAAAAATGGCGCGCTTGATGACGCTGCCCTGTGCGTCTGGCGAGCCGACCAAGTACACGTGCCGGGCTTCTTTGCGCAGGCGTGTGCCCTTGCAGTCGGGGCAGGGCTGCTCGCTGCGGTAGCGCGCCAGCTCTTCGCGCACGGTGCTGGAATCGGTCTCGCGGTAGCGGCGGTCAAAGTTGGGAAGCACGCCTTCAAACGGGTGCTTCTTGTTGACCTTTTTACCCTGCGAGACGCCCGAGTCCATGATGTACGAGAACTTGATCTCCTCGCTGCCCGAGCCGCCCAGAACCACACCCTGCACCTGCATGGGCAAGTCTTCAAAAGCGGTTTCAATGTCAAACGAATAGTGTCTGGCCAGGCTTTCGAGCATTGAAAAGTAGTAGCCGTTGCGCCTGTCCCAGCCCTTGACGGCGCCGCTGGCCAAACTCAATGACGGGAAGGCAACAATGCGCGCCGGGTCAAAAAACTCTTTGTGGCCCAAACCGTCGCAGCCGGGGCAAGCGCCGATCGGCGAATTGAACGAAAACAGGCGCGGCTCCATGTCCGCCAGCGAATAGCTGCACACCGGGCAAGAAAACTTGGCGCTGAACAGATGCTCTTTGCCGGTGTCCATCTCCAGCGCAATGGCTTTGCTGTCAGCCAGGCGCAGGGCGGCTTCAAAGCTCTCGGCCAACCTTTGGGTTTGATCGCTGCGTGACTTGAGGCGGTCAATCACCACATCGATGTTGTGTTTCTCGGTTTTTTTGAGTTTGGGCAGCTCGTCAAACTCATAAGCATGGCCATCCACCCGAAAACGCACGTAGCCCTGGGCCTGCATCTCAGCAAACAGCTCGACAAATTCGCCTTTTTTCTCGCGCGCAACCGGCGCCAGAATCATCAGCTTGGTGTCTTCTGGCAAGGCCAACACCGAGTCCACCATTTCGCTCACACTTTGAGCTTGCAGTGGCAAATCATGCTCCGGGCAAAACGGTGTGCCTGCGCGTGCAAACAGCAGGCGCAAATAGTCATGAATCTCGGTGACCGTGCCGACAGTGGAGCGCGGGTTGTGTGACGTGGCTTTTTGTTCAATCGAAATCGCGGGCGACAGCCCTTCGATCATGTCCACATCAGGCTTGTCCATCAGTTGCAAAAACTGCCGGGCGTAGGTGCTCAAGCTTTCAACATAACGGCGCTGGCCTTCGGCGTACAGCGTGTCGAAAGCCAGGGACGACTTGCCTGAACCGCTCAAGCCGGTGATCACCACCAATTGGTTGCGCGGAATATCCAGGTCGATATTTTTCAAATTGTGCGTGCGCGCACCGCGAATGCTGATGCGCTGAGCCGCTAAAACACTGGCCAGGTAGTGGCTGTCGGTAGGAGAGTTCAAGGCTTGTGACCGCGTTTAAGACAACCGACCATCATAGCGACAACACGTGGATCGAAGTCGCCAGGGCGCAGTGGCTTTCACGCGGTTGTCACATGCCGAGATTCCAATGAATATTTTTGAAAGCTCAACTCATGTTTAAGAAAACCACGTCCGGTCATGCATCCGCTGATTCACTTGGCAGCAGCGACCCACGCGAAATCGTCAACGGTGGCCGCCGCGACTTCCTTGATTTTTTGGTGAAGTCTTCCTCTAGCGCTGTGGCTCTGGCTGCAGTTGGCTCATTAGCAGCTTGCGGCGACTCGTCGGGTTCTGCAGCGGTCACCACGCCAGCGGTATTTGCCTTCGGCGTGGCCAGCGGCGACCCACTGACAGACCGGGTGATCCTGTGGTCGCATGCCAAAGTCCCGAACAGCACAGCCGATGTCAGCCTGACATGGCAAGTCGCGAGCGACGCGGCGTTTGCCAACATCGTCAAGTCTGGTGCACTGACGGCAACCGAAGCCAGCTCGTTCACAGCCAAGGTCGATGTCACCGGGCTAACGGCTGGCGCCAGCTACTTTTACCGCTTTTTGGACAGCACCGGCGCATCGTCCACCGTCGGCACCACCCGCACCCTGCCGGCCAGCAATGTGGCCTCAGTCAAGTTTGCAGTGTTTTCATGCTCGCTGTATTCAGAAGGCTACTTCCATGCTTACGATGCGGCGGCCAAGTCGGACGCACAGTATGCGCTGCATTTGGGCGACTACATCTACGAATACGGATCAGGCGCAACGCAGTTCGGCAACAGCAACATCCCTGGCAACCGCATCACCAGCCCGGCCAACGACATCGTCACCATGAACGACTACCGCACGCGCCATGCGCTGTACAAGTCGGATCTGAACTTGCAAGCGGCCCACGCCAAAATGCCGTGGATTACGATTTGGGATGATCATGAATTCGCTAATGACGCTTACGTTAATGGTGCTGAAAACCACAAATCGGCCACCCAAGGCGACTGGGTTACCCGTAAGAATATCGCCGCCAAGGTGTATCACGAGTGGATGCCGATCCGCACGCTTGATGTCAACAACTTGCTGAAGATTTACCGCCGCTTTGACTTTGGCAACATCTTCACCCTGCACATGCTGGATACCCGCATTGAAGGCCGTGACCGCCAGTACAGCGACTTTGGCGATGCTGACCAGGGAATTGGCCGCTATTTGGCTGGTATCACGCCCAACGCAGCGGGCATCAGACCCGACGCATCACGCAAAATGATGAGCAGCGAACAGCAAAACTGGCTGACCAGCGGTATGAACGCATCAACCGCGACCTGGCAGGTTCTGGGCAACCAAACCATCATGGCCAAGATGTGGTTCCCTTATACGTTGTCGTCCGCTTTCACCACCAACCCGGCTGGGGTACCTGCCGCCATCAGTGCGTTTTTAACCGCTAAAGCAACCCGGGCAGCGGCTGGCGCTGCGGCGTTGACACCGACCCAGGCTGGCCTGCTGAACCCGGCTGTGAACCCGGGCTTGCCTTACAACCTGGACTCTTGGGACGGCTACCCAGCGCAGCGGGAAGCGATTTTGCAAACTGTTAAAGCTCAGGGCAAAAGGCTTGTCACGCTGTCTGGCGATTCACACAATGGCTGGTTCAACAACCTGACCACGCTGGCAGGTGACAAGGTGGGCGTGGAGTTTGCTACTTCGTCGGTGACAGGGATTGGCTTTGAGTCCGTTGGCTTGGGAACACTGGGCAGCTCGATTGACGGCAGCGCCTTGACCGCGCAACTGGGTAATGCCGCCATAGGCGCAGGGCTGGGGCTGATTGACGATGTGGGCTACGCTGATACCAGCCAGCGCGGTTACCTGCTCATGACCGTCACGGCCGCCAGCATGAAAGGCGAGTATGTGTATGTCAGCAATATCAAATTGCCAACCTACACGCTCACCACTGGCCGCACGATCACCGTACCTTCGACTGCCAGCGGAACCGCAGCCCCGGTATTTGCTTGATGGTAAGTTAACGATGGATCGCCATAGCGCGGGTTAAACTGTTAAGCATCAGTTTTTATCAAGGAAACCGCCATGGCATCCATCAACAAAGTCATCATCGTCGGCAACCTGGGCAAAGACCCAGAAATGCGCAGCTTCCCCAACGGCGACCAGATCGCCAACGTCTCGATAGCCACCACCGATCGCTGGAAAGACAAAACCAGCGGCGAGATGAAAGAAGCCACCGAGTGGCACCGCATCAACTTCAATGGCCGTTTGGCTGAAATTGTGGGCCAGTACCTGAAAAAAGGCTCACAGGTTTATGTTGAGGGCAGCCTGCGCACCCGCAAATGGACTGACAAAGACGGGGTTGAGAAATTCACCACCGAGATCCGTGCTGACCAGATGCAGATGCTGGGTAGCCGCCAGGGCATGGGCGGCGGCGCATCTGATGGTGATGACGGTGGCGGCTACAGTGCGCCACGCACAGCGCCTGCAGCCCGACCTGCAACGGCAGCAAAACCAGCCTCCGCCAAAGCGGCCAGCGGTTTCGACGACATGGACGACGATATTCCGTTTTGAAGTCGCTGGAGTCGGTGTGAGGCAAAAGCCCGCTGCGTGCGGGCTTTTTTTCGCGCATCGACGCTGGCTGACGCACTATACGTACTTTTGTTTACAAAAAATCGCTGTTTGACGAGAAATCAAAGCTAGCATTTGGACTTTGCAAAGGCACACATTTGCTTACCTCCAAAACGAAGATTCGCATGACCCGACATCACTCCTTGATCAAAGCCTGCCTGCTGGCCGCGACCACTGCAGTCACCCTTGTTTGCTCACCGGTGCGTGCTGACGGTATTGAACCCCTCACCGCCATTTTGAACACTCCCGGCAGCGCCGGTCTGGGCATAGCGGCCAGGACTACAGCGTCACCCTACTTGGGCGGCGGCACGCGTTATGACCTGGTGCCAGTGAATTTGTATGAAGGCGAACGGCTTTTTCTGCATGCCAACCGCGCAGGTATCAAGCTCTTCAACAAGGGCAGCGGCCAGGACGGTCAGCGGATTGACCTGTTTGTCGAGCAGCGGCTTGAGGGCTTTCCATTAGACCGGATGCCTACCAGATTGACCGGGATGGCTAAAAAAGATCCCGGCATTGATGTGGGGCTGGCTTACCGCCAGCGCCAGAGCTGGGGCACACTGCGCGCCGAGCTGATGCGCGACGTGGGCGGTACCTCGCGCGGCACCGAAGCCCGACTGGGCTACGGCTACGAATGGCGCTCGGGACCATGGTCTCTGCGGCCCGATGTCTCCGTGTCCTGGCGCGACGCGAAACTCAACGACCATTACTACGGCGTGCGGGCCAACGAGGCCAGCGCAGGCCGCGCCGCCTATGCGCCGGGCTCGGGCATCCAGTCAGAACTGGGCCTGTATGGCTCCTACGATGTGTCTGAGCGCTGGCGCTTGCTGGCGGGCGTGTCTGCAACGGTGCTGGGCACATCTGTCAAGAACAGTCCGATTGTCGAAAAGCGCACGCTGCCATCCCTTTATATCGGCGCGGCCTACGACTTTGGCAGCCCCCAACGACAGCGTCGCGAGGGGGCCGAAGACACATCTCCCACTTATGTCAAGCTGATGTACGGCAAGGCCACCGAGGACGGCTGCCACCTGGCCCGCATTGTCACCGCGCGCTGCTTGTCGACGGCCAAAATCAACGCCACCAACATCGCAGGCGTGCAGCTGGGCAAGCCGTTTGTTCAGGGCCTGAACGGCTGGCCGCTGGACCTTGCGGGCTACGTTGGCCTGACCTACCACGACGAGCGCGGCCTGCAGGCCAGTGGCGCGCAGCTGGA
>CAMARI010000038.1 GCA_945860515.1 Polaromonas sp. YR568
TGGGCTGAATGGTGTGGCCCTTGCAAAATGATTGCCCCTATTCTTGACGAAGTGGCCACCAGCTACGAAGGCAAACTGCAGATTGCCAAAATGAATGTCGATGAAAACCGCGACATTCCTGCCAAGTTCGGCATTCGCGGCATCCCGACGCTGATGATTTTTAAAAATGGTGAACTGGCTGCCACCAAGGTCGGCGCCATGAGCAAGTCACAACTCACCGCTTTTATCGACCAGCAACTGGTTTAACGTGCATTAAATGCCAGGCACGGGGACGCAATGTTCCCAAACATGGCACCGCTAAAAGCCCCGTTTTTCCTGTCATAATCAAATTTCGCAAGCCAATCACCCTTGGCTTGCTCGAACCCCGGTTTGCGACGCCACCAGACCGACTGGTTAGCCTTCAAACCTCCCGCGATTTTCAATTGACGCTCCAAAGAGTTGTCTCTTTACGCAATACCCTCTCGTCAAACTAGCAGGTTAATCCATGCACTTAAATGAACTCAAGGCACTTCACGTGTCTGAAGTCCTCAAGCAAGCCGAAGCCCTTGAGATAGAAAACGTAGGCCGCATGCGCAAGCAGGAGCTGATGTTTGCCATCATTAAAAAGCGCTCTAAAACCGGCGAAACAATCGTCGCCGACGGCGTATTGGAAGTGCTGCCCGACGGTTTTGGCTTTTTGCGTGCACCAGACTCCAGCTACACCGCATCAACTGACGACATTTACATCAGTCCAAGCCAGATTCGCCGCTTCAACCTGCACACCGGGGACATGATTGAAGGCGAGGTGCGCACACCCAAAGACGGCGAGCGCTACTTTGCGCTGAACAAGCTCGACAAGGTCAACGACGGCGCGCCCGAGGCGAACAAACACAAGGTGATGTTTGAGAATTTGACGCCACTGTTCCCGCGTGAACAGTACAAGCTTGAGCGCGACATCAAGGGTGAAGAAAACCTGACCAGCCGGATCATTGACATCATTGCGCCGATTGGCAAAGGCCAGCGCGCTCTGCTGGTCGCGCCGCCCAAGTCTGGCAAGACGGTGATGATGCAGCACATTGCGCACGCCATCACTGCCAACTACCCCGAGGCCGTGATGATGGTGCTGCTGGTTGACGAGCGCCCAGAAGAAGTGACCGAAATGCAGCGCAGCGTGCGCGGAGAAGTGATTTCGTCAACCTTTGACGAACCCGCCGCGCGCCACGTGCATGTGGCCGAAATGGTGATTGAACGCGCCAAACGGCTGGTCGAACTGGGCAAGGACGTGGTGATTTTGCTCGACTCGATCACCCGGCTGGCACGTGCCTACAACAACGTGTTGCCTTCATCTGGCAAGGTTTTGTCGGGCGGTGTGGACGCCAACGCCTTGCAGCGGCCCAAGCGCTTTTTCGGCGCGGCCCGAAAAATTGAAGAAGGCGGCAGCCTGACCATCATCGGCACCGCGCTGGTCGATACTGGCAGCCGTATGGACGAGGTGATTTTTGAAGAGTTCAAAGGCACGGGTAACTGCGAAATTCACCTGGATCGCCGCCTTTATGAAAAGCGCGTCTTCCCGGCGATTCAGCTCAACCGCAGCGGCACCCGCAAAGAGGAACTGCTGCTGGCCCCTGAAATCCTGCAAAAGTCGAGGATTTTGCGTCAGTTCATGTACAACATGGATGAAATCGAGTCGATGGAGCTGATGCTGAAAAACATGAAAGCCACGAAAAATAATCACGAGTTTTTCGACATGATGAGGCGCGGCGGCTAGGCGCGCTATAATGTTGGGCTTGACGGAAAGTGCTCAAAATGGTTTTGAGTGGCTGCCTAAACGACGCGAAAGCGATACCTAAGGACAGAGAAATGAAAGACGGCATTCACCCCAACTACCGCGACGTTTGCTTTTTGGACTTGTCCAACAACTTCAAGTTCGTGACCCGCTCATGCGTTAACACCAAAGAAATGGTGAAAATGGACGACGGCCGCGAGTTGCCTTTGTACAAACTGGACACGTCGAGCGAATCACATCCGTTCTACACCGGCACACAAAAATCCGTGGATAACATGGGCGGTCGCGTTGAGAAGTTCCGCAATCGTTTCGGCAAAACCCCTGCCAAAGACGCAGCACCAGTCGCTGCTGCCTGAAGCCAGTTTCAATCGCAATTTGAATTGCAAAAAGCAGCCTGAATTTCAGGCTGCTTTTTTTTCGTCTGTTATGACATCAACACCAGCGTCTTTAAAATTTCTGTTGTTTTGAACAAACCCTCACCTGCCATCATTGCCCAGTCCGCCGTACGCCGCTTGCCCCGGCTGGCCCTGTGGCTGTTTTGCCTGGCCTATGTGCTGCCAGGCTTTTTTGGCCGTGCGCCCTGGAAAAACGACGATATTGCTGCCTTCGGCGTGATGCAAGAACTGGCATCGAACGCCAGCGACTGGCTAGCGCCGCAGTTGTTGGGCACAGCCAACGGCTTTGACGCGCTGGTCCCCTACTGGCTGGGAGCGCTCGCTATCAAAAGCCTGCCCTTCTTGGACCCGGCTTTTGCCGTACGCATTCCTTTCATGTTGCTGCTGGCATTGAGTCTGCTGGGGACCTGGTACGCCACCTACCATCTGGCACGCAGCCCACAAGCCCAGCCCGTGGCCTTTGCCTTTGGCGGTGAAGCCAGCCCCGGGGACTATGCCCGTGCGGTAGCTGACGCAGGTGTGCTGGCACTGATCGCCAGTCTGGGACTGGCACAGCTGTCGCACGAGACCACACCCGCGCTGGCACAACTGGGCTTTACCGCACTGCTGTTTTACGCCATGGCCGCCAGGTCATACCGCCGTGCAACCACGGTCATGTTGCCTTCCTTAGGCCTGTTGGTGGGCTTGACAGGACTTGCGCTCAGCGGCGCACCCACTCTGGCTGTGCTGCTTGGCCTTGGCGGGGCGCTGGTGGAATGGACACACGCGCGCTGGGGCAGCAGCGCAGAAGACACGGATCAACACACTGCTCAAAAACGTACGATGCAATGGGTAGTGCTGATTGTTGCTATTACCGCGTTTGTGGCCTGGCTTGCCTTCATATTGGACTTGTGGCGCTGGCGCATTCATCTGCCGGGCACAGGTGGGCATAACGCGTTAAGCGATTGGCGCAAGCTGGGCCGCCTGCTGCTTTGGTTTACCTGGCCTGCCTGGCCATTGGCGTTGTGGACGCTGTGGCGCTGGCGCAGGCAACTGGCCAGCCGCCATGTTGCATTGCCACTGTGGTTTGCAGCCATGCCCTTACTGGCCACCTTGACAACACCCGGTGCCGACCGGAGCCTGCTTCTGAGCTTGCCGCCCCTCGCAGCACTAGCAGCCTTTGCGCTTCCTACGCTCAGGCGCAGCGTTGCCTCTTTGGTGGACTGGTTCACATTGCTGTTTTTTACCAGTTGCAGCATCATCATCTGGGTTGTGTGGATAGCCATGCAAACCGGCGTGCCACGCCAGCCCGCCGCCAATGTGGCCAAGCTGGCACCAGGATTTGAACCGAGTTTTTCATGGTTCGCGTTTTTAATCGCGGGCGCGGCCACGCTGGCTTGGGCTTGGCTGGTCAAGTGGCGGGTCGGCAGGCACCAGGCGGCGGTCTGGAAGTCCCTCGTGCTGCCAGCAGGTGGTGCAACGCTTTGCTGGCTGCTCCTGATGACTCTGTGGCTGCCGCTGCTGGACCATGCCCGCAGCTATGCGCCCTTGTCGCGCGAGGTGACCAAACTGGTGGGCAGCAATTCATGCCTTGAAATTTACGGCATCAGCACCGCGCAGGCAGCTGCATTGCGCTACCACGGGCGGCTCAAGCTGCGACAGGCAACAACACGGCCTGCCTGCCCCTATCTGTTGGTCGATACTGACTTTCAGTCCACGTTGGGGGGCACAGTCCATTTGCCTGACTGGGTGCTGGTGACCACGGTACGCCACCCAGCCGACAAAAATGAAAATGTTGTGCTGTACAAAAGGTCTGCCGGTAACGCCAGCACAACCAGCGAGCAGCGCGCTCCGTGAGCGAGTTGAGAGTCATTGTCAGGCACGCTGGCACAGTGCTCGTGGGCCAGCTTGCTGTGATGGCCTTTGGTGTGGCGGACACCATGATTGCCGGACGCCACAGCGACACCGCGCTTGCGGCCCTGTCGGTGGGCTCCGCAATTTACATCAGCGTGTATGTGGGCTTGATTGGCATCGTGCAGGCGCTACTGCCCATCTGGGCTGAAATGCTGGGCGCTGGCAAGAAAGCAGCCATTGGGCGATCACTACGGCAAAGCCTGTACCTGTGCGTTTTCATCACGCTGGCAGGCATGGCAGCGCTGCTGTTTCCAGGGGCCTTGCTGCGCTGGGCGAAGGTGCCTGCCAGCATGCTGGTGGAGGTTCAAAATTACTTAACGGTGTTGGCATTCGCTTTTGCGCCAGCGATCTTGTTTCGGCTTTACAGCACCTTCAGCCAGTCGCTAGGCAAGCCGCTGCTGGTGACATGGCTACAGGTGGGTGCGCTGGCTGTCAAGATTCCGCTGTCGATCTGGCTGGTAGCAGGCGGTGCGGGCATAGAGCCCATGGGGGCAGTTGGCTGCGCATGGGCCACGCTGGTGGTCAATTACCTGCTGGTCCTGCTGGCATTTGTGATGCTGCGTACCCAGTCGCTCTACCGAGGCTTTCAAATATGGCGGCCAATGGAACGACCCGACTGGACAGCCATTGGTCACTTTGCGCGGCTCGGGCTTCCAGGTGGGCTGGCTTATTTGGTGGAGGTGACATCGTTCACCCTTATGGCACTGTTCATTGCAAGGCTGGGCATTGAGGCGTCAGCCGGCCACCAGATTGCGGCCAGCATGGCCGCCGTTTTGTACATGCTGCCGCTGTCGATGGCCATTGCCTGCAGCGCACGCGTGTCATTTTGGCTAGGTGCAGGCAAGCCAGAATTAGCCAAACGCGTGGTGCTCCTGGGGTTAAAGCTGACAGCCGCGGTTTCAATCGCGCTAGCGGTTTCACTTTTGACAGCCAGCAGCTACGTTGCCAGTCTTTATTCCAGCAATCCGGCGATCATCACGATCGCGGCGTCGTTGCTGGGCTGGGTCGCTCTTTATCACTTGGCCGACAGCGCGCAAGCCGTGTGTGCATTTTTGCTACGCTGCTACGGTGTCACAGTTGCCCCTTTGGTGCTGTACAGCGTGCTGCTGTGGGGCCTGGGTTTGTATGGCGGCTACCAGCTGACGTATCAAGGCATTGCAGGCTTTGCAGCGCGGCCCCTGCCAGACAGTTTTTGGACCGTGAGCACACTTGCTCTGGGGCTTGTGGCCTTGGGGTTTTTAGGCTTACTCTGGCGTGCAGTCAGTCAAAGCCAAGGTGCTAGCCAGGCAAAAATTCAAACTGCCTGACTGCAGCGCACCCGCGCCGCCGGGAATACCATGGCGAACACAGATCCTTGCCCCAGCACGCTTTCAATTTGCAGCTCTGCGCCATGGCGCTGCGACACATGCTTGACGATGGCCAGGCCAAGACCCGTACCGCCAGTCTCGCGTGACCTGCTTCGGTCTACCCGATAAAACCGTTCGGTCAGCCGGGGCAGATGCTCAGGCTCAATACCCGCTCCACTGTCTTTGACCGAGAACCGTCCACGTCCATCGTCAAGTACTGTCCAACTGACGTGAATCAGACCCGCGAAGGGCGTGTAGCGTACAGCGTTGGTCACCAAGTTGGACATGGCGCTGTAAAGCTCGCTTTGCGCGCCAGCGATGT
Organism: Polaromonas sp. YR568; assembly: GCA_945860515.1. GTDB lineage: Bacteria > Pseudomonadota > Gammaproteobacteria > Burkholderiales > Burkholderiaceae_C > Polaromonas. The sequence goes on from CAMARI010000038.1 coordinate 5,722, forward strand.
CGCTGGCTGGGCCTGCATCAAAAACAATGTTGTGACCGTTCGGGGCCAGCAAAGCCGACATCGCTCGCGCTTCCTGCTCGCACTGCGCCATCAGGCTAGGGGTTCTCACCCAATCATTTCCACCAGGCTGAGGGCTGCCTTCAAGGCGCGACAGGGTCAGCAAGTCGTTCACCAGCGTCTGCATGCGTTGTGACTGCTGTGCCATCAGCGCCAGATAGCGTTCGCGCTCTGGCTGTTTCAGGGGCAGTGTTTGCAAAGTCTCAATGAAACCCGACAACACCGTCAGGGGGGTGCGAATCTCGTGCGACACATTGGCAACAAAGTCGCGCCGCATCGCCTCGGCCAGTTCCACAGCAGTGATGTCGCGCGACAGCAGCAGTTTGCGGTCGGCCCCATAAGCATGTGCATGCACCGACAGATTTACCGGTCGCCCAGGCGTATTACCACTGCCTGCTATCGACACATCATGCGAGAAGTCATTACTCGCCATGTAGGCCTTGAAAGCAGGTGCCCTCACCAAGTTGGTCACAGGCTGAAGTACGTCGCGCCGGGCATCAAGACCAAAGTGTTGCGTGGCCATCTGGTTGCACCACTCAATGCGGTCTTGTGCATCGAGCAACACGACGCCGCTGGGAGATGCCTGCATGGCCGCCAGAAATTCGTCCAGCCGCAATTGTCTTTCTTGCAACATGCGATCCCGCTTGACCAGCAATTTGCTCACGCGGTCAGTTGCCAGGCCCCACACACCGGGCAGCGCGGGCATGGCATCGGTGGCTGTGCCGTTTGACTCGTTACCGAGCTCATGACGTAGCCAGGTCAAAAACCGCCCGGCCCGCAAGCTGTCCAGTGTCAGCCACCAAATTACAGCGATCAGGCCACCCACAATCAGACCCTCTGTGGATGCTGCAAAATGCCCTACGCTACTGCCAACCACCAAGAAAACCAGAAACAAAAACCAACGATTGATCATCTACCTGATTGTGCCTCAGGGCTTGCTGCCATGGCGGTCAGCCTGTAGCCTGAACCACGCACGGTTTCCACCATTGCACCAGCCGCGCCAAGTGCTTCCCTCAAGCGTTTGACATGAACATCAACCGTACGCTCTTCAATGAAAACATGGTCTCCCCAGACTTTGTCCAGCAAAGAGCTTCTGCTGTGAACGCGCTCCACGTGCTTCATGAAATAGTGAAGGAGTTTGAACTCGGTCGGGCCCAGTCTGAGATCCTGATTTTTAAAGGAAACACGGTGCGTATCAGGGTCCAGTACCAGGTCGCCAACCGCCACCACATCACTTGAAGAAGCAGGTGCACGCCGGCGCAGCACAGCACGAATGCGGGCCAGCATTTCCTGTGTAGAAAACGGCTTGGTGATGTAGTCGTCAGCGCCGGCGTCCAGACCAGCCACCCTGTCGGGCTCGTCGCCACGCGCAGTCAGCATCAATATCGGAATATTTTGAGTGCGTTCCTGCTTGCGCCACTGGCGTGCCAAAGACAGACCACTTTGCCCAGGCAGCATCCAGTCCAGCAAAATGGCGTCTGGTAGAGTCGCGTCCAGCTCTCGCTGCGCCGTCACACTGTCTTGCGCGACCACGGCATGAAAGCCGCCGTGCTGCAGGTTGACGACAATCAGTTCGGCGATAGCCGGCTCGTCTTCGACCACCAAAATTCGAGGCTTGTGCTTCATTTACTTGGGGCGCTCAGTTCACTGTCGATTCAATTTGTGCCATCGGCGTGTGCCGGACATCTTCACCCTTGACGATGTAGATGATGAATTCCGCAATATTTTTGGCATGATCGCCAATGCGTTCGATGGCCTTGGCGACAAAAAGCAGGTCCAGACTGGCCGAAATGGTGCGCGGGTCTTCCATCATGTAAGTGATGAGCTTACGTACAAATCCATCGAATTCCTGGTCAATCAGATCGTCCTCTTTGAGGATAGTCAAAGCGACCGATGTATCCAAGCGAGCGAAACCATCCAGCGCTTTTCGCAACAGGCCTGAAGCCAGCTCTGCGGCAACGCGCAGGTCAGACGACGGGATGGCACGAGCCGAACCGCTTTCAATGATCGATTTGACCATTCGGGCAATTTTTTCGGCCTCGTCCCCAGCACGTTCGAGGTTTGCAGTGGTTTTTGAAATCGCTATCAGCAGACGAAGATCGCGGGCTGTAGGCTGACGGCGAGCAATGATGGAAGACAGCTCGCGATCAATGTCAATTTCCATGGCGTTGACGCGTGCTTCGGCTTCGATAACCTGGTTTGCGCTTTCAGTGCTGAACTGCGACAAAGCAAAGATTGCCAGGCCAATCTGTGATTCAACCAGACCGCCAAGTTCCATCACGCGTGAGGACACGCCGTTAAGTTCGTTGTCAAATTGGCTGGATAAATGTTTATCAGACATAGATTCTTTCTTTTAGCTGATTCAGGGATTAACCAAAACGGCCTGTGATGTAGTCTTCTGTTTCTTGGCGCTTGGGTTTCATGAATATGTCTTTAGTAGCACCATACTCAATCATCTCACCCAGATACATATAAGAAACGTAATCAGACACACGTGCTGCCTGTTGCATGTTGTGCGTAACAATCAAGATCGTTACTTTGTTTTTGATTTCTCCAATCAGCTCCTCAATGCTGCCAGTAGCTTTTGGGTCAAGCGCTGATGTTGGTTCATCAAAAAGGATGATTTCTGGATCTGTAGCAAGTGAACGCGCGATGCAAAGGCGCTGCTGCTGGCCGCCCGACAGATTAGTTGCAGCATCGGACATCCGATTTTTGACCTCGTTCCAGATGGCACCACCACGAAGTGCAGCCTCCACTTTGTCCTGGATATAGGTTTCTGATTTTTCACCTCGAACCCTCAAACCGTAAGCGACATTTTCGAAAATTGATTTAGGAAAAGGATTCGGCTTCTGGAACACCATTGAAATACGCATGCGCACCTCAATCGGGTCAACATTCTTGTCCAAAACATTGATATTGTCAGGATGCAATTCGATGCTCCCATCGTATCGATGACCTGGATAAAGATCATGCATGCGATTGAAGCAGCGTAAGTATGTTGACTTGCCGCAGCCGCTGGGGCCAATCAAGGCAGTTACCTTGTTTTCGTAAATCGGCATGCTGACGCCCTGCAGCGCCTTGAATGAACCATAGTAAAAATCAAGGTCAGTTGATTTCGCTTTGATTGTTGGCGGATTTTCAGGAAGAGTGATGGTAGATGCCATGGTGATGTGTTCTTTTCTAGAAATTACCATTTGATATTTTTACGGAGACGGTAGCGTAGCCAAATGGCCAAACCATTCATACTTAACGTCAGGAGCACCAAGACAAGACTTGCTGCTGCCGCATTAGCTTGAAAAGCAGGATCGGGGCGTGATGTCCAGTTGAAAATTTGAATGGGCATCACTGTGAAGGGCGAAAAGAGCCAATCAAACAAGCCCGCAGGAGGATCACCAGCAAAAGGTATTGGCGGTAGAAAGGCAATAAATGTAAGGGCACCAATCGTGATAATCGGAGCAGTTTCACCAATCGCTCTTGACAGTCCGATGATCACGCCAGTCAAGATACCAGGCATGCTGTAGGGCACAAGATGATCGCTAACGACTTGCCACTTGGTCGCTCCACAGGCATAAGCACCTTCCCGAACCATCAAAGGAATAGATCGAAGCGCTTCTCGCGTAGTCACAATCACGATAGGCAGAATCAGAAGAGCAAGTGTCAGGCCAGCCGACAAGATACTTTGGCCAAAACCGAAGGTGTAGACGAATAAACCAAGCGCCAACAGTCCATATACGATTGATGGAACACCTGCCAAATTGCTGATGTTGATTTCAATCACATCCGTGAACCAATTTTTACGGGCATATTCTTCAAGGTAGATCGCGCTGGCAATACCGACTGGTATGGCAAACAAACCAGTTACCAGCATCACAAAGAAAGAACCAACCCAAGCCGACAGAATGCCTGCCTCACCAGCTCTGCGTGATGGAAAATTCGTGAAGAATTCAGCCGAAATCCTTGGCGCACCTTCAATAAACATCTTTGCAAACAAGGCAACCAAGGTCAAGTTGGCAAGCAATATGGCTGCTACGCCAATCAGCCCAAATATCAAGTCCCACCGTTTGTGTTTTTTGATGATCAGACGCAATGCATCAGATTTTTCTGTTTTTGAAGTCATATCAATAAGCCTCACGGTATTTACGGCGCATCCAGTGGCCTATAAGATTGAATGCCAGTGTGATGATGAGCAAGGTCAAACCAGCAGCAAAAATGGTTTGGTAACCAACGCTGCCGTGGGGCAAATCTCCCAGAGCTACTTGAACAATGTACGAGGTCACGGTTGCAGCAGGCTCTAATGGGTTGAGTGAAAGATTGGGCTGCATGCCAGCAGCTACTGCAAGAATCATGGTTTCACCAACTGCCCTGGAGATTCCCAGGAGGTAGGCAGAAGCTATTCCAGAAATAGCAGCCGGTACAACTACCCGGGTTGCCGTCTGGAAGCGTGTCGCGCCCATGGCATACGAACCCTCACGCAGGCTCATGGGTACTGCTCTCATCGCGTCTTCTGAAAGTGAAGAAACGTAGGGGATGATCATGATCCCCATCACAATACCTGCCGAAAGAATATTGAAGGTAGGTAAGTTCGGGTAAATCATTTGTATGAGTGGTGTTACCACCAACAAAGCAAAATACCCGTAAATGATGGTCGGCACACCCGAAAGTAGCTCCAACGCGGGTTTAAGCACTTCCCTAACTTGGTGATCGGCAAACTCTGAAAGGTAGATCGCGATTACCGTGCCAAGTGGTATAGCGACAACCAACGCCACAGCGGTACTCGAGAGGGTGCCGGACAACAACACCGAAATCCCGAAGTGAGCGTCATCAAACAGTGGTGTCCACTGCGAGTCAGAGATAAATGTCCACAAAGAAACGCTGTTAAAAAATACAACTGATTCCTTGACGAGGATGTAGACAATGCCGAGGGTGGTGAACACTGAGACACATGCCGCCATGAGCAGAATGTACTCAATGATTTTGTCTTTACGACTTCGACTGGCTTTGATTTTCGCCAGCTCCTCAAGACGGGCCGAACCCGTCAGCCGCTCAGGTGCCACAGCACTAGACGGACCAGTAGTAGCACTCATGTAGGGTATGCTTTCATGGTTAGCAACTCAGTACAACTGCCCTCAAGCCAAAATAACTTGAAGGCAGTTAGAGCAAAAGTCAGTCAAACAATCAATTGACTACTTGGCTTCTCTTTTTGTCAATTCTTCAATGCTGATGCCAACTTCATTTTTACCACCGAAAACGGTACCCTTGCGACCTTGAGCAATGTGCTTCACATTTGATGCATACACAGAGGCTGGCAGAGGCACATATTTCACTTCCTTAGCCATTTTGGCGCCCTGAACCATGTAGTAGTCAATGAACTTCTTGACTTCAGGCTTGGCCAGGGACTTGACGTTGACATAGATGAAAATAGGACGGGCCAGTGGCTGATAGGTGCCCGCGATAACGCTATCAGAGCTTGGCAACACGGCAGGCTTGCCGTCTTTTTCAACAATGGCAAGCGCCTTGAGCTTGTTCATGTTTTCCGCGTAGTACGCGTAGCCAAAGTAGCCAATCGCGTTAACGTCGCCTGCAACACCTTGCACCAGCACATTGTCGTCTTCAGAGGCGGTGTAGTCGCCACGGCTGGACTTGGATTTGCCAACGATGGCTTCGGTGAAATAGTCAAACGTGCCAGAGTCAGAGCCAGCACCAAACAGCTTGATGGGCTGGTCAGGCCAGGTAGGGTTAATTTGGTTCCAGCGCATCACCTTGCCTTGAGCGGCAGGCTCCCACATTTTCTTCAGTTCGGCAACCGTTGCCTGCTTGAGCCAAGTGTTTCTTGGGTTGATCACAACCGTCAACGCATCAAATGCCACGGGCATCTCGATGTACTCCACACCAATCTTTTTGCAGTCTTCCATTTCAGCGGCCAGGATAGGGCGTGATGCGTTGGAAATGTCAATTTCACCACGGCAGAATTTTTTGAATCCACCGCCAGTACCTGACACACCAACAGTAACCTTCAGGCCTTTATTTGCCTTTTGGAACTCTTCTGCGACAGCTTCCGTGACAGGGTAAACAGTGCTCGATCCGTCGATTTTGACAACTTGTGCAAAAGCAGCTAACGGCATGGCGCCAAACAGTGCAAAGACCGAAATTGCGAGAGTAGATTTGATGGGGAGGGATTTCATGAAGCGTCCTTTAAAAAATAGGCAAGTAAGACAGTGCGGAACAGATAAATTGACTTTATGTCAGTCGTGTGTCAATTTCGTGACAGGAATTAGCGGGCCTTGCAGCCTTTCAAGGCCAGTTTTCCGTTATGGAACAACTCGACAGGGCCTGCTGTCATCAGCTTGAAGCCTTCGCCTTCGTAAACGCCAGCACCTTTGTTGTCCAATTCATAACCGCCTTCGAAGCGAATTCGTACGCTGCTGCCATCGTCTGATGCGCGTGCTTGAAAGGTTTTCCCTCCTTCGCAGCTAAATGGAACAAATTTGCCAGCAGTCATTCCGGCTGGTACCGGAAGAGTAGATGCGCATGCAACCAGCAGTACTGTTGCGGTGAATGGAATCAGGTTGGTAAATTTCATGTGATGCGTCCTAAATAAAAAGTTAAAAAACCTAAAGCTAACGAATTTCAAGGGATTTTGTAGGCGGAATTTTGAATCTGCTAGATGACATTAGCGTGACAAAACGATTTTTTATCTGGGTTGCTCACTGCCCGCCTTTCGCATCCTGATAACCAAATGTGCTTCATACCGATCCCAAAGCATTGGAATGACAAAGGGAGCCGCATCAAACTTTGGAGACTGAACGCCATCTTTTTGTAATATCACCTGGGGGGGGGTGAAATATCCATGGTTTCGCCGAAATGGCGACGCGCATAGCCTGACATCTGATTGGTGATCTCCCCTACGATGTCACGATAGCTGGCATCGGTATAGTCCTGCTCGCCAATGCTGAGAAGCACGTGCGTTAGAAGACCGCGAGGCGCAGAGAAGGTCACGGTTCCGCGATACGCACCGCTCAGTTCGATTCGCCCCTGAAAATCATTCCAGACGACGGTTTCAGACCCATCCAGCATGTAAGCAGTGCGTATAGCTGCCTTGTGCCCAGTCGTCTGCGCGAAAAATTCCATAGCGGCATCAGAAAATACTTTGATGTCTTCAACCTTGAGGCGTCCAGTACTCATGCAACCAACTCCTGCAAGGATTCGATCAATTGATCATCTGAGAAAGGCTTTGCATGGAAAAATGAAGAGGACGCCTTCAACGACGGCTTCAGGCGTGCAGGCCGACCAGGTGTTGGCCCGATTGATAGCCAGGGTGGCGACACGGGGTACATGGCAACCTATGAGTTGTTACGCAAAGCCGGTAACAACGGCGTGCAGTTGACCATCAAGGAAGTCAAGGATGGCAAACTGATTGGCACGGAGATTCACTACGCCGACAACAAGTATGACACCAAGGACGGCAAGGCCGAGTTCAAGCCCGCACCGTGGAACGGCTTGCCCGCCCCCGTCGCCGGGCAAAAGGCCAAGTACAAGTTCTGGATCAACAACGGGCGCGCCAATGAAGTGTGGCAAACGGCCTATCACAACCAGTTTGACCCGCACGTGATGGCGCGCTATCCGATGGCGTTCCTGGAAATGAACCCAGCCGATTCTGGTGCGCTTGGTGCCAAGGCGGGTGACATTGTTGAAGTCTTCAACGACTACGGCAGCACCTACGCCATGGTGTACCCGTCATCGGCGATCAAACGCAATCAGACCTTCATGCTCTTTGGCTACCCCAAAGCAGTGGCAGGCGACGTGACCACAGAATGGGTAGACCGCAACGTAGTGCCTTACTACAAAGGCACATGGGGCGACGAACGACTGGTAGGCACGATGGATGATTACAAAGCCAAAGTGTCATTCAAAGAGCGTCGTTACGCCTAGGCGTGCGCGAAACCAAGGGGCGCACTGGATGCGCCGCCTTTTTAATAAAGGAGACATCGTGACCTTTGATACTTTTTTACCTGCTGTTGAAAATAAGGCTGCCAACACCACAGAGTCGAAAGCCTATTCTGGCTACGTACCCGCGCAGCCTGCTGATGAAGTCGCAACGTCAGAGCTACTGGGGCTGGTGTTGTCGCGCCAAAATACATCGCCAAGGCGACTCGAAGCACCCGCACCTGACGATAAGCAACTTGAGCAGATCTTTTCTGCCGCGGCGGCGGCACCAGACCATGGATTGCTCAACCCGTGGCGGTTTATCAGTATTGGGCAAGACCAACGCCCAGCCTTGGCCAAAGCCTTTGTACTGGCATTGCTTGAGCGCGATCCGGGTGCAACCCAAGAGCAATTGCAGACGGCTAGCGATAAAGCTGCACGCGCACCCTTTTTAGCGTTGGCTGTGTTTTGCCCAGACGCCAACCCCACCGGCATCAGACCGATTGAGCAAACCATTTCGCTTGGGTGCGCAATTCAAAACGTCTTGCTGGCAGCGCACGCTCTTGGTTTTGGCTCGGGTCTGTCCAGCGGCCGTGCGATGCAATCCAAGGCACTGCGGGCGTTGTTCAATTTGGCGGCCAACGAAGAAGCTGTCTGCTTTATGGCGATTGGGAGTGTTATCAAACACAAACTAGGCCGACTGCGCCCGACAACCAGCAGCTTTTTGTCTGCGCTCGGGGAAATAAACGGCTAAAACCCAGTCATTAATCAATAATTTGTGACCAAGTTAGCCTGTAAGCTAATAAATACGAACACGAGAAGCTTCTAAACACGTAACGTATAGATGCCAGAAATGGAGTAGTTTTTTTGCCTTTTGTTAGAGACTGGTTTTCAGCAGTCTCAGGTGCAGATGGATTGGTTTTTTTATCTCGGATAGTGCTTTGAACAAGCGCTGCCGCGATAAACTCAGCCATGCAAAATGAAACCTTATTGGCAGCTGTGGACTTAGGATCCAACAGCTTTCGCCTGGAAATTGGCCGCTTTGACCAGGGCCAGATCAACCGAACCGAATACCTCAAGGAAACCGTCCGTCAGGGCAATGGGTTGGACGCTGACCGCAACCTGACCCTAGAGGCCATGCAGCGCGGCTGGGACTGCCTGGCACGCTTTGCTGAGCGTCTGGCAGATTTTAAAAAAATCCAGGTCAGAGCAGTAGCCACGCAGACTTTACGTGAGGCCCGCAACCGCGACGAATTTTTATCTAAAGCCCACGAAATTCTTGGTTTCCCGATCGACGTTATTTCAGGCAAGGAAGAAGCCCGACTCATTTACCAGGGCGTGGCACACCTGCTACCGCAATCCGATGAACGACGCCTGGTAGTGGACATTGGCGGCAGGTCAACTGAAATAATAGTCGGCAAAGGCCTGGAAGCCCTGCATATGGAGTCTTACCGCGTTGGCAGTGTGGCCTGGTCAATGAAATATTTTCAGGATGGCCAATTCACTGCGCGCGCTTTTGAAAGCGCTGAAATTGCCGCAAAGGCTATTCTTGATGAGGCCACCGATTCCTACCGTGCTGATGGCTGGGACGTTGCCTATGGTTCCTCAGGTACGGTAGGTGCCGTGAGTGACGTGTTGTCCGCAGCGGGCTGGGCACCTGGCCTCATCACGCGCGCAGGGCTTGACTGGCTGGTCGACCGTTTGATCAAAGCGCAAAGTGCAGATCGGATCAAAATTGATGGCATGAAGGAAGACCGCCGTGCAGTGATTGGCGGCGGTGTGAGCGTGCTGCGAGCGGTGTTTGATTTGCTCGATATCCAGCACATGCAGGTGGCAGCAGGCGCTTTGCGACACGGTGTGCTGTATGACCTTCTGGAGCGTGACGAAGGTCCGTCAGATTTGCGCTCAACCAGCGTAAACAGGCTGGCCAATAAATTCGGCGCGGACACGGTTCAAGCTCAACGGGTCAGCAAGGTATCCCAACAGCTTTTCTCTATGCTCAGTAAGGACCAGCCTGCGGCAGAGACCAACAGCTTTTTGCGCAAACTACAGTGGGCCGCTCAGTTGCACGAGATCGGTAGTCAGATCTCACACAGTGACTACCATAAACACGGTGCCTACATCCTGGGGAACACAGATGCGCCGGGCTTTGCGCTTCCAGAATTGCACCGCCTGAGCCTGTTGGTTCTTGGGCACAGAGGCAAATTGAGAAAATTGGAAGCAGATTTTGAGGACCGCTTTTTCATTCAGCAGCTACTTAGCCTGCGGATAGCCGTGATTCTTTGCCACGCTCGACGTGATCCAGATTTGCAGGGCTTGCAGATTGAAGCCGGCAGCGAGCCAGCCAGACTTTTTGTTTTGAACTACCGGCCAGGCTGGGATACGGCCTTTCCTCAATCGGCCCACTTGCTGCGAGAAGAAATCCTGGCTTGGCAAAAAACGCCGTGGACATTGATTCTTTCAGAGCTGACGGCATCAGCTTGAAGCTAATTTTTAATGGTATAAACTATATACACGGTTTATTTTGACCATTTATTTTAAGGATAATCCATGACAACTTCAAAATCAATAGCTGTAACGCCAGCAGGAACGACCCCCACACCTGCAGCAGCAGCATCCAAGGCAGCTGCAAAACCAGTAACGGTCAAGTCCTCAGCCCAAAAACCAACGCTTGCCAAAAAGCCCGCCGCCAAGCCAACACCTCGCAAAGCTGCCGTCAAAAAGCCCGCCGTCAAATCCGCCAAGACTGCCAGCCCAAGCAAAACGGTCAAGGTTGAAAAACCAAAAAAACCAAAACTGGTACGCGACAGCTTTACCATTCCTAAACTTGAATATGTGGTGCTTGAGGCACTTAAACAGCGCGCTACAAAACTTACCCGTTCAGTCAAGAAAAGTGAACTGCTACGCGCTGGTATCAAAGCGCTGGCAGCGCTGTCAGACGCCGCATTCCTGAGCGCACTTGACAGGGTTCCAGCCATCAAGACTGGCCGCCCCGCCTCAGGCAAATAAACGTTACAAAATCTCTGGTGACTGTACTGTCACGATCACAGTCTGGCTTTGACCATCACGCTCGCGGTTGCGCAGCCACCACAGTGCCCCTTTTTTAACGGCGCATTCACTTTCTTTGAGGCCCAGCAATTGGGCAATCACTTGCCCCAACACGGGTTGATGCCCAACGATGAGAATCGGGGATTTGCTGCTTGGCCATTGCACCAGTTCGAGAAGCTGCGCGACGCTGGCATGTGGTGCTAGTTCTGGCTTAATTTTGTATTTGCGCCCTAAAGCCAATGCAGTTTGCTCGCAGCGCCTTGCTGGACTGACCATAATGCGCGCGACTTCAGGCAATTGCCGGTCTAGCCAAGCGGCCATGCGAGCGGCCTGCTTTTCGCCGCGCTGGGTTAACGAGCGGTCTAAATCAAGGCCTGATGTCTCATCGCCGAGTAGCCCATCTTCTGCTTCTGCGTGGCGCCACAAGATCAGATCCATAAACTGCTCTTTTACTGATCTATTATTTGCGCCGTACCGCGGACATGTAGCGGCGCATTAACGCATCCTGTGCGCCAAGCCCAGGGACTGGAGTGACAAGGGTGTAACTGCCGTTTGGCTGCAAATCCCATGCGTCTACACCGTCATGCAAGTAGGCTACCAAACACTCATCAATGATGCGCTGGCGAATCACCGGGTCTGTGATTGGCCAGGCCAGCTCAATGCGGCGAAGCATGTTGCGGTTCATCCAGTCAGCACTAGACAAATACAACTCTTCAACCGCTTCACAGCGAAAGTAAAACACCCGCGAATGCTCCAGAAAGCGGCCAATGATGGAGCGCACGCGAATGTTGTCGGTCATGCCCGGAACCTGTGCTGGCAGCATGCAGGCACCGCGCACAATCAGGTCAATCTTCACGCCACGCTGCCCTGCCCGGACCAGCGCCAGCATCAGGTCCTCGTCGGTCAGCGCGTTCATTTTGGCAACAATGCGGGTAGCCTTGCCCGTCAAAGCGGCCTCGCCCAAGGCATCAATTTTCTCAATCAGTTTGCGCTGCAACTGAAAAGGAGCCAGCAGCAGGTGGTGCAGCTTGGGCAGCCTGCTCTGACTGGCCAGGTGCACAAACACGTTGTCCATATCCAGCGTCAGTTTCGGCTCGCAGCTCAGATAACTCACATCGGTGTAAAGGCGTGCTGTGCGCGGGTTGTAGTTACCGGTCGACAAGTGTCCATAGCGTATCAAGTGGCGGCCTTCACGCCGGGTAACAAGCAGCATTTTGGCGTGGGTTTTTAAGCCCACCACGCCGTAAACCACCTGCGCACCTATCGACTCCAGCATTTCTGCCCAGTTGATGTTGGCTTCTTCATCAAAGCGCGCTTTCAGCTCCACCACCACCGTCACTTCCTTGCCGCGCCGCACCGCCTCGCGCAGCAACAGCATCAACTCTGAATCAGAACCCGTGCGATAAATGGTTTGCTTGATGGCCAGGACCGCGGGGTCATTGACGGCCTCACGCAAAAAGTCGAGCACACCATCAAAGCTTTCAAAGGGCTGGTGGATAGCCACATCGCCCTGCTTGAGTCGTTCAAAAAACGACTGACCCTGTACCAACTGGGTGGGGTAGCTGGGCTTGTGAGCAGGAAACAGCAGCCTGGGGTCGTTGACCAAATCAACAATCTGGGTCAAACGAACCAAATTTACCGGGCCATGCACGCGGTAGAGGGCCAGCTCTGGCAAGTCGAACTGCTTGAGCAAAAAGGTCGACAAATAATCAGAGCAGCCCGCCGACACTTCCAGTCGCACGGCTTGGCCGTAGTGGCGCTGCTCCAGCCCCTGGCGCAAGGCGGTGCGCAGGTTTTGCACATCGTCCTCATCGACTGCCAGGTCGGAATGGCGCGTCACGCGAAACTGTGAAAACTGCCCCACCTCCCTGCCGGGGAACAGGTCGGCGAGGTGGGAGCGAATCACGCTGGACAGTGATACAAACAGCATGCCATTGTTAGTGCCTTTGCTGCTTTTATCAGGCATGCGGATAAAGCGCGGCAACACCCGCGGCACCTTGACAATGGCAATCTCGTTTTCGCGGCCAAAGGCATCGTGGCCACTGAGCCGCACAATAAAGTTCAAAGACTTGTTGGCCACCTGCGGGAAAGGGTGTGAGGGATCCAGCCCCACGGGTATCAGCAGTGGCCGTACTTCACGTTCAAAGTAGGATTTGACCCAGCGACTCTGGTCAGCACTGCGTTCGCCATGCGAGACGATGCGGATATCTTGCTTTTCGAACTCAGGCAAAAGATTGTCGTTATACAACGCGTATTGACGCGCCACCATGTCATGTGCCAGCACAGACAGTGCCTTGAATGACTCGACCGTGTAGAGTCCTTTTTGTTCGCTGGATTGTGCAGCCGTCAGGTGGGGTTCGGCACGTACTTCAAAAAATTCGTCCAGGTTGGACGACACAATGCATAAATAGCGCAACCGTTCCAGCAAGGGAACATCATCACGCCGGACCCAGTCCAGCACCCGCTCATTGAAAGCCAGGATGCTGTGGTCTCGGTCCAGAAACTGAACCGGCTTGGCGGTGGGCTGTTTTGGCGAAGTGGGGGTGGTGGTCAGAAGAGTCAAGGCGTGTGCAGTTGTCGTGAATGGTGTCGGGATGCACACCAGCTTTTACAAGTTGGGTGACAGTGGTGTAACCACCGCACCGGCTACCCCTATGTTACTTGCCTTGTGCGGATGGGCGCTGACCAGAAACCCTTCAAACAACTGAGCCGCTTGCGACCAGCTGAAATCAAGCGCACGCAATCGGGCTTCGTGGCGCGGTACGGCCAGCGCCTGATAACAAGCCTGCTGCAAGTCAG
>CAMARI010000039.1 GCA_945860515.1 Polaromonas sp. YR568
GCTAGTCTAACAGCTTGAAGCAGACGCTGGGATCAGCTTCCGGCAGGCCTTCATGGCGTGTTACCAGGGCATTGCGCACCCTATCATTGCTGCATGAGCACCGCAAACGCACCTAAAGCACCCCGGCAAGGCAATGAGCCAGCCGCCCCGGTGCAGCGCGTCATCAAGGTACGGCGTGACTACAACAGCTGGGTGGCCAGCGAGACGATGGAAGATTACGCGCTGCGCTTTACCCCGCAGCGCTTTCGCAAGTGGTCTGAGTGGCGGGTGGCCAACACGGCGTTTGGTGCGGCGTCGTTTTTGATTCTGGAGGCTGTGGGCGCCACGCTGCTGGTGAAATACGGTTTTACGAATGCGTTCTGGGCCATATTGGCCACCGGGCTGATTATTTTCATGGCTGGTTTACCCATCAGCATTTATGCGGCGCGCTACGGTGTGGACATGGACTTGCTGACCCGGGGCGCGGGCTTTGGGTACATTGGCTCGACGCTGACATCGCTGATTTACGCGTCGTTCACCTTCATCTTTTTTGCGCTTGAAGCGGCCGTGATGGCCTACGCGCTCGAGCTGGCTTTGAACATTCCGCCGAGTTGGGGTTACCTGATATGCGCGCTGGTGGTGATTCCGCTGGTCACCCACGGCGTATCGGCCATCAGTCGCCTACAGGTCTGGACCCAGCCGCTGTGGCTGGTGATGCTGGTGGTGCCGTTTGCCTATGTGCTGGCCAAAGACCCGGCGGCGTTTGCCGGGGTGTCGAACTACGTTGGACAAAAAGGTGGTGCCGGATTTGATGTCGCGCTGTTTGGTGCAGCCCTGACTGTCGGCATCGCGCTCATCACGCAAATCGGCGAGCAGGTGGATTACCTGCGTTTTATGCCGGTGGAGACGGCCGCCAACCGCTGGCGTTGGTGGGGTGCGGTGCTGGTCGGTGGGCCGGGCTGGGTGGTCTTTGGGGTGCTCAAAATGCTGGGTGGCGCGCTGCTGGCTTACCTGGCCATCTCGCACCTGGTGCCACTTAGCCGTGCGGTGGACCCCAACCAGATGTATCTGGCGGCCTATGAATATGTCTTTCCCGACTACGGCTGGGCGGTGGCGGCCACCGCGCTGTTTGTGGTGATTTCGCAGCTCAAAATCAATGTCACCAATGCGTATGCGGGGTCCTTGGCCTGGTCTAATTTTTTCTCACGCATCACGCACAGCCACCCCGGCCGCGTGGTGTGGGTGGTGTTCAACACGTTGATTGCCTTCATGCTGATGGAGATGAATGTGTTTCAGGCCTTAGGCGACGTGCTGGGGCTCTTTTCCAACATCGCGATTGCCTGGATGATGGCGGTGGTGGCTGACCTGGTCATCAACAAGCCGCTGGGCCTGTCGCCGCCGGGCATTGAGTTCAAACGCGCGTATTTGTACGACATCAACCCGGTGGGTGTGGGCGCGATGGCCTTGGCGTCGGCCTTGTCCGTCACAGCGCACTTGGGGCTGTATGGCCAGATGGCGCAGGCGTTTTCGGCGGTGATTGCGATGACAACCGCTTTTGTGGCCGCGCCTTTGATCGCGTGGGCCACCAAAGGCAGATACTACATTGCCCGTAAGCCAGAAGAGACTTCTTACAAGCGTGACAGCACCCAGAAGTGCGTCATTTGCGAACGTGACTACGAAGGTCCGGACATGGCGCATTGCCCGGCCTATCGGGGGCCGATTTGCTCGCTGTGCTGCACGCTAGACGCGCGCTGTGGCGATTTGTGCAAGCCTCAGGCCAGTCTGTCGGCGCAGTGGTCAAGCGCGCTGCGCTGGCTGCTGCCGCGCCGCATCTGGCCCTACCTTGACACCGGCTTGAGCAACTTTTTGCTGCTCATGCTCATCATCGTGCCGCTGCTGGCCAGCGTGTTTGGCTTGCTGTATCACCAGGAGATCAACCCCATCGGTGTGCTCACAGACCCGGCCGCGTCCGAGGCAGCCTTGCGCTCAGGTTTTTTAAAGGCCTTCATGGCACTGCTGGTGATAGCCGGGATGGTGGCCTGGTGGCTGGTGCTGGCCCACAAAAGCAGGCAGGTGGCACAAGAAGAGTCAAACCGGCAAACCCATCTTTTGTTGCAAGAGATTGAGTCGCACCGGCAAACCGATGAGGCGTTGCAAGAAGCCAAACGCCTGGCCGACCATGCGAACCAGGCCAAAAGCCGCTACATCAGCGCTATCAGCCATGAGCTGCGCACGCCGCTCAACAGTATTTTGGGCTATGCCCAGCTGATGGGCGAGGACGCAGGCATCCCGCCGCACCGCAAACAGGCGGTGAGCGTGATCAAGCGCGGTGGTGAACATTTGCTGCAGCTGATTGAAGGCACGCTCGACATTGCCCGCATTGAGGCCGGCAAGCTCACGCTGAATCCGAAGCCGATGGCGTTTTCTGATGGTATGCACGAGATGGCGGGCATGTTTGAGCTGCAAGCGGCCGCCAAAGGCCTGCGCTTCGACTTCGAAGTCAGTGGCAATCTGCCCGAAATGGTGCGTGCTGATGAAAAGCGGGTGCGGCAGATTGTGATCAACCTGCTGGGCAATGCCATCAAGTTCACAGCGCAGGGGCAGGTGACTTTCAAGTTGCGTTACGCACGCGAAATGGCGCACATTGACATTGAAGACACCGGGCCGGGCATGAACCAGGCCGAGCTGGCGCATATTTTTGAGCCTTTTTCTCGCGGCGATCATGGATATTCGACGCCTCCAAATTCCAGCGTCAACCCAGGCGCCGGTTTGGGTCTGACGATTGCCAAAATGCTGACCGACCTGATGGGCGGCGAGATGACTGTGGTCAGCACGCCGGGGCAAGGCTCGATCTTCAGGGTGCGGCTGTTTTTGCCAGAAGTGCGCGGCAGCAGTCAACCGCTTGCGGCCACGCCCCAGCGCCAGCCGCGTGGCTATGCGGGCCCGCGCCGCAAACTGCTGGTGGTTGACAACGAAGAACCCGACCGCGAGCTGATGGTGCAACTGCTGCAGCCGATGGGCTTTGAACTGAGGCTGGCTGCCAGCGGCCACGACTGCCTGGACTTGCTGGCGGCGGGCTACCGGCCCGATGCTATTTTTATGGACCTGGCCATGCCCGGCATAGACGGATGGGAGACGATACGCCGGTTGCGTGTGGACGGTCACACCGATATTGCGCTGGCCATTGTGTCTGCCAATGCCTTTGACAAGGGCTTGCAAAATGATCTGGGGGTGCGCACGGAAGACTTCATCGTCAAGCCCTACCGTCATAGCGAGCTGTTCGACTGGCTGAAGCGGCGCTTGCAGCTCAGATGGCTGTACGAACAGTCTGCGCCCTTGACTGCTGACTTGCCTGTGGCGCATGCCTTGCCGGACGCACAGCAGCGTGCGGCTCTGCTGGAGGTGGTGAATCTCGGGTTTTACAGGGGCATCATGAACACGCTTGACGATATTGAAAAGCAAAGCCCGCAAGCCTTGATGTTTGTTGAAGGCATGCGAGCCCTGGCCAGGCAGTTTCAGTTTGAGGCCATGGCCCAAAAATTGATGGACAGCCAAACCAATGCGTGAAGACTCCCTTTACCGCGCGCTTGACCGTGCCAATAGCGACGTGGTGTTGATCGTTGACGATGTGCCCGACAACCTGTCGGTGCTGCACGATGCACTTGAAGAATCAGGTTACACCGTGCTGGTAGCCACCCATGGCGAAGCCGCTTTGCAGCGCGCCCGGCAGGTCTTGCCTGACATCGTGCTGCTCGATGCCATGATGCCAGGCATGGACGGTTTTGAAGTCGCCAAGCGGCTCAAAGCTATGCCGGAAACCGCGCATATTCCCATCGTTTTCATGACCGGACTGACCGAGACCGAATACCTGGTGGCCGCATTGGATGCGGGCGGTGTGGACTACGTGACCAAGCCCATCAAGCCCAAAGAGGTAATGGCCCGCATGGGCGTGCATTTGCAGGGCGCTCGCAGCGCCCGGCAAGCGGCCCAGCAGGCGGGCCAGGCGCGCAATGCCCTGGATGCGTTCGGTTACGCCAGCATTACTGTGCGTTTGGACCCTCAGGGACAAGGCAAGCTGACCTGGCAAACACCGCTGGCACGTGACCTGCTGCTGACCTATTACGGGACATCAGCCCCCCACGTGCCAGAGCCCGTGCTTGTCTGGTTACGCAAGCATGTGCTGGGCACCGCGCCCCAGCTAGAGCCGCCGCGCTTGTTGATAGAGATGGGCAAACGCCGTTTGAGTTGTCGCCTGCATAAGCGCACAGACGACAGTCAAGAGGGCGCAGGGGACAACACCGGTGACTGGCTGATCGTGATGCGTGAAACCTCTGAAGACGCGATTGTCGAGGCCATGAGCTTGAGCTTCAAGCTCACGGCGCGGGAAGCTGAGGTGCTTTACTGGGTCATCAAAGGCAAGATCAACCGCGACATTGCCGACATTCTGGGCGCCAGCCCAGCCACCGTCAAAAAGCATCTGGAGCGCGTTTATGCCAAGCTGGGTGTCGAGACCCGCACGGCCGCTGCAGGTATGGCCATGAATCGCATCCGGCAGCTGCATCCCCAGTTCGAGGGATAGTTGGTATACTGACACCTTCTGATACGCTACAGCGTTTTAAATTTAAGTTGCTTGCTTTTTTGGCCCACACAGCCTCAAAGCCTACAAACACTGGTCACTTTATCTTGCACGCATGGCTGACAGCTTTGCGCACACTGGTGACTCACACGGGATGCGTTTGAGCATCCCCGTTGAATTGAAACCCCCTCCCCGTTGAAGAAACCGCGCGACTCGGGCTACGCGAGTTGCTTATTTCTACGCATTCATTCTTGGCATTTATTTGCGGATGGCGAATGCACCCCGTTGATCTGCCAGATATTTAAAATCTGGCGAAGACGTTTTCAGTATTGATTTTTAAAATGATTTCTCACAACACCCCTACCCAGATGGCGGTAGGCAAGTACCTTGTTTCCCCGTTGGCCAAACCGCAAGGCGAAGGCCGTTATGCCGCATCGGTGTCCATCCGCTCAGGCAAGGGCAGCGCGACCCACGACCGCGTGATGCGCTTTTCTGGCCTGTTTGACAGCGCTGCCCAGGCATTGCAGTACGCCACCGAGCATGCGCTCGGCTGGATCAAGGAGCGCAGCGTGCCGGGCTGCGCCCGAACTGTCTGAATTTGGCATTTAAATTCAGTTTTTAATTTTCGAGGACAATAAGAGCATGGCTAAAGAAGAACTGATTGAAATGCACGGGCTGGTGGACGAGGTTTTGCCCGACTCACGTTTTCGCGTCACACTCGACAACGGTCACAAACTGGTGGCTTACACGTCCGGCAAAATGCGCAAAAACCACATTCGGATACTGGCCGGTGACCAGGTATCGCTCGAGTTGTCCCCTTACGACCTGAGCAAAGGCCGCATCACCTTCCGGCACATTGCGGGCCGTGGCCCTGGGCCCGGCGCAGGCCCCGGTGGCGGTGCACCGCAGCGCGGCGCACGCTAACACCATTTCTCAAACAAAGGCCCTGTCAAGGGCCTTTTTGCTTTGTGTACCCTGCTGTCTTTGATGAAAGTAAATCAGATGAAAAAAGTTTTTGGTGCCTTGGCGATGTCACTGCTTGCGATGTGGTCCTTGTTGTTTTTCGTGACTCGCGCTGGTGCCCAGCAGGTCGGAGAGGTCAGCACAGTCTTCAAGCTGCTCAGTCCGAACGACAAAATTGTGGTCGATGCTTATGACGACCCCAAAGTAGCTGGCGTGACCTGCTATGTGTCGCGTGCCAAAACGGGCGGCTACAAGGGCGCGCTCGGTCTGGCTGAGGATAAGTCGGAAGCGTCAATTGCCTGCCGTCAGACCGGCCCCATCACTTTTGCAAAACCACTGGACATACAGGAGGATGTGTTGTCAGAGCGCATTTCCCTGGTTTTCAAAAAGCTCAGGGTCGTGCGCATGGTCGATGCACCCCGCAACACGCTGGTGTATCTGACCTATTCAGACCGCTTGATCGAAGGCTCACCGCAAAACAGCGTCACCGCTGTTCCCGTTGATCGGGCCAACAAAATCCCACTGAAGTAGGGTAGGCCGAATTCGCTTTACCAGACATTTACCTGATGACCTGCAAGCCTTCATCCACTGGAAAAGCAGCACGTAATAATTCAGCTGAATCAACATTTTTCTGAGGACTCTTTGATGATCCCGCCTGACGAAGCGCAACCTTCAAGCCCTGATCGGCCGACTACAAAAACATCCACCCAAGCCATCAGTCGCAAAGGCAAATGGATGGGTGCTGTTGTCGCCATGGTGGTGCTTGCCGGCCTGGCGGGGCTGACCTGGTATCTGACCCGGCCCGCTGCGCCCGTGGCTGCCGCAGGTGGCTTTGGTGGCCAAGGTGGTCCTGGCCCTGGTGGCGGGGCTAGTGGAGGTGGGCCTGGCGGGGGGGGCCGTGGAGGTGCCAGCACCGTTGGTGTGGCGACGGCCGAGCGGGCCAGCATTGCGGTCACGCTGGATGCGCTGGGCACGGTCACGCCGCTGGCCACGGCACGGGTGCGACCGCAGGTTTCGGGTGTGCTGGAAAAGGTGTTGTTCAAGGAAGGGCAGATGGTGCGGGCAGGCGATTTGCTGGCCACGATGGACCCGCGTCAGTTTGAACTGGCTCTGGCGCAAGCCACTGGCCAGCGCCAGCGCGATACAGCACAACTGGACAGCGCCAGAGTCACGCTGGCGCGATTTAAAACACTGCTCGAACAAGACTCGATTGCCCGCCAGGAGGTTGATTCCCAAACCGCCCTGGTCAAGCAGCTCGAAGGCACGGTGATGATTGACAACGCCGCCGTGGGCGCGGCGCAACTGAACCTCAGCTACACCCGCATCACTGCGCCCATCAGCGGCCGGGTCGGTTTGCGCACGGTAGATGTCGGCAACACCATCAGCAGCAGCGACACCAACGGTGTGGCCATCATCACGCAAGTCATGCCCATGGATGTTGTGTTTGCCGTGCCGCAAGACCGGGTCAGTGATGTACTCGGTGCCGCCAAAACAAACATGCAGGTGATGGCGATGAACCGCACCCGCACCGGCGTACTGGGCACCGGTACGTTTGCATCGCTGGACAACCAGGTTGACATCACCACCGGCACTGTCAAGGCCAAAGCACGATTTGCCAATGCCGACTCAGCCCTGTTTGCCAACCAGTTTGTCAACATCCAGCTCAACATCAGGTCGATTGACAACGCTGTGGTGGTGCCCGTGACGGCCGTGCGCTTGGGCGGCAGTGGCGACTTTGTGTTCGTGCTCAATCCCGCAGAGCGCACGGTATCGGTTCGCCCTGTGACGCGTGGTCAGGCCACCGGCGAAAAAATAGTCATTGCATCGGGCCTGAAAGCAGGCGAGCAGGTGATTACCGAAGGTGCAGACCGGCTCAAAGAGGGTTCGCGCGTGGCGCTGCCCGGCGATGCGCCGCGCGGAGGCGGTCGTCGCCAGGGCGGCAGTGCGCCGCAGGGTGCCTCCAGTGCCGCTGCGCCTGCCGCAACTGCACCGTCTGCCATGCCGCAGCGTGCTGCATCTGCCAATGCAGCGTCGGGGGCGTCGCCAAGCACGCCATCGGTGGCTGCCGCCCCAAGCGTCAAAGCAGCAGGTCCATCTGCCGAGCAACGCCAGCGCATGCTCGAGCAAGTCAAAGACAACCCCGAGGCGCTTGAGCGGCGTAAAAAGTTTCTCGAAAAAATCGACAGTGGTGATGCCGAGGCGCTCGAGCGCTGGCAAAGCATGCAGCAGCGCATGCAGCAGGGCGGCGGCCAGGGCTTTGGTGCAGGTGGTGGCGGCCCAGGGCGTGAGCGTCCCCCGCAATGAGTCCCTCACGCCCGTTTATTCTTCGCCCGGTTGCTACGTCGCTGCTGATGCTGGCGATCGTAGTGGCGGGTTTGATGGGGTTCAAGTTTTTGCCCTTGTCGGCACTGCCGCAGGTCGATTACCCCACCATTCAGGTGCAAACCCTGTACCCCGGTGCCAGCCCCGAGGTGATGGCGCAAACCGTGTCGGCACCGCTGGAGCGCCAGTTTGGCCAGATGGCAGGGCTGCAGCGCATGAGCTCGACCAGCGCAGCGGGCGTGTCTATCGTCACGCTGCAATTTGGTCTGGGTCTGGACCTCAGCATTGCCGAGCAGCAAGTGCAGGCAGCGATCAATGCTGGTGGCTCGCTGTTGCCTGCCGATCTGCCCGCCCCGCCGGTGTATGCCAAGGTCAATCCGGCAGATGCCCCGGTGCTCACGCTGGCCATCACGTCTGACACGCTGCCACTGACCGAAGTCCAAAACCTGGTCAACACCCGCCTGGCTTTGAAAATCAGTCAGGTCAATGGGGTGGGCCTGGTCACGCTCAGCGGTGGGCAGCGGCCTGCCGTGCGCATTCAGGCTGACATACGGGCGCTGGCCTCCTACGGTCTGGGGCTGGATGCTTTTCGCACGGCCATCACAGCGGCCAACGCCAACGCCGCCAAGGGCAGTATTGACGGTCCTAGCAGGGCCTACACCATCAATTCAAATGACCAGCTGGTGGCTGCCAGTGACTACAAAAACCTGATCATCGCTTACCGCAATGGTGCGGCGGTTCGGGTCTCAGATGTGGCGCAAGTCGTTGACAGTGCCGAAAACATCAAGCTGGGTGCGTGGAAAGGCGTCAATCAATCGCTTGGCGACTTGCCAAGTCAGCAATTTTCCGCCGGGCCGCCCCAAGGAAAATTAGCCCCTTTGGGGGGCAGAGAGTTAGGCGAAGCGAGCGAACGTGGGGGCCAGTTAGTACCCGCCATTATTTTGAACGTCCAGCGCCAGCCCGGCGCAAACGTCATTGCCACCGTCGATGCCATCAAGGCGCGCTTGCCAGAATTGCAGGCTGGCTTGCCTGGCGCGCTATCGGTGGATGTGCTGAGTGACCGCACCACCGGCATACGGGCGTCGGTGCTGCATGTGGAGATTGAACTGCTGCTGGCCGTGCTGCTGGTGGTGCTGGTGATTTTTGCCTTTTTGCACAATGTTCGGGCAACAGTGATTGCCAGTCTGGCCGTGCCGATTTCACTGATTGGCACCTGCGGCGCCATGTACATGCTCGGCTACAGCCTGAACAATCTGAGCCTGATGGCGCTGACGATTGCGACAGGCTTTGTGGTGGACGACGCGATTGTGATGATCGAGAACATCTCGCGCTACATTGAAGAAGGCATGGAGCCGATGCAGGCTGCCATCACCGGCGCGGCGCAAATTGGTTTCACGATTATTTCGCTGACCGTGTCGCTGATTGCGGTGCTCATTCCGCTGCTGTTCATGGGTGATGTGGTGGGTCGTCTGTTCAGGGAGTTTGCCGTCACGCTGGCCATCACGATTTTGATTTCAGCGCTGGTGTCTCTCACGCTGGTGCCCATGATGTCTGCCCGCTGGCTAAAAAAACGTGCCCCCACACTTGTCGCTTCGCGTACGACGTTTCCCCCCGAGGGGGCTGGCCTTGCTTGGGGCGGCCCGGCGCTGGCGGCCGACGTCCCTGCTAAAAACGAAGAAGGACAGCTGCAAACGTTTTTTGCCAGCGTCATCACCCACTACGACCACGCCCTGACCTGGGTGCTTGAGCGCCAGGGGCTCACCTTGCTGGTGGCATTTGCCACGCTGGCGTTCACCGTGCTGCTCTATGTTGTGATTCCCAAGGGGCTGTTCCCGACGCAGGACACCGGTCAGCTGCAAGCACGGGTGCAGGCTGTTGAATCCATTTCATATGCCCGCATGGCGCAGCTGCAGCAAGACACGGCCAAAGCCATGCTTGAAGACCCGGATGTTGACAACCTGAGTTCGTTCGTCGGGGTTGATGCGGCCAACAACACCATGCTGCACACCGGCCGCATGCTGATCAATCTGAA
Organism: Polaromonas sp. YR568; assembly: GCA_945860515.1. GTDB lineage: Bacteria > Pseudomonadota > Gammaproteobacteria > Burkholderiales > Burkholderiaceae_C > Polaromonas. Next base: position 9,873 of record CAMARI010000039.1, read on the forward strand.
AAAAACGCGCACCACCAGCCAGCAGGCCACCATGGACAGACTGCGTGAGCGCGCCAGCAAGATTGCCGGCGTCACCCTTTACCTGCAACCCACACAGGACTTGACGATTGACGCTGAAACCGGGCCCACCCAATATCGCCTGTCGCTCGAAGGTGCCGATAACAAACTGGTGGTCTTGTGGGCCAAAAAACTGGCTGAACACATGGCCAGTTTGACCAGCTTGCGCAACGTGGCAACCGATGCTGGGGCCACGGGTGCATCGGTTTTTGTCACGGTAGACCGCGACACAGCCTCGCGTCTGGGTATTTCCACCGCCTCGATCGACGACGCGCTGTACAGCGCCTTTGGCCAGCGCATTGTGTCCACTATTTTTACCGAGACAAACCAGTACCGCGTGATTCTGGAAGCACTGCCCAACCAGCTGACGACAGCCGCCACGCTGGGCAACCTTCAGCTGAAGACAGGGGCGGGCGGCACCACACCGCTGGCCAGCATTGCCACCATCACCGAGCGGGCCTCACCGCTGCAGGTCACCCATGTTGACCAGTTCCCCGCCACCACGCTGGGCTTTGACACCGCGCCGGGTGTGGCGCTGGGTCAGGCGGTGGATGACGTTAAACAGGCTGCCAAGGACATCGCCTTGCCGGCCAGCGTGAGCCTGACTTTCCTGGGCGCGTCGGGTGCGTACCAAGCCTCGTTGTCAAGCCACTTGTGGCTGATTCTGGCGGCCCTCGTGTGTGTGTATATCGTGCTGGGTGTTCTGTACGAGAGCTACATTCATCCGCTGACGATCCTGTCAACCTTGCCATCAGCTGGCGTGGGTGCACTGCTCGCGCTGATGATCAGTGGCTCCGACCTCGGCGTGATTGGCATCATCGGCATCATTTTGCTGATCGGCATCGTCAAGAAAAACGCCATCATGATGATTGACTTTGCGATCGATGCAGAGCGTACGCAGGGCAAGTCGGCACGCGAGGCGATTCATCAGGCTGCCTTGCTGCGTTTCAGGCCGATTCTGATGACGACACTGGCGGCGTTGTTTGCCGCAGTTCCCCTGATGCTGGGTTGGGGCGAGGGTGCCGAGCTGCGCAGGCCGATGGGCCTGGCGATTTTTGGTGGCCTGGTGGTGAGTCAGGTGTTGACGCTGTTCACCACCCCGGTCGTGTACTTGGGTTTTGACCGACTGGGCCGGAAATTTGGCCGAAAAAACTAGTTTTTATCTATGTTTTTAGCCGCTAGACCAATAGATACATGTGCGAATAGCTCCTTCATTGATAGCGGTTTGCTTTCGCGTGGTTTGCCGGGGTCGCCCGGCGGCGAGTCACTTTCTTTTGCTTCGCCAAAAGAAAGTAACCAAAGAAAAGGCGACCCGCAGTCTGGGTCCCTGCGCTTTGCTTCGGGCAACTTGCGGTGCTCGAAGTCAGCGGAATTTTTAGAAACTAGTCTGCTTCGCAGCCGCCGGACATCTAAAAATTTATTTCCGCTGCCTCCTGCGCTCCTCAGCCCAGCCAGGACGGGGTTTGGAGAAAAAGACAAATTCAAATACCGCAGCGCTTGGCTGCTCCCCGAGTCCATGACACCCCCCGTCCTGGCTGGGCTTGAAAAAGTTGGAGGAGACGGATTAAAAAATCTAGATGTCCGACGACAGCGAAGCTGGCTAGTTTCTAGATTTTCCGGCTCCTTCAGCTTTTTCAAGGAACCGCGAAGCGGCCCAGACTGCGGGTCGCCTTTCTTTTCCTTAGGTTTCTTTGGCGAGGCAAAGAAAAGTAAGTCGCCCGCCGGGGCGAGTCCCGGCATGCTGGCTGGAGAAAGCACTCTCAAACCAGCGCAGTGGCAAAAAGAGGCCAATAAATGAACCTCTCAGAACCCTTCGTCCGCCGCCCAGTAGCCACAGTCCTGCTAACTGTGGGCTTGGCCCTCTCGGGCATCGGTGCGTTCTTCGCTCTACCGGTTTCGCCGCTGCCGCAAGTCGATTTTCCGGTCATCACTGTCAGCGCGGCCATTCCGGGGGCCAGCCCCGACACCATGGCCAGCAGTGTGGCCACGCCACTGGAAAGGCGCCTGGGCGTGATCTCGGGCGTCAACGAGATGACCTCGTCGAGTAGCAACGGCCAGACCCGGATCAATTTGCAGTTCGACCTGAACCGCAAAATTGATGCGGCAGCGCGTGAAGTGCAGGGCGCCATCAACGCCAGCCGGGTCGACCTGCCGGCTGCGCTGCGCAGCAACCCGACCTACCGCAAAGCCAATCCGGCGGCAGCACCTGTGATGATTTTGGCGCTCACGTCCAAGACGCGCACGCCCGGGCAAATTTACGACGATGTGTCCAGCCTGTTGCAACAAAAAATTGCGCAAGTCCCAGGTGTGGGGGATGTGGAACTCGGCGGCGGTTCGCTGCCCGCCGTGCGGGTTGAGTTGATTCCTTTTGCACTGAACCGTTACGGTATCAGCATGGAGGACGTGCGTGCGGCCTTGCAGGCCTCCAACGCCAATCGGCCCAAGGGTGCGATTGAAGACAACAGTGAAGGTAAACACCAGCGCCTGCAAATTTACGCGGTTGGCAACACCGCCACTGGCGGGCTGAAGGCGGCTGACTACCAAGGGCTGGTGGTGGCCTGGCGAAACGGCGCAGCCGTTCGGCTAGCCGATGTGGCGGACGTGCGTGACGGCACCGAAAACACCAACACGCTGGGACTTTTCAATGGCGACGCAGCAGTCATCGTTCTGATACGCCGCCAGCCAGATGCCAATGTGATTTCTACTGTCGATGGCATTCGCGCTTTGCTGCCTGAACTCCAGGCCCAGTTGCCCCCGGATGTGAAGCTGTCGGTCGCCTCTGACAGTACCAACTCGATTCGATCTTCCCTGCGCGAGGTTGAAATCACGCTGCTCATTTCCATTGTGCTGGTGGTGCTGGTGGTCAGCGCGTTTTTACGCAGCGCCCGCGCGACTGTTATCCCCGCCGTTGCGACTGTGGTGTCGCTTCTGGGGACCTTCGGTTTTATGTACCTGCTGGGCTTTAGCCTGAACAACCTGAGCCTCATGGCGCTGACTGTTGCGACTGGATTTGTCGTGGACGACGCGATCGTGGTGCTGGAAAACACCAGCCGTCATATTGAAGCCGGCATGGACCGATTCAAGGCAGCGCTGCTGGGAGCTCGTGAGGTGGGCTTTACTGTCCTGTCGATCAGCCTGTCACTGGTGGCGGTGTTTATTCCGCTGCTCTTCATGGGCGGTCAGGTGGGCCGCTTGTTTCGTGAGTTTGCCGTGACGCTGTCTGTGGCGGTGATGATTTCTCTCGTGATCTCACTGACCACGACACCCATGATGTGCGCCTGGCTCTTGAAGTCAAACAAGCCGCACTCGGCAAAGAAACCGGGCTTGGTCTCGCGCTGGTTTGACAGCGGTTTCAAACGCCTGTTACGTTGCTATGAACTCAGTCTGGACTGGGCGCTACACATGCGCTGGCTGGTCATGCTGGTGCTGGTGGTGGTCATCGGCATGAACGTTTATCTGTTCATCAAAATTCCCAAAGGATTTTTCCCGCAGCAAGACACCGGGCAGATCAACGGCGGCTTGCGGGCCGATCAGAGCATTTCATTCCAGGCCTTGCAAAGCAAGCTCAAAGAACTGGCCGACATTGTGCGTGCCGACCCTGCGGTCGATACGGTGGTGGCCTTTACTGGCGGCGGCCGGGCCGGTGGCGGCTTCATGTTCATCAATCTCAAGCCATTGGCACAGCGACCTGACGCGGTAGGCGGCCAGGCGGTGATTGCGCGGCTGCGCCCGCAGTTGGCGCGTGTCACCGGCATCAGTTTGTTTTTAGGTACCGTGCAAGACCTGCGTGGCGGCGGTCGCAGCAGCAACGCCACCTACCAGTACACCCTGAAAAGCGACAACATCGCCGACCTGCGCAAATGGGCGCGTCGCCTGGCGGACCAGATGAAGCAGCAAGATGCGCTAATAGACATTGACACCGACCAGCAGGAAAACGGTGTCGAGACGATGGTGACGGTCGACAAAGACAGCGCCGCGCGCCTGGGCGTCACATCGCGTGATGTGGACAACGCGCTTTATAACGGTTTTGGGCAGCGCCAGGTGGCCACGATTTACAGCGACATCAACCAGTACAAAGTCATCATGGAACTGGCCCCGCGCTTCAGGCAAAGCCCCGAGGCGCTGAAAGATATTTACGTGCCCGCGCGCGCAACAGGCGTGGGAACCACTGCGGCCAACCTCGTCAACCCCGCGCTGCGCGATCAGTCAACCGGCCAGGCCCTGAGCAACACAGGCAGCACCATGGTGCCGCTGTCGGCGATTGCCCGGTTTTCTGAAAGTGCCAAGGCATCCAGTGTGAACCATCAAGACGGTGAACTCGCCACCACCGTGTCGTTTAACCTGGCCGCAGGCAGTACCCTCCAGCAGGGCCAGGCTGCCGTCAGGCAGGCCGAAGCTGAGATCGGGTTGCCCAACAACGTGCGCGGCAGCTTTGAAGGCACGGCCCGTGCCGCACAAGAATCGCAAGGCCAGCAGCCCCTTTTGATCCTGGCGGCGCTGGTTGTGATTTACATCGTGTTGGGCGTCTTGTACGAAAGCCTGGTGCATCCCATCACTGTGCTGTCGACGCTGCCTTCTGCGGGGGTCGGTGCGGTGTTGGCCTTGATGATCTTCAAGCTCGACTTTTCCATCATTGCGCTGATTGGTGTGTTCTTGCTGATTGGCATCGTCAAGAAAAATGCGATTTTGATCATTGACTTTGCCATTGATGCCGAGCGTGCGCGCGGCCTGAGTGCGGTCGATGCTGTACGCGAAGCGTGCCTGCTGCGCTTTCGCCCTATTTTGATGACCACGCTGGCCGCAGTTCTCGGCGCGTTGCCGCTGGCCATTGGCTTTGGCGAAGGTGCCGAGCTGCGCCGCCCGCTGGGCATTGCGATCATTGGCGGGCTGATTGCCAGCCAGCTGCTGACGCTGCTCACGACGCCTGTTGTGTATGTGCTGATGGACAAGCTGCGCAGGCGCGGTGCCAATGAAGTCCATCTGGCGCGGGCAACTTCTTGAAACGATGACCATGCAAACTCACGCCTTAAAACCTCTTTTTCCTGTTGCGCTCGCCTTGCTGATCACAGGCTGCGCCGTCGGCCCAAGCTATCAGCGCCCCAGCACGCCAGAAGTGATCGCCTACAAAGAAGCGGGCGACTGGGTCACGGCCCAGCCTGCAGACGCACTGGAGCGCGGACCCTGGTGGCAGTTGTTCAACGACCCGGTACTCCATGAACTGGCAGCGCGGGTGGAGGTGTCCAACCAGAATGTGGCCGCGGCGGTGGCCGCGTATGCCCAGGCGCGGGCTCTGGTAGCCGAGCAACGCGGGGCGCTGTTCCCGTCCGTCACATTAAGCGGTGGCGCGTCCCGTTCAGGCAACGGCGGCGGTACGGGCAGCGTCAACACCAACACAACCAACGGCAACCGCACCAGCGGCAACTACCAAGCCAGCCTGGGCGCTGCCTGGGAGCCCGATGTGTGGGGCCGCCTGCAAAGTGTGGCCAACGGCGCGGCTACTACAGCCGAAGCCAGCGCCGCCGACCTTGCCACCGCCAAACTGTCGGCGCAGGGCGAGCTGGCGGTTAATTATTTGTCACTGCGCCAGCAGGACGCGCAAAAAGCCTTGCTGGCCAGCACGCTGGCAGGCTACGCGCGTGCACTTGAGATCACGCAAAACCGCTACAACGCGGGCATTGCTGCCAAGACCGATGTGCTGCAAGCGCAAACCCAGCTGGCCAACGCCCAGGCCGACCAGGCCAGCGTGCAGCGCACCCGCGCGCAACTCGAGCACGCCATTGCCGTGCTGGTGGGTCAGGCACCCGGCAACTTCACCCTGGCAGTTGCGCCCGACTGGAAAGCCACTGTGCCCACTATTCCCGTCGGGGTGCCGTCTACCTTGCTCCAGCGCCGGCCTGACATCGCCGCCGCAGAGCGCCGTATGGCAAGCGCCAACCAGCAGATTGGTGTGGCCAAAGCGGCTTACTACCCCAGCCTGAGCCTGAATGCGTCTGTCGGTAGCGCAGCCAGCCGCGTGGCAGATCTGTTCAGCGCGCCTGCTGCCTTGTGGTCACTGGGTTTGTCCGCAGCGCAAGTGCTGTTCAAGGGCGGCGCACTTGACGCGCGTCTGGACGGCGCGACAGCCGCCTACGACCAGACCGTGGCACGCTACCGCCAGGTGGTGCTGAGCGCGTTTCAAAATGTTGAAGACCAGCTGTCTGCTGCCCGTGTGCTGCAAATCCAGCAAGCGCTGCGTGCCCAGGCGTCAAGCGCTGCTGATCAGGTTGAGCAGCAAGTGCTGAACCGCTACCGCAGCGGGCAAGTGAGCTACTCCGAAGTCATCACCGCCCAAACCACCGCCCTCAATGCCCGCCGTGCGCTGGTGCAGGCCACGGCTGACCGACAGACAACTGCGGTGGCGCTGATTCAATCACTGGGCGGTGGCTGGACCCCTTGACACCAGCCTTCAGGTCGGCGCCACCGGGTAGCTGCCCGCCAGCAAAATACCTTTGTCGACGCTGTTGATGTCGGTCTTGCCGCAAAAGGCCATCGTCAGGTCCAACTCTTTGTGAATGATGTGCAGCGCCTTGGTCACGCCTTCCTCGCCCATCGCGCCAAGCGCATACAACCAGGCGCGGCCGATGTACACGCCCTTGGCTCCCAGGGCGACCGCCTTGATGACGTCCTGGCCGCTGCGAATGCCGCCATCCATATGGACTTCTATCTTGTCGCCAACAGCGGCCACAATGCGGGGCAGGGCGCGGATGGAGGATTCCGCACCGTCGAGTTGCCTGCCGCCATGGTTGGACACGATGAGCGCATCTGCGCCACTGCTGACCGCCAGCCGCGCATCTTCTTCGTCCTGAATGCCCTTCAAAATAATCTTGCCGCCCCAGCGTTTTTTAATCCACTCCACATCATTCCAGTTGAGGGCAGGGTCGAACTGCTTGGCTGTCCAGTCACTGAGCGAGCTCATGTCGTCAACGCCCTTGACGTGACCCACAATGTTGCCAAAGCCGTGGCGTTTGGTGCCCAGCATGCCCAAGCCCCAGCGCGGCTTGGTGGCCATGTTGATGATGTTGGGAATGGTGAGCTTGGGTGGTGCAGACAGGCCGTTTTTCAAATCTTTGTGGCGTTGACCCAGGATTTGCAAATCAAGCGTGATGACCAGCGCCGAGCAGTTGGCGGCTTTGGCCCGGTCAATCAGGCGTTCGATAAAGTCGCGGTCTTTTAAAACGTAGAGCTGAAACCAGAACGGGTGCCGGTCGGTCGCCTCAGCCACATCTTCAATCGAGCAAATGCTCATTGTCGACAGGGTAAACGGGATGCCAAACTTTTTGGCAGCGCGCGCACCGCAAATCTCGCCATCGGCATGCTGCATACCGCTCATGCCGGTAGGCGCAATAGCCACGGGCATGGCCACGTTTTGCCCAATCATTTGCGTTGCCGTGCTGCGGCCTTCCATGTTGACTGCCACGCGCTGGCGGAATTTGATGGACTGAAAGTCCGCTTCATTGGCGCGATAGGTGCCTTCGGTCCACGAGCCTGAATCAGCGTAGTCGTAAAACATGCGCGGCACGCGCTTTTGGTGCAATACGCGCAGATCTTCAATATTGGTGATGATGGTCATGGAATGCCTTTGTCCTTGTCTTTGTCTTTGGGTCTAGTTCGGTCTTCTTGCGATGGTAAGGGCGCTGCACAGTCCTGGCATGAAAACTGAGCTGAGCGCATTGAAATTATTTTGACAGCCTGGCTCTGTGCAGCGCAATCTGCGCCCGTACCTGCACCGGCGCCGTGCCACCCAACGTGCTCCGTGCGTTCAGCGAACCGCGCAGGCTCAGCACGTCGTACACGTCTTTTTCAATTTTTGGGTTGAACTCTTGCAGTACGGCCAGAGGCAGTTCTGACAGGTCGACCCCGTGCGCCATGGCCGCTTTTACGGCGTGGGCCACGGCCTCGTGCGCGTCCCGAAATGGCAAGCCTTTTTTCACCATGTAATCGGCCAAATCCGTCGCGGTGGCGTAGCCGCGCAGGGCGGCTTTTTCCATCGCGTCTGGTTTGACAGTGATGCCTGCCACCATGTCTGCAAAGATGCGCAGGGTGTCTTTCAAGGTGTCTACCGTGTCAAACAGCGGCTCCTTGTCCTCCTGGTTGTCCTTGTTGTAGGCCAGGGGTTGGCCTTTCATGAGTGTGATCAAGCCCATCAAATGGCCCACCACCCGGCCAGTTTTGCCGCGTGCCAGCTCAGGCACGTCGGGGTTTTTCTTCTGCGGCATGATGGACGAGCCGGTGGTGAAGCGGTCCGGGATGTGGATAAAGCCAAAGTTCTGGCTCATCCACAAGATCAGCTCCTCGCTCATGCGGCTGATGTGCACCATCGCAATCGAGGCAGCGGCGGTAAATTCAATCGCAAAGTCGCGGTCACTCACAGCATCAAGAGAATTTTGGCAGACGCAGGGCTGGCCATGTTCATCGACAATGCCAAGCGACCTGGCGACGCGCTCACGGTCAAGCGGGTAGCTGGTGCCCGCCAGTGCAGCCGCGCCGAGCGGCAAACAGTTGACGCGTTTGCGAACATCCGCCATGCGGGCCGCGTCGCGCGAAAACATCTCGACATAGGCCAGCATGTGGTGGCCAAAGCTCACTGGCTGGGCCACTTGCAGGTGAGTAACGCCGGGCAAAATCACATCCACATTTTTTTCAGCAATGTCTACCAGGGCTTGTTGCAGACCCGTCAGCAGGCCGGTGATCGCGTCAATCTCACCGCGCAGCCACAGACGCACATCGGTCGCGACCTGGTCGTTTCTGGAGCGGCCTGTGTGCAGCCGTTTGCCAGCGTCGCCCCCCAAGGCCGTCAGGCGCGCTTCAATGTTCAGATGCACGTCTTCCAGGTCCAGCTTCCATTCAAACGCACCTGATTCAATGTCTGCCGTGATGATCGCCATGCCGTCCTGGATGGACGCGTGGTCCGCAGCGTTGATGATGCCCTGCGCCATCAGCATGTCGGCATGCGCCAAAGAGCCTGCAATGTCGACCTGCCATAAGCGCTTGTCAAAAAACACACTGGACGTGTAGCGTTTGACCAGGTCGCTCATGGGTTCAGAAAACAGGGCAGACCAGGCTTGTGATTTTTTGTCGAATTGGTTCACATTAAACTTTCAAAGGCGCGTTTTGCTTGTCGGCACGAGAGGGCAATGCAATACTTAGGCTGT
>CAMARI010000040.1 GCA_945860515.1 Polaromonas sp. YR568
GCTGCGAGCAGCCTGTGCGGTAGAGCTGATCCATGCCTACTCATTGGTGCACGACGACATGCCTTGCATGGACAACGATGTGCTGCGCCGCGGCAAGCCAACGGTGCATGTCCAGTTTGGCGAGGCTCAGGCGCTGCTGGTAGGTGATGCGCTGCAAGCGCTGGCTTTTGAGCTGTTGACACCGGCAGACACCTCGGTTGACACAGCGACCCAGGCCCGGTTGTGCCGGGTGCTGGCCCAGGCTGCGGGTGCTCAGGGCATGGCCGGCGGCCAGGCGATAGACCTGGCCAGTGTGGGGCTGCCGCTGGACGCCAACCAGCTCCATGAAATGCATCGGCTCAAAACCGGCGCACTGCTCAAGGCCAGCGTGGTGATGGGCGCGCTTTGCGGCCACCCGAGCGATGCCACCTTGCTGGCGCTGGGAGAATACGGGGCGGCTATTGGCCTGGCCTTCCAGGTCGTCGACGACATTCTGGACGTGACGGCAGACTCGGCCACCCTGGGCAAAACTGCGGGTAAGGACGCTTTTCATGACAAACCCACTTTTGTGTCTCTGATGGGGCTTGACGCCTCCAAAGCCTACGCAGGGCAATTGCTGTCGCGGGCTTTGACCAGCCTGGACGCAGCAGACGGGGCAAACCCGCACGGCACCGCCGCACTGCGCGCACTAGCTGATATGCTGGTCAACCGGCAGTATTGAATTGACACCCACTCGCTTTTAAACCGACCGCTCCACGATGACTCCTTTGCTCGACACCATTGAAAGCCCGGCTGATTTACGCAAACTCCCGCGCGGCCAGCTAAGAACCCTCAGCGATGAGCTGCGCGCCTACCTGCTCGACAGTGTGTCCAAAACTGGCGGACACTTGAGCTCCAACCTGGGCACGGTTGAACTGACAGTCGCTTTGCACTACGTGTTCAACACTCCGGAAGATCGCCTGGTGTGGGACGTGGGTCATCAAACCTACCCGCACAAAATTCTCACAGGCAGAAAAGACCGGATGGGCAGCCTGCGCCAATTCGGCGGTCTGTCAGGCTTTCCAAGGCGCGATGAAAGCCCATACGACACCTTTGGGACGGCGCATTCGTCCACATCAATTTCCGCCGCCCTGGGCATGGCACTGGCGGCCAAGCAAAAGGGTGAAGACCGTTATTCAGTGGCCATCATTGGCGATGGTGCCATGAGCGCAGGCATGGCGTTTGAGGCGCTGAATAATGCAGGCATACAAGACAACTGCAAGATGCTGGTGGTGCTGAACGATAACGACATGAGCATCAGCCCGCCCGTCGGCGCGCTCAACCGCTACCTGGCGCAGCTCATGAGCGGGCGGTTTTATGCATCGGCTCGCAGCGTCGGCCTGCAGGTATTGAGCGTGGCACCGCCGCTGCTAGAGCTGGCCAAGCGGCTGGAAACCCATGCCAAAGGCATGGTGGTGCCAGCCACGATGTTTGAAAATTTCGGCTTCAACTACATCGGCCCGATTGACGGGCATGACCTCAATTCGCTGGTGCCCACGCTGGAGAACATCAGGCAGCTGATGAAAAACGGGTCTGGCCCGCAGTTTTTGCACGTGGTCACCAAAAAAGGCCAGGGCTACAAATTGGCCGAGGCGGACCCGATTGCCTACCATGGCCCCGGCAAGTTTGACCCGGCCATGGGCCTGCAAAAAGCACTGACACCGGCCAAACAAACTTTTACCCAAGTCTTCGGCTCCTGGCTGTGCGACATGGCAGCGCACGACACGCGGCTGGTAGGCATCACGCCGGCCATGCGTGAAGGTTCGGGCATGGTCGAGTTTCATCAGCGCTTTCCAGGCCGCTACCACGATGTGGGTATTGCCGAGCAGCACGCGGTCACGTTTGCGGCCGGCATGGCCTGCGAGGGGCTCAAGCCGGTGGTGGCGATTTACTCGACCTTCCTGCAGCGCGGCTACGACCAACTGGTGCACGATGTAGCGCTGCAAAACCTGCCGGTGGTGTTTGCGCTGGACCGTGCAGGTCTGGTGGGAGCCGACGGCGCAACCCATGCAGGCGCCTACGACATTGCGTTTTTGCGCTGCATTCCCAACATGAGCATTGCCTGCCCCGCCGACGAACGCGAATGCCGCATGCTGCTGAGCAGCGCCTACGAGCAAAACCATCCGGTTGCCGTGCGCTACCCGCGTGGTGCAGGCGCGGGTGTGGCGCCCGAAGCAGGTCTTGATGCGCTGCCGTTTGGCAAAGCTGACGTGCGCCGCGAAGGCAAGGAGGTTGCGATTTTGTCATTTGGCACATTGCTTTATCCGGCGCTGCAAGCGGCTGACAAACTGGGCGTCACCGTGGTCAACATGCGCTGGGCCAAGCCACTCGATGTGGAGCTGCTTTTGCAGATTGCTGCCAGCCATGATGCGCTGGTCACGGTGGAAGACGGCGCCATCATGGGCGGCGCGGGCAGTGCCGTCAGCGAGGCGCTGCAAGCGGCAGGTGTGGTCAAGCCGGTGCTGCACCTGGGCCTGCCCGACGAGTTCATTGAACATGGCGACCCGGCCAAACTGATGGCCATGCAAGGGCTGGATGCGGCCGGTATTGAGGCCTCAGTCATCGCCCGTTTTGGTGATCTGATGGCGGCAAACCAAGCCGTGAAGGTCACGCTCAAGTCAGTGGCCTGACGTCAATTTTTCAAAGGGCGCTGCCCAAGAAAAATGAGCTCCTTGGCTGGGCGCTGAGAGTATTCAAAGCAATCGACAGCCGGGCACACTGCTCCTGTAGCTTTATGTTAAGGGTTTGAGGGTAAAACCGACGATCCCAGCACCGGTCGTCTTATAATTTTGGGTGTCACCAGTCTTTTAGCCCAAAACCACCCACTACGGGTAAAAACCGGGTCAAAGCCTGAGTGAACACTGACAAAATGAGCACCTCGGTCGCTCAGTCAAAAGGTTCTGATGAGAACATTTTGGGTGTGCGGCAGATCAATGCAACGTAAAACTTGTGTCAACAAAACCCTCAGGAGATAGTCATGGATCGTCGTTCCCTTATTAAAAATGCCGGCATTGCCGGTGTGCTGGCCGCTGGTGTTGCGCCTGCCGTGCATGCACAGGCAGCAGTGCGCTGGCGCCTGTCGTCAAGCTTTCCTAAAGCGCTTGACACCATTTTTGGCGCAGCCGATGTTTTTGCAGCCAAAGTCAAAGCCATGTCGGGCGGCAAGTTTGAAATCTCCACCCATGCTGGCGGCGAGATCACCCCACCGTTTGGCGTGGTTGATGCCGTGCAGCAAGGCTCCATTGAATGCGCACACACCGCACCGTACTACTTCTTCGGCAAGAACGAAGCCTTTGCACTCGGCTGCGCCATTCCATTTGGCCTGAACAGCCGCCAAATGACCGCCTGGATGTATCAGGGCAATGGCTTGACTTTGATGCGTGAGTTTTACGCCAAGTACAGCATGACCAGTTTCCCAATGGGTAATACGGGCGCGCAAATGGGCGGCTGGTACCGCAAAGAGATCAAGTCCATCAAGGATATCAAGGGCCTGAAAATGCGTATTGGCGGCTTTGCTGGCAAGGTGTTTGAGCCCATGGGCGGCGTGCCACAAAATATTCCTGGTGGCGAGATTTACACCGCACTCGAAAAAGGCACGATTGACGCTGCCGAGTGGGTTGGCCCCTACGACGACCAAAAACTTGGCTTTAACAAGGTTGCGCCGTTTTACTACTACCCCGGCTGGTGGGAGGGTGGCCCGCAGCTAGACCTGTTGATCAACCAAAAAGCCTTTGATGCCCTGTCAGCGGAAAACAAAGCCATTGTGGAGTCAGCTGCTGCCTATGCGCACACCGACATGCAGGCCAAGTACGATGCACGCAACCCGGCTGCCTTGAAGCAGTTGGTCGGTGCGGGCACCAAGCTGCGTCCTTTCCCGAACGATGTGATGGCTGAGGCTTTTAAGGTGTCGCAACAGCTGTACAGCGAGTTGTCTGCAAAGAACCCAGAGTGGGCCAAAATTTACGCGGACTACGCCAAGTTCCGTGCTGACTCCAACCTCTGGTTCCGCTTCACGGAAGCACGTTTTGACAGCTTCATGCAAGCACAAAAACTGTAATCAGTCAGCAGATTAAGAAAAAACCGCGCTTATGGCGCGGTTTTTTTATGCATAGAGATTGTTGAATAGAGATAGCGTGTCGATCGGCTCAGCGGCGGATACGCAATGTTTTGAGTTCGCTTTCCATCCGCTCAAACTCGACCAGCATAGCTGGTGATGCGGCGTAAAAAATTGCCAGTTTGCCGGCATAGGTTTTGGTGTACAGCCGCGGCGCAACCAGCCATTCAAGGCCGCGCATACGAATCAATTTGACGTATGCCAGCTGACGCAACTCCGCACGTTTGTGCCACATCCAGGTTTGCTCCAGCGTGATGTTGTCCAGCGTGGTCTTGCCGTTGAAGATGTACCAGCCGGTGTAGAGCATCAGGCAGAGTGCCGCAAACAGCCAGCCACTGGAGGCCAGGCTCAAAGCAATCGTGCCGCTAGACCACAGTTGCCAGCCCCACACCACGGCCGGACCAATTAGAGCCGTTGCCAGTACCTTGAAAGGCACTGAAAATGCACTCGACTCCACGCGCCCGCCAGTCGGGGTGAACGTAAATAACTCAGGTGTTGTCATCGCAGTCTGGTCGTATGCCAATGAGAACGGTCACTGGATTTACTTTTTGAACAGCTCATCGATTTTCTTCTGCTCGTCTGCTGCAGCTTTGTCTGCGGCTTTGTCAGTTTCCGCCGCCGTCAAAGGTTCTGTGCTGACAGGCACGGGTAGCTCGCCCGGTTTAAGTGCAGCCGCTGGCATAACTTCTTCTGGAGGCATTTCGATTTTGACTTTATCAATGTCGATGATGATTTCTTTGTCCAGAAACATCGTCACCGATTGCGGCACAAAAATCACGATCCCTACCAAGATTACTTGCATGCAGACCCAGGGAATGGCACCCAGGTAAATATCGTTTGATTTAACCGCTTCGGAGATTCGTTTGTCTTTAAACAGCGTGTCCGCAATCCCTCGAAGGTAGAACAGCGCAAAACCAAATGGCGGGTGCATAAAGCTGGTTTGCAAGTTGACACACAGGAGCACACCGAACCAGATCAGGTTGATGCCCATTTTTTCAGCCACCGGGGCGAGCATGGGCACGATGATGAAGGCAATTTCAAAAAAGTCGAGGAAGAATGCCAAGAAAAATACAAATACATTGACGACAATCAAAAAGCCTGTCACGCCACCCGGCAATCCGGTTAGCAGGTGTTCCACCCACTTGGCACCATCGACGCCCTGGAAAACCTGACTGAAGACGCGTGAGCCAATCAAAATAAAGACCACCATCGCCGTCAGCCGCATGGTGCCGGTCATGGCCTCCCACAACAGCGCTACCGAGAGTCGTTTTGAAATAGCCGCCAGTATCAATGCACCCACCACACCCATCGCGCCGGCTTCTGTCGGCGTGGCGATGGCTGACTTTTGAAATGGCAAGCCGCCCATCGAACCCAGTACGGTAAAAATCAAAATCGCTGATGGCACGATGCCGCGCAAGCATTTCTTCCACAAAGCCCAGCCATTGAGCGTGCGCTCTGATGCGGGAATAGCTGGCAGGTAGTCAGGCTTGATGCGGGTCAGCATGAAGGTGTACAGCGCAAACATGGCCACTTGCAAGAGCGAAGGACCCCAAGCGCCTTTGTACATATCGCCCACCGGGCGGCCCAGCTGGTCGGCCAGCACCACCAGCACCAATGATGGCGGCACCAATTGCGTGATGGTGCCTGATGCAGCCAGCACGCCTGTGGCGTAGCGCATGTTGTAGTTGTACTTCATCATCACGGGCAGGGAGATCAAGGCCATGGCAATGACTTGGCCAGCCACCGTGCCGGTGATCGCACCCAAAATAAAGCCGACGATGATGACCGAGTAACCAATACCGCCACGCGTCGGGCCAAACAATTGGCCCATCGAGTCCAGCATGTCCTCGGCTAGTCCGCACTTCTCAAGGATAGTGCCCATGAAGGTGAAAAACGGAATCGCCAGCAGCAACTCGTTGTTCAAAATTGAAAAAATCGAAATCGGCAAATTGCCCATGAAGGCTGCTGGAAACCAGCCCATCTGAATGGCGTAAAAACCGCTAGCCAAGCCAAGAGCCGAGAGTGAAAAAGCGACTGGAAAACCAATCAACATGATGACAATCAGCCCGGCAAACATCACCGGTGCGAAATTTTCCATTTGCATTTTATTTTCCTGAAATCGATTTTTTCCTGAAGCAAAGCGTCAATGAACAGACGTTTATTGCAGTGGCTTTTCGTAGTGGGTGTCCATTTCGTACTTGCCTTGCAGGTAGGCAACGCGCTTGATGATTTCAGCGCAACCTTGAATCCACATCATGCCGAAACCCAGCGGCAGAGCCAAAATAGCAGGCCAGCGTATCAGGCCGCCAGCGTTTTGTGACATCTCGCCAGAAAACAGTGCCTTCATGAAGTACGGGTATGACAGGTAGGTCAGCAAGCCAATCACCGGCAGCAAGAAAAACACCAAACCAAACAGGTCGACATAGACCCGGCCGTTGCCTTCAAGTTTGGCGTAAATCAAGTCCACCCGAACATGTTCGTTCAACTTTAAAACAATCGGTGCACCAATCATCACGATGTAGGCAAACAGGTACCACTGAATTTCAATGAAAGCGTTGGAGCTCCAGTCAAAACCGTAGCGAACAAAAGCATTGGCCGCACAAATCATGGCAGCAAAGAGTACCGCCCAAGACGCGATTTTACCGAGCTGTTCGGAAATCCAATCAGATAAGAGCGCTAGTTTGAGGAGTGCTGACACAGAGGTCTCCGGAAAAAGTAACTGTTAATACAAGTAGCCTTAGACAAGATAAAGCCATGGGATGAAATGTGAATCATTGCAACATGTTAGCCCTTACCCAACTGCTGACGTTGAATAAACCCTGACACATGAGTGCAGAGTATTCCCGTATTTGTCCTTCAGTAAACGCTTACGCCACTGCCAGTGCGCACTTCGCCAACCACTGCAGCCTCTGCAAACCCCTGTGTGTGGAATATTTCCAGGACTTGCGCTGCAACATCTGGGCTGCAAGATACCAAGAGACCGCCCGATGTTTGTGGGTCGCTCAGCAAGGCTTTATCGGCTTCAGCAAACTCCTCCGGCAGGACCACTTCATCGCCATAACTTTCCCAGTTGCGGCCTGATGCACCCGTCACACAGCCCTGGGCCGCCAGTTCGCGCACGCCAGCGATAAGGGGCATACGCGCCCAGTCTAAGCGTATTTGCAATTTTGCACCGCGCGCCAGTTCTAGCGTGTGCCCAGCCAGGCCAAAGCCGGTGATGTCGGTCAGCGCGTGAACGCCATCCAACGCGGCCAGCGCAATACCTGGTTTGTTCAGTTGTGTGGTCACTTCAATCATCTTGGCGTAGCCTGCGGGCGGCAGCATTTCTTTTTTCAGTGCGGCAGACAAAATGCCCACGCCGAGGGGCTTGCTCATGACCAGCACATCGCCCACTTTGGCACCGGAGTTTTTCTTGACCCTGGACGGATGCACCAGGCCCAGCACCACCAAGCCATAAATCGGCTCGACTGAATCAATCGTGTGGCCACCGGCAATCGGGATGCCAGCATCGCGGCACACGTCTTGCCCGCCGCGCAAAATCGCGCCTATGACGTCCAGCGGCAGCACATTGATCGGCATGCCGACCAGGCCCAGCGCCATGATGGGTGTGCCGCCCATGGCGTACACATCGCTGATGGCGTTGGTTGCGGCAATGCGGCCAAAGTCATACGGGTCATCGACGATGGGCATGAAAAAGTCGGTGGTGGCAATCAGCGCCTGGTTTTCATTGAGCAAATACACCGCCGCGTCGTCTGCGGTCTCAATGCCCACCAGCAGTTCCGGGGGAATCGGCAGATTGCTGGAGTTTTTCAAGATCTCACTGAGCACGCCTGGCGCAATCTTGCAGCCACAGCCGCCGCCATGGGACAGGCTGGTCAGGCGCGGAGCCACAAGCGTCGTGAGTTTTTCGGGGGCGTTCATGATGATTCCTTGATGACAGATGACAGTAATTTTAAAACATGACGCTTTTCAACAGCCGGCTCAAACAATTCGGCCCGTAACGCGCACTGGTTTTGTAAATGTGCCAAAAAGGCAGGCCCAGTTGCGCAGCGTTTGACCAGCGCTGCCAGTCCTGCGGCATCGCCCACATCAAAATAGCCCGCGTAGTCAGCCCCCAGCATGCCCACATTGCCGCTGATGCGGGATGCCAGCACCGGCGTGCCCGACTGCACGGCCTCCAGAATCACATGCGCACCGCCTTCCATGACAGAACTGTTCACCAGCACATGGGCGCGCTTGATGCGTTGGCGCGTCAGGGGGCGGGGCAGGCCGCCCAACCAGTGGTAGTGCGGTAGTTGGTCTGCTGCCAGGCGCGCCGCATCAGCCAGCGCAGCATCCAGCCCAGCGCCGATCTGGTCAAAATACGCAGCACCTGCGCACAGCCTTGCCGCCTGCATAAACGTTAGCGGGTCTTTTTCGTCGCGCAAATGGCCCACCATCACCGCCCTGAAAAGCTGACTGGATTTAACGGCTGGTTTTAGGCGCGGTGCAGACTGAAAAATCACGCACGCTTTGCGTTGCAGTTCTTGGGAAAGTTCTGCCAAGCCTTCCTCTTGCAGCACCACCAGTTGGGTTGCCAGCCGCAAAGACTGCTGTGCATCGGCGCCCCGGTGAATGTCGCGGTACAAATCGGTGCCGGTCAGCACAACGATCAAAGGCTTGTGCGGATGCTGCGCTGCCCAGGCGTGAATAGACGGTGCAGAACGCCGCGCATGCAGCGCAATCATGGCGTTCGGCGTTTCGGCATCCGCGATCCATTGTTGCGTGACTGCAATGTCACAATGTCCAGAGAGAAACTTTGCCCAGCGGTGTGCGGTATGCCAGTTGCCATTGTTTGCCTCTCTTGAGGCTGGGCTCACCAGGACTATTTTTGACTTCAAGAAAAACACCTTTTCATGCCAACTTTGCAACGGCAACCAGTGTGGCCGGTCAGATCGATTTGCCCACCATGCGCAGCGGCGGCCGGGCGATGCTGTCGCTGGCGTTGATGGATGCGCGCAATCATACGCTGCACCTTTTTGCGCAGTATCAAAACGCACTTGAAGCGGCAAATTATGTGGTGCCCCAACTGGCCACGGTCAACCCGCCTTTGTGGGAGCTGGGCCACATCGGCTGGTTTCAGGAATGGTGGATTGCCCGCAACATGCAACGCGCAATGGGCCCGCGCTGCGAGCCTGCGCACACGCGGCTTGCCAGTATTGAGCCCAACGCCGACCGCTGGTGGGACAGCACCCATGTGGCGCACAGCACACGCTGGCAACTTGACCTGCTTGATGCCAACAGTATCCGCACCTATTTGCTCGACACGCTCGAAGGCACGCTGGATTTGCTCGAAAAAGCCGGCGACAGCGACGACGCTCTGTATTTTTACCGGCTGTGCCTGTTCCATGAAGACATGCATGCCGAGGCACTGGTGTACACCGCCCAAACGCTGGGTTTGGCGTTTGACAAACCCATGCAGCAAGCCTTCACCCCCGCCCCCATGAGCTTGCGCGAACCGCTTTTGGTGCCGGCTTGCACCTGGATGTTGGGCAGCAGCCCAAGTGATGGGTTTTCGTTTGACAACGAAAGACCGCAGTACAGTGTGGCCGTGCCGGAATTTGAAATTGACGCCCAGCCTGTGACCTGGGCGCAGTACGTCGAGTTTGTCGACGACGATGGCTATGACCGTCAAGAACTCTGGAGTCCGCAGGGTTGGACTTGGCTGCAAACCATGGCAAAGGGCGAGGGCCATTACGAGGGAAGAAGGGCGCCACGCTACGTCGACCAGATCGGCGTGGCCAGTGGCGCCGTTATGCAAACCCGCTTTGGCACGGCCCGCCGTATGCACGGCAGTCAGCCTGCCATGCACATCAGCTGGTACGAGGCCGATGCCTGGTGCCGCTGGGCAGGCCGGCGGTTGCCGTTTGAAGTGGAGTGGGAAGTCGCGGCGCACACAGCCGCCAGGCGTGGTTTTTTGTGGGGCAATGTATGGGAATGGACCGGCACGACGTTTCGGGGCTATTCGAGCGAAACAGCCGGCTTTGTCGCCGATCCGTACCAGGAGTATTCGCAGCCCTGGTTCGGCACCCACAAGGTGCTGCGTGGCGCATCAGTTGCCACCCGGGCCCGCATGAAAAGCCCGAAGTACCGCAACTTTTATTTACCTGAACGCGACGATATCTTCTGTGGATTCAGGTCTTGCGCGCTGTGACTTTTTGCTACTGATACAGGAGCTGCTAGTCCAATGATTTATTGGGCTGCAGCCCAAAATTTACCTGAAATGCTTTGAGCTATTTGGGGTGTTCTCAGACCGCTTTTGGCCTGCGGTAATGCCACCATGGCAGCACAGCGCGCAGGCTCAGCACTTTTCCGGTTTGCAGGCCGTCCAGGCTGTAGCCTGGCAAAGCGCTCAAGGTGCTTTGCCAATGGCTGCTTTGCAGTTCGTTGAGCAAAGCCGCAACCGGCGGCGAGGCCAGTTCTGACTTCAGGCACACCAGGTGGTAGCGCTCTTGTGTCAACGGCACAAATCCCAGGTTTTTCTCAAGCGCGGCGGCTTCAATGCCCAGGCCTGCGTCGGCCATGCCGCTGGCCACGGCTTGCGCTACTGCGGTGTGTGAAGGTTCCTGGCTGTCGTAGCCCTGCACATCGGCGGCGCGCAAGCCCGCGCTTGCCAGCAGTTCGTCGAGCAGCACGCGGGTACCTGTTCCTTCGGCCCGGTTGATGTAGCGCACCTCAGGCCGCTTTAAATCTTGCAGACTGGTGATGCGCAGCGGGTTGCCCTTGGCCACCATCAGCCCCTGGGTGCGGGTGGCAAAGCCGATAAGCTTGTGCAGCCCAGGTTTGAGCAAACTGCGGTAAGTACGCGCAGCCACTGACTGGGCATGCGGTTGGTTGGTCGTGTGAAAGCCAGCCATCATGCAGCGCCCGGCGTTGAGTGCCGCAATCGCGTCCACGCTGCCCATGAAGCGAATGTCAAGGTGCAAGCCCTTGGGGGCCGTCTGGTCGCGCAGGGTTGATAGGGCGTTATCGTGGCTGGCGTACAGCGTCAGCAGGTGCGCGCTGTCGTCAAAGGCTGTTGAAAATGCGCGTTCAATGTCGCCGCGCAGGGCTTCGATTTGCGGGGCCAGCCGGGCTTGTGCCTGGCGCTCGGCCCACAGCAGCTTGTCGCCAAACTCGGTGAGTTTGGCGCGCTGGCCTTTGTCCCACACGATCAGCTCACGTCCCAGCGTTTGCTCCCAGTCTTTCAGTGCGCCCCAGACGTGGCGATAAGAAAAATCAAGCGACTTGGCGGCCTTTGAGATCGAACCCTCTGCACGCACCGCATGCAGCATATCCATGAGCGGGTTGCGTATCAGTGCGTCTTTGCTGCGCGCAGGGGCCAACAGATAAGAGAGTTCGACTTTTTGCATGCTGAGTCCGATTATCCGGGCTGAATCGCCTATGCAAAAAAATTCATAACACGTGATTACCGATGCGCGCGCGGGGCATCCGTCCTAAGCTACATTTCAGCACCCCACATCTATGAACAGCTTTACCGACAGCCTGACAACGGCCTTTTCACTCATCACTTCGTTTGACAGCACGCTGGCCGGTATCGTCGCCCGCTCGCTGGCCGTCAGTGCCACAGCTTGCGTGCTGGCTTCTGGCCTGGGTCTGTTGCTGGGGGCGTGGCTGGGTGTGTCACGCTTCAAAGGCCGGGGCGTGGTGCTGGCGCTGCTCAACACCGCCCTGGCCTTGCCGTCTGTGGTGGTGGGGCTGGTGGTGTACCTGCTGCTGTCGCGCAGCGGGCCGCTGGGGTTTTTAGGCTGGCTTTTTTCCTTCAAGGCCATGGTGCTGGCGCAGGCCGTGTTGGTGCTGCCGGTGGTCACGGCACTGGTGCGCCAGACGATTGAAGACGCTGACCGCAGTCACGGCGAGCAGTTTGCATCGCTCGGTGCCGGGCCTTTCATGCGCAGTTTGATCTTGCTGTGGGACGAGCGCTATGCGCTGCTGACGGTGCTGATTGCCGCCTTTGGCCGCGCTATTTCTGAGGTGGGTGCGGTGATGGTGGTGGGCGGCAACATTGACGGCTTTACCCGGGTGATGACGACCTCGATTGCGCTGGAAACCAGCAAGGGCGACTTGCCGCTGGCGCTTGCTCTGGGGCTGGTGCTGTTGGGCGTGGTGCTGCTGCTCAATGCGCTGATCGGCTGTCTCAAGCTGTGGCGCGGTGCGCTGGGCGACCGCCCGCCGGAACGCAGCTTGGGCGCCGCATGACAGCGCTGTTCAACCTGCAATCAGCACATGTGCATTACGGCAGCATTCACGCGCTGGCTGACTGCAACTTGCAGATCGAAGCTGGCGAGCGGGTGGCGCTGGTTGGCTCGAACGGCAGCGGCAAAAGCACGCTGCTGCGGCTGCTGCACGGCCTCTTGAAACCTTCGTCGGGCAGCGCGCTGGCTGGTGCCGGCGCCCGTCAGGCCATGCTGTTTCAGCGGCCCTACATGCTGCGCGCCAGTGTGCAAAACAACGTCGCGCTCAGTCTGTGGCTGCGCGGTGCGAACTGGAAGCAGGCCAAACAGGCCGCCTTGGCGGCGCTGGAGCGTGTCGGCCTGGCTGAGCTTGCCGGGCGCAACGCCAAGACGCTTTCAGGCGGTCAGCAGCAGCGCGTTGCGCTGGCGCGCGCCTGGGCCTGCAAGCCAGCTGTGGTGTTGCTGGACGAGCCCACATCCAGCCTGGACCCGGCCGCCAAGCGCGAGGTTGAACGCCTGATGAGAGCCTTTGCCGACAGCGGCACCACCCTTATTTTTAGCAGCCACAACCTGGGCCAGGTCAAGCGCCTTGCCAGCCGGGTGGTGTATCTCGAATATGGCCGGGTGGTGGCTGACTTGCCGACGCATGATTTTTTTAACGGCCCGCTGCCCGCTGCAGCAGAACACTTTCTCAAAGGAGAGCTTGGATGAGCCCTAAACACCAGTTTTTAAACCATTTTCTAAGACCATTTAAGGCTGTATCCCTTGTTTTTCTTGTAGCAGTAGCTACATTTTCAATAGCGCAGACAAATCCTATCGTGATGGCGTCTACCACCTCGACCGAGCAGTCAGGGCTGTTCACCACGCTGCTGCCCGAGTTTAAAAAAGCCGCAGGCATTGATATCAAGGTGGTGGCTGTGGGCACCGGGCAGGCCATCGACATGGGCCGCAGGGGTGACGCCGATGTGCTGTTTGTACACGACCAGATGGCTGAGGAAAAGATCGTGGCCGAGGGCTTTGCCATCAAACGCTTCCCCGTCATGTACAACGACTTTGTGCTGATTGGCCCGGTTGCTGACCCCGCCAAAACCAAAGGCAAAGACATTGCCGATGCCCTGAAAAAACTCAGCGCCAGCAATGCCAACTTTGTCTCGCGCGGTGACAAAAGCGGCACCCACGCCGCCGAGCTGCGCTACTGGAGGGCGGCGGGCATCGACACCCCCGCCGACAAGCCTGGGTTTGCCAACTACAAAGCCTGCGGCTGCGGCATGGGCCCGGCGCTGAACATCGCTGCGAGCAGCGGCGCCAGCGGTGGAAGTTATGTGCTGGCCGACAGGGCCACCTGGCTGGCCTTTAAAAACCGGGCTGATCTGACGATCTTGGTGCAAGGCGACACGCGGCTGTTCAACCAATACGGCGTGCTGGCCGTCAACCCGGCCAAGCACCCGCAAACCAAAGTGGCCGAGGCGCAAAAGTTTGTCGAGTGGGTCACATCGCCAGCCGGGCAGGGCGTGATTGCAGCTTACAAAATTGGCGGAGAGCAGCTGTTTTTTCCGAATGCTGCTAAGTAGGCTCTTCCGGCTTTCTATAATTTGCACGTGCCCAACGGTCTATCAAATTCACCAACCCTGCCGTTGTGGCGGCGCTTTGCCGCTTTTCTGAGTTTTCTGGCGGTGTTGTCGGCCTTGGTCGCGCCCGCGTCCATGCTGGCACAAGAGGTGCGTACCGGCAAGCTGGGCGGGCTTTGCCTGGTGAACACGGCAAGCGCCACGGCGGCAGATATGGCCGGTGATGCCGCGCCAGCAGGCTCGCACTGCGACATGTGCAGCTCGTTTGCGTTGGTTTTGCCGCCTTTTGCCGGGCCATCTATTCCCAGCCAGCCAGACCAGCAGGTCGCTGGTATCGACTTGCCGCTTGTATTGGCCGCTGCCATATCCGGCTTGCCGCCCAGTCGCGGCCCCCCGGCACTTTGAACTGAAGCTTCTCGGGCACCCCGGTTGATGGGGCTTGACATCTGCATCTTGGCTTGAAGCCAAGGCTCCCCTTTTTTTCAAAGTCTGGACTTCATGACATCACCCATCGCTGCTCCATTCAACGCTGTTGGCCGTGTTGGCCATGCTTGAGACCCAACACTGAATTTTTAATCACTCTGAAAGCACACCATGACACTTTTCAAATCCACATCCCTCGTCCTGATCGCCACCTTGGCCAGTCTGGCCTATGCCCAAACGCCCAGCGCCAACGTCGAGGTCAAAGACGCCTGGGTGCGCAGCACCGTGC
Organism: Polaromonas sp. YR568; assembly: GCA_945860515.1. Taxonomy (GTDB): domain Bacteria; phylum Pseudomonadota; class Gammaproteobacteria; order Burkholderiales; family Burkholderiaceae_C; genus Polaromonas. The sequence continues at coordinate 14,626 of CAMARI010000040.1, forward strand.
CTGGCCAAAAGGGCACAGGTGCATTCATGAAAATCACCGCCAAAGACGGTGCCAAACTTGTGGGTGTGTCCTCACCTGTGGCGGGCGTGGGCGAGGTGCATGAGATGAAGATGGAGGGCGATGTGATGAAAATGCGCGCGCTGCCGTTGCTTGACTTGCCCGCAGGCAAGGCCGTCGAACTCAAACCCGGTGGTTACCACGTCATGCTGATGGATTTAAAGCAGGCCTTGGTCAAAGACAGCAAAGTGCCTTTGACGCTGGTTTTCAAAGATGCCAAGGGCGCTGAAAGCAAAATGGAACTGAGCTTACCTGTCAGCAACGTCGCTCCTGCCGCGCCTGGCAAAGCGTCTGACCACAAGCATTGATGGCTTTTGGGGCCTAGCGCTGCTTGAGGCCTGAGCCCAAGCGCCTGTAAACGGTGGCGCGGCTGATGCCCAAAGCTTTGGCCGCCTGCATGACATTGCCGCTGGCGTCCTCAACCGCTTTGCGAATCAGGGCGGTTTCAATGTCTTTCAAGGGTGGCGGCGTATGTGTTGCCGCCGTCGAGCGAACATGAATCGGTGCAGCCTGCCCCCACCTTATCGGCAGGGCGTGCAGCCGCAGGCCGGTCCATAACGGTACCTCCAGCGCGTTGGTCTGCCTTGGCTTGCGCGCTGCTTCAAACAGCATGTCTGGGGGGATGGCAAACAGGTCGCTGGCATGCAGCGGCTGCTGCTGCAGCTGCGGCATGGTTGGCGGCATCAGCTGCGGCAGCATGAGCCGCGCCATCTGGTTGGCTGCCGTCACATAACCATCGGCATTCAGGCAGACCAAGCCGTCGGTTTCGTCACCCAGGCTACGGCCCGGCCAGTTCAAGCGAACCAACAGGTCCTGCGCACTTTTGAGGCGGCCCAGGGTGAGGGCGTTTTCAATGCCGCGGGCTGACTGCGCCACCAGGTGCTTGAGCTCGGGTCGCTCAGCGGTTTCAATGCCTGTCAAGTCCAGCATGCCGATGCACTTGCCATCTGTGCCAAATAGCGGCGCGCCCGCACAGCTGTAGACCGAATTCGTATCAAAAAAGTGCTCTCCACGGTGAAGCCACACCGGTTGCAACTCGGTCAGTGCTGCGCTAATGGCGGTGGTCGCCAGGGCGCGCTCAGACAGGTCGGTGCCAATGCGGGTGATGAGATCAGCCCGCCGGTCACTGCGGTCAATCGCGCCCTGTGCGTCAACTACCACGCCTTGCGCGTCCGTCAAAATTGCAAAGTAACGGGTGCTGGCAATGGCCTGACTCAGGCTTTCCAGCACCGGCCGGGCGGTGCGCACCAAGGCGTGGTGCTCATCGTGGACCCGCCGCATGGCGCTGGGCGAAATGACGTCAAAGATCACGGCTTGGTCTGGCCTTTTGCCGCTGGCCAAAGCGCGCTGCCAGGACCTTTCTATCCAGCTTTGGCTGCCGTTGTCGGTCATGGCTTTGCCAGCATGCAGCACCGCCTGACGCGTTAGCGCAATCTGCTGCAAGCGTGCGTCGGTTGTGCTGTGGGCGAGAGATGACATGTATGAAATGATTCGGTCGTCTTGGTCGGTCAATACTGTTGCATTTTGAGAATATCCCCAGACTTTAGCAACTTGCCAAGGGTTTAACCTAGGCCGTGACATGACCCACACCCAAATAATCAGTGTTTTATCAGCTTCGCTCACTTAACAGCCCACAGGAGACACAGCCATGCAAGTTCAGTTCACCGTCAATGGCAAAGCGGCCCACATTGACATGCCCGATAACACCCTGCTGGTGCAGGCACTGCGCGAAAAGCTACTGCTCACAGGCACGCATGTGGGTTGCGACACGGCCCAGTGCGGCGCCTGTACCGTCATCATGAATGGCCGCGCAGTCAAGTCGTGCAATATGCTGGCCGCGCAGGCGCAGGGCGCTGACATCACCACCATCGAAGGCCTGGCCGCCAAAGACGGCACCATGCACCCGATGCAAGCGGCGTTCAAGGAATGCCACGGCCTGCAATGCGGCTTTTGCACCACCGGCATGGTGATGAGTGCGGTCGATTTGTGCCTGCATCACCCCAAGGCCAGCGAGAGTGAAATCCGCGACCACCTGGAAGGCAATATTTGCCGCTGCACGGGTTACCAAAATATCGTCAAAGCCGTGCGCACTGGCGCTGCTGCCATGGCCGCTTAAATCAATTTTTAGACACATCAGGAGCACATCATGGGCGCACCCGACTTCGTTAACTTGCCAAACATTGGCGTTCCAGTCCGTCGTAAAGAAGACTACCGTTTCTTGACCGGCGGCGGCCAGTACACCGACGACATCACGCTCGCTAACCAGAGCTACGCGGTGTTTGTGCGCTCACCACACGCACACGCCAACATCAACGGCATCAACCTGTCGGCTGCCAAAGCCGCACCGGGCGTGCTCGATATTTTTGTCGGCACCGATGTTGCCAACGACAAAATCAACGGCCTGCCCTGCGGCTGGGGCATCACTTCTACAGACGGCAACCCGATGAAAGAGCCGCCACACCCTATTCTTGCCCAAGGCAAGGTGCGCTATGTGGGCGACCATGTGGCCATGGTGGTGGCTGAAACACTGGAGCAGGCCAAAAACGCTGCTGAACTGGTTGAGGTGGACTACGAGGTATTGAGCGCCGTCGTCAACGTCACCAAAGCCAAAACCGCAACTGCTTTGCACGAAGCCGCACCCGACAACCATTGCTACAAATGGGCGATTGGCGACAAGGCGCTGGTTGACGCCGCTTTTACCCATGCTGCGCACGTCACCAAAATCGACTTGACCAACAACCGCCTGGTGCCCAACGCGATGGAGCCTCGCTCGGCTATTGGTGCTTACAGCCGCGCCAATGACGACTACACGCTGTATGTGGCCAACCAGAACCCGCACGTTGAGCGCCTGTTGCTGACCGCCTTTGTGATGGGTTTGCCCGAGCACAAGGTACGTGTGATTGCACCCGACGTGGGCGGCGGCTTTGGCTCCAAAATTTACCTTTACGCTGAAGACGTGTGCTTGGTCTGGGCCTCTAAAAAGCTCAACCGCAACATCAAATGGACCGCCGACCGCAGCGAAGCTTTCGTCAGCGACGCGCATGGCCGCGACCATGCCAGCCACGCCGAGCTGGCGCTTGACAAAGATGGCAAGTTTTTGGCCCTGCGCGTGCACACCGACGCCAACATGGGTGCGTATTTGTCGACCTTTGCACCTGCTGTGCCGACCATTTTGTACGCCACGCTGCTGGCTGGTCAGTACAGCACGCCGCTGATTTACTGCGAGGTCGATGCCTGGTTTACCAACACCGCACCGGTAGATGCGTACCGCGGCGCGGGCCGGCCAGAAGCGACCTACCTGCTCGAGCGCATCATTTCGCGTGCAGGCTGGGAGATGGGTTTAAGCCAAGATGAAATCCGCCGCCGCAACTTCATCCAGGAGTTTCCGTACCAGACGCCGGTGGCGCTGCAGTACGACGTGGGGAACTTCCCGGCGCTGCTGGCACGCGCCAATGAACTGGCCGATATTGCAGGCTTGCCGGCACGCCAGGCCGCGTCCAAAGCCAAGGGCTTGCTGCGCGGCGTTGGTTACTCCAGCTACATTGAAGCTTGCGGCCTGGCACCCAGCAATATTGCTGGCGCATTGGGCGCGCGAGCCGGTTTGTTTGAATGCGGTGAAGTACGCGTTCACCCTACCGGCAGCGTCACGGTATTTACCGGCTCGCACAGCCACGGCCAGGGGCACGAAACGACGTTTGCACAAGTCGTGGCTGCGCGCCTGGGCATATCGGTCGATGCGGTAGATATCGTTCACGGCGACACCGGCCGCGTACCGTTTGGCATGGGTACCTATGGTTCACGCTCGATGTCAGTGGGCGGCACCGCCATCATGAAGGCGCTCGACAAAATCGAAACCAAGGCCAAGAAGATCGCCGCGCATTTGATGGAGGCCAGTGACGCCGATGTGGAGTTTGCCAATGGCGAATTCACCATCAAGGGCACCGACAAGAAAGTGACCTTTGGGCAGGTGGCGCTGACGGCTTACGTGCCGCATAACTACCCGCTCGACAAGCTGGAGCCGGGCCTGAACGAAACCGCGTTTTACGACCCGACCAACTTCACCTTCCCGTCAGGCACCTACATTTGCGAGGTCGAAGTGGACCCGGCCACGGGTACCGTCAAGGTCGAGCGCTTTACCGCGGT
>CAMARI010000041.1 GCA_945860515.1 Polaromonas sp. YR568
CTGGCCAGCAATGCGCTCGGCTACTGCAACGCCCTCCTCCTCGGCCTTGTGCGCCAACATCGGGCCGCGCACCACATCGCCAATCGCCCACACATTGGGCAGGTTGGTTTTGCAGTCGCCATCGACCACAATCGCGCCACGTTCGTCCAACTTGAGTCCAACGGTTTCAGGTGCCAAACCAATCGTATTGGCAACGCGACCAATCGAGATGATGAGCTTGTCCACATCGAGCGCCTGGGCCTCACCCTTGGCGTTGGTATAGGCCACCGACACGCCTTTTTTGCTGGTTTTGATCTCGCCAACTTTTACACCCAGCTCAATCTTCAAACCCTGTTTGGTGAACGCCTTAAGAGCCTCTTTGGCAATTTGCTGGTCGACGGCGCCCAGGAAAGTCGGCAAGCCTTCCAGCACCGTGACCTCAGCACCCAGCCGCCGCCAGACCGAGCCCATTTCCAGGCCAATCACGCCTGAACCAATCAGCCCCATCTTTTTGGGCACCTCGGTCATGCGCAGCGCGCCATCGTTCGACAGAATGGTTTCTTCATCAAACGGTGTACCGGCAAGCGTGCGGGCATTCGAGCCAGTCGCCACAATGATGTGTTTGGCGCCGATGACTTCCTCAGCAGTGCCTGCCACCTGGATGTCGTAACCGCCCTCTTTGCTGGCCAAAAAAGAGCCACGTCCGTGGAAAAAGGTGACCTTGTTCTTTTTGAACAGATACAGCACGCCTTCGTTGTTCTGCTTGACCACCGTGTCTTTGCGGCCAATCATCTTGGCCATGTCCAGACTCAGACCCTTGACCTCAATGCCGTGGTCAGCAAAATGATGACCCGCCTGCTCGTAGTGCTCAGACGATTGCAGTAAGGCCTTGGACGGGATGCAACCGACATTGGTGCAGGTGCCGCCCAGCGCCGGGCCACCCTTGGCGTTTTTCCACTCGTCAATACAGGCGACGTTAAAACCCAGTTGCGCTGCGCGAATGGCAGCGATGTAACCGCCAGGGCCACCGCCGATGACGATGACGTCGAATTGTTTGGACATCGAAGTTTTCCTTTAGATATCAAACAACAAGCGAGCCGGATCTTCAAGCGCTTCTTTCATCGCCACCAGACCCAGCACAGCCTCGCGGCCATCGATGATGCGGTGGTCGTAGCTGATGGCGAAGTAGTTCATCGGACGCACCACCACCACGCCGTTTTCTACCACGGCCCGGTCTTTGGTGGCGTGCACGCCCAAAATCGCGGATTGCGGCGGGTTGATGATGGGGGTAGACAGCATGGAGCCGAAGGTACCGCCGTTGCTGATTGAGAAGGTGCCGCCGGTCATTTCTTCAATACCCAGTTTGCCGTCGCGCGCTTTCACACCGTATTCCGAAATTTTCTTTTCAATCTGGGCAAAGCTCATCTGGTCAGCATTGCGCAAAATGGGCACCACCAGGCCGCGCGGCGACCCAACAGCAATGCCAATGTCAAAGTAGCCGTGATAAACGATGTCGTTCCCATCCACCGAAGCATTGAGCAGCGGGAATTTTTTCAGCGCATGCACAGCCGCCTTGACGAAAAAACTCATGAAGCCAAGTTTGACACCGTGCTCCTTTTCAAACTTTTCCTGCATGCGTTTGCGCATGTCCATCACAGGGGCCATGTTGACTTCATGGAAGGTGGTCAAAATGGCGTTGGTCGACTGCGATTGCAGCAGGCGCTCGGCAATACGAGCGCGCAGGCGGCTCATGGGGACGCGCTGCTCTGGCCTGTTGCCCAAATCGCCAGCCAGCGACGGCGCGGCAACTTGAGGCAACAAAACGGCTGGAGTGCTTGCTGGCATTACGCTGACAGCGACAGGCTTAGGAGCAGATGGTGCAGCAACAGCCACCAGAACATCACCCTTGGTCACACGGCCATCTTTTCCTGTACCCGCAACAGAGCCAGCGGCCAGATTGTTGTCGGCCATCAATTTGGCGGCAGCTGGCATGGCTACGCCAGCCATGGCACCGCCGGTGGCGGCTGGCGCCGCAACAGCAGCCGTCAACCCAGCAGGGGCAGCAGCAGCGGGTGCGACGGCACCAGCAGTTGCTTCTGTATCAATACGTGCAATCAGCTGTTCAGCGGCAACCGTGCCGCCGTCAGGCACCAGCAGCTCAAGCAGCACGCCAGCTGATGGGGCAGGCACTTCAAGCACGACTTTGTCGGTTTCGATCTCAATCAAAATTTCGTCGATGGCAATCGCATCACCGACTTTCTTTTTCCATTGAAGCATGGTGGCTTCAGCCACAGATTCAGACAACTGGGGGACTTTGACATCTACGATAGCCATTTCGATTCTTTCAACTTGTATTTATGAGGATGTGGGGTCGCGTGGTTCAGACTTACTTCGTCAAAATAAAGCCCTTGAGCTTGGCAAACGCGCTGTCAACCAGCACTTTTTGCTGTTCCTGGTGCAAATGCGAATAACCCGCCGCAGGCGAAGCCGAAGCCGCCCGGCCTGAGTAGCCCAGCTTTTGACCCTCGGTCATGTTTTCGTGAATGTAGTGCTGCACAAAGAACCAGGCACCCTGGTTTTGCGGCTCGTCCTGGCACCACACAATGTCGGTTGCGTTGGGGTACTTTTTCAGCTCGGTCGCAAAGGCTTTGTGCGGGAACGGGTAGAGCTGCTCCACGCGCAGCAACACCACGTCGTCAATGCCTTTTTCTTCGCGCTTGCGGGCCAGGTCGTAGTACACCTTGCCCGAACAAGCCACGATGCGTTTGACCTTGTCCGCTTTCACATCCTTGCTTTCAGGAATGATGGTCTGAAAGCCGCCCCTGGTGAACTCGCTGAGTGGCGATGCAGCATCTTTGGCACGCAAGAGTGACTTGGGTGTCATGATGATCAAGGGCTTGCGCAAATTGCGCACCATCTGGCGGCGCAGGATGTGAAAGATCTGGCTGGCCGTTGTGGGCTGCACCACTTGCATGTTGGTGTCGGCTGACAGCTGCATGAAGCGCTCGAGCCGCGCCGATGAGTGCTCTGGTCCCTGGCCTTCGTAGCCGTGCGGCAGCATCAAGGTGATGCCGTTGACCCGGCCCCATTTCACTTCACCCGAGGCGATGAACTGGTCAATCACGACCTGCGCGCCGTTGGCAAAGTCACCAAACTGCGCTTCCCAGATCACCAGCGTGTTCGGGTCATTGGAGGCGTAACCATATTCAAACGCCAGCACCGCTTCTTCGCTCAGAATCGAGTCGATGACGACGAACGGGGCTTGATTGTCCGTCACGTTTTGCAGCGGAACATAGGTGCCCGTGTCAAACTTTTCGCGGTTCTGGTCGTGAATCACCGCGTGGCGGTGGGTGAAGGTGCCGCGCCCGCAGTCTTCGCCTGACAACCGCACTGGGTAGCCGCTGGCGACCAGTGATGCAAACGCCATGTGCTCGCCCATGCCCCAATCGACTGGAACATCGCCCCGCCCCATCGCGGCACGGTCGTCATACACTTTTTTCACCAACGGGTGTGGCGTGACAGTCGCTGGGATGGTGGTGATTTTTTCAGCCAGTCGCTTCCACTCGGCCATTGGGATGGCGGTGTCGCCGGCGTCTGTCCATTTTTTGCCCAGGTAGGGCATCCAGTCGACCGCGTACTTGCTTTTGAAGTTGGTCAATACCGGGTCAAACGTGCTTTTGCCAGCATCCAGCGCTGCACGTGTGGCTTTGACCATGTCGTCGCCCAGCGTGTCGCCCATACCCTGGGCCTGGAGCTTGTCAGCATAGAGCTTGCGCGTGCCGGGGTGAATGGCGATTTTCTTGTACATCAGGGGCTGCGTCATGGCCGGTGTGTCTTGCTCGTTATGGCCCAATTTGCGGAAGCAAATGATGTCAACGACCACGTCTTTGTGAAACGCCATGCGAAAGTCCAGTGCCAGCTGCGTGGCCAGCACCACCGCTTCAGGGTCATCACCGTTGACGTGTAGCACGGGGGCGTCAATCATTTTGACGACGTCGGTGCAATACAGGGTTGAGCGGCTGTCGCGCGGGTCGCTGGTGGTAAAGCCGATCTGGTTGTTAATCACGATGTGTACCGTACCGCCGGTGGAATAGCCGCGGGTTTCGGCCAGCGCCAGCGTTTCCATCACCACGCCCTGGCCAGCAAAAGCAGCATCGCCATGGACCAGCACCGGCAGCACTTGCTTGCCCAGGGGGTCGGCGCGGCGGTCCATGCGGGCGCGGACCGAGCCTTCAACCACCGGGTTCACAATCTCAAGGTGCGACGGGTTGAATGCCAGGGTCAAATGCACCGGGCCGCCTGGCGTGGTCACGTCCGAGCTAAAGCCCTGGTGATACTTCACGTCGCCACTGGGCAGGTCTTCAGGGGCGGTGTGGTCGAATTCGGCAAACAAATCTGCAGGCACCTTGCCCAGTGAATTGACCAGCACGTTCAAGCGGCCACGGTGGGCCATGCCAATCACGATTTCCTGGACACCCACCTCGCCGCTACGCTGGATCAGCTCGTCCATGCTGGCGATAAAGCTTTCACCACCTTCAAGTGAAAAGCGCTTTTGGCCCACATATTTGGTGTGCAGAAAGCGCTCCAAACCTTCAGCCGCGCTCAGACGGTCAAGGATGTGCAGCTTTTTTTCTTTGCTCAGGGATGGCTTGCTGCGAATGCCTTCGAGTTTTTGCTGCCACCAGCGTTTTTGGTTCTGGTCGGTCGCGTACATGTACTCGGCACCAATCGTGCCGCAATAGGTTTCGCGCAGGGCATTCATGAGCTCGCGCAGGCTCATGGTTTCTTTGCCGAAGAAGGTGTTGCTGGTGTTGAACACGGTTTCCTGGTCGGCATCGGTGAAGCCGTAAAAGGAAGGGTCGAGTTCAGGAATCTTGTCGCGTTCGGTTCGCTTGAGCGGGTCCAAGTCAGCCCAGCGTGCGCCAACGTTGCGATAGGCGGAGATCAGCTGCTGCGCAGCCGTGCGTTTGCGGCCCATTTCAGCGTCAACGCTGGCCACCACGACGCGGGTCTGGCCCTGTTTGGCGCGATCGGCAAAAGCATTGACAACCGGCAAGTGCGGCACATCTTTAGCATCGGTGCCATCGGCTGCGGGCACATGCTGGAGCGCGTCAAAGTAACTGCGCCAGCTGTCAGGCACGCTGCCGGGGTTGGAGAGATAGTTTTCGTACATCTCTTCGACGTAGGGCGCATTGCCACCGAAGAGATAGGTGTTGCCGTTGTAGGCCGCGTAAATTGACGAAGCGCTAGGCGCTTGAGGATTTGAACTCATATCGACTGACCTCCGTTTCCCTTGGGGAAACATAAGTAGCTGCTTGGGGCCATGAGCCTTTGGCAACCGGTTAATTAAACCTCCCGCTTGTCACGGCTGAACCGATGAGCGGATGCGACTGCGCCTAGAAGGGACTTCAGAAACAAGTCGGATTGTGCCACTTAAACATGACACGACCCATTTCAGAGTGGTGCCAAACCTGTGTTGCCCGCGACGCCCAGCAATTGCGGCGTGTTCGGTTTGACGGGTTGGATGACTTTTTTCGACTTGAGGTAGCTCTCCACCACCTCCCAGACCGGTGGCCCGGCGTTTTTGCTGGCTTGGGCCACTGGCGCCCAGCCTGCCACCTTGTAGGTTTTATCGGCTTCAATCAATTTGCCGTTCAGGCGCATGTTCTGAATCCGGTTGCCCATCTTTGCACCCGGCTCACAGGCATAGGTCAGGCCGCCCGTGCGCACCATGTCGCCGCCCTGCTGGTAGTAAGGGTCAGGGTTGAACAGGTTGTCGCCCACATCTTCCAGGATGGTTTTGATGGTCTCACCGCGCATGTCGCTCAGCGTGGTCCAGGGGTAAGTGATGGCGGTCTGGTCCATCAGGTGTTCGCGCGTGATGGCCTGGCCGGGCAGCAGCGACGTGCCCCACCGAAAGCCCGGTGAAAACGCGATCTCTGCGCCTTTGACGTCGATCAATGCGTCAAGGATTAACTGGTCAAATGTGCCGTTGAAGTTACCGCGCCGGTAAAGCGTGCCCTCGGTGGTGGCCAGCTTTTCAGTCAGCTTGGCCAGGTAGGGTGCGCGCAACTTGGCAATCAATACGCTCATGTCTTTGTCAGCCGGCAACAGGTTGGAGAACACCGGTAGCAGGCGATAGTTAAAACCAACGACCGCCTTGCCTTTGACGTCCAGGTCCAGCACGCCCAAAAACTTGCCGTTGCTGCCTGCATTGGTCACGATGGTCTGGCCGCCGGGGTTTTTCACGATCACCGGGACGGGCACGCCGTCATGGGTGTGCCCACCCAAAATCGCGTCAATACCGGTCACGCGGCTGGCCATTTTCAAGTCAACATCCATGCCGTTGTGACTGAGCAGCACCACGGCCTGTGCGCCTTTGGCTCTGGCCTCGTTGACGGTTTCCTGCATCTCGTTTTCACGAATGCCGAAGGTCCAGTTCGGCGTCAACCAGCTGGGGTTGGCAATGGGCGTGTAGGGGAAGGCCTGGCCAATGATGGCAACGCGCACGCCATTCATGTCCTTGATGACATAGGGTTTGAAGACCGCATCGCCAAAGTCGCTAGTTTTGACGTTTTGGGCTAAAAATTCGATCTTGCCCGCAAAGTCACTATCGACGATTTTTTTGATGCGGTCTTCACCATATGTAAAGTCCCAATGCCCGGTCATGATGTCAACGCCCAGCAACTTGCTGGCATCGACCATGTCCTGGCCTTGCGTCCACAGCGCAGTGGCGCTGCCCTGCCAGGTGTCGCCACCGTCCAGCAGCAGCGCGCCGGGGCGCGATGCCTTGAGTTGTTTGACCAGTGTGGCCATGTGTGCGAAGCCGCCCACGGTGCCGTATTGTTGGGCTGCACGCTCAAAGTTCAGATACGTAAAAGCATGGGCCTCGGGCGTGCCAGACTTGATATGCGCCGCTTTTAACAAGTGCTCACCCACCAAATGCGGCAGCTGCCCCTGCATTGCGCCCACGCCAAGGTTGACGGAGGGTTCACGAAAGTAGCTGGGCAGCAGCTGGGCGTGGCAGTCGGTCATGTGCAGCAAATGCACATTGCCGGTTTTGGGCGGGCTGTACAGGTGGCCGCCTTTGGCAGCGCTTGAATGGAGGGGGAAACCAGCGGCTAACGCAGCCGCCATGACGCTTGAAAACTCTCGGCGAGACAGGTTCATGGCAGCCTTGGGGAAATTTGAATACTATGAATTCAGGAGCTGCTCGCCGATTTTTTCATTGGCTAGAGCACTATTTGGCACCTTTAAAGGCCAAAAACAGCGCGAACAGCTGTTTTTGGCTCGCTTTTACTGGTTGACCGGGGACTTCGGGTCCAGCAGGAGCGCCATCACGTGCTTGATTTGCTCGACCGTCAAAATGCTGGCATGGCCAAAGCGTGGCATGCCTGAACAGGCGCTGTAGGCCTTGCTGTTCCACAGCTTGCCCCAGGTGTAGTCAACAATCGGTTTGCTCGCTGGGTTGGCTGGATCAGTGACGCCGCGCAGCTTGCCGTAGTTGTACAGGCTGGGGCCAAGGGAGCCATAGGACAGCTCGGCCTTGCTGATCTGGTGGCAGTTGTAGCAGCCCCCACCATTGGCAGTAGTAGCATTGTCGGTCCAGGTCAGACCGCGACCGTTCTGGGCAATTTTTTCGCCCTCTGCCCAATTGCCAATCAGCTTGCCGTCTGCCGGGAACTTCACGGTTTTCAGGTTGGCTTCTTCTATCGCCTTGGCCAGTTTTTCATCGACCGATTTGTCTTGTGCGTCCGAGCAGGCTTGGTTAGACGCATCCAGCACGAGGCGGTCGAGTTTGGCGTCGCCCTGCGCCCGGAAGGAGCTTTTCATGACCTGGGCAGTCGCCAGCTCAACATCTTGTGCGCTGGGGGTGACGGCGCAGCCGGCAACGAGTGCGGCTGCAGCGATGGCGGATAGTTTTGAGGTTACTTTTTTCATGTTTTTCAATCAGTGCTCAAGGGGCGCTCAATCAACTCTCGATCAACGTTTCAAGGCAGGCGCTGTCGAGGCCCCGCCCTTGCTGTTTACGCCCATGTACACGCTAAGTGCAATCGTCACATCCGACGCATAGCCAGGGTACGGAAAGCGCTGCTGGCGGTAGCAGTCGTTGAGGCGGCGCTGCATGCTCCACAAGTCGCCGGCCGACACGCGGTAGGCAGGCCAAGAGCCAAAACCGGTGCTGGCGCCCGGCAGCTTGGTCAGGTTGGGCAGGTCTTGCAGCCGAACGCGTTTGTTGTCTTCGCCATGGCAGGATGCGCACGAAAAGTCCATCGGCCCGCCACGCATGTAAAACACTTTTTTGCCAACTTCGTACATCAGCTTTTCCTGGGCGTGCTTTTGCGGCAAGTTAAACATCATCTCGCGTGATTCACCCGAGATGTAAGCCACCAGCGATTCGATGGTTTTTTGTTCGCCCGCGCCAAAACGGGTTTTGGCAATCTCGGCAGCATCAAAGCCTTGCAATTGCTCCATGCAGGTCAGCAGCCGCGATTCGAGGTCTTGCACCCGCTGGGTGTCTGCAAAGTAGCGCGGCAGCTCTACGAAAGCACCTTTGACGACACCCATGCCTTTGCCCAGGTCGCACTTTTCCAGCGATGCGTTTTTAGGGCCGCGCGCCTGCTTCCACAAGCCTTCGCCTTTGGCCTCGTACAGCTCGGCCGGGTTGCCGTCGGCCAGCATGGCGCGGTATTCGGCAATACCTTCGGCGGTCGTTTTTTGAGCCAGCACAAGCGGGGTGAGCGCTGCGACGGCGAGACCAAGAAGCGCAGAAACAAGGTGTTTTTTCATCGCATTCATCCGTGTTTCAGGCCACCACGGCTTCATCAGTGCGTTTGTCGCCCCGGTTGTCGACCCAGGTCACGGCAATCTTGTCGCCGGCCTTGCCGCCCTTGAAGGCAAATTGCATGAACGGGTTTTTTGACACGGCGGCGCCCCACTGCGCGCTCATGACGGGCTTGCCGTTCCAGGTGGCGCTGACGGACTGGATAAACCAGGCAGGCACGGTTTTACCGGCAGCGTCCCTGCGCTGGCCGCTTTCCATCTCGTGACTGACCAGCACGCGCACTGTGGTTTTGTCGCCTTGGGCCTGGGCCCGGATTCTCATCGGATCTGACATGTCGTTCTCCTGAATCAGCCGCCGCAGCCGCCGAGTGTTACTTTGACTTCTTTGACTGCGTAATAGTATTTGTCGCCCGCCTTGGCCAGCACGTACACGTTAGACGATTGGCCCATCTTGACGTTGGTCTCGACGTTGGCGTCGGTACCGGCCATGATGTCGAAGCTGGCGGCCAAAGCGCTGGGGTTTTTTTCAACTACAAACGCAATTTGCGTGGTGCCGGCAATGTTGCTGAGCGCACCAATACGCACGACGTTGCCGTTTTCTGCAATTTCCGGGGCGCGCAGCGCCAGGTCTTTGCTTTCCACCGGGGCACTCGTTGCGCCCATCGCCTTGGCAGCTTCTGCCAATGACTTGCTCTCAAAAGCAGCTTTGTTCCAGCCCGGGGCATTGACTGCTGCTGTTTGCGCATGCGCTGGCAAGCCGACGCTGGTGGCAATCGCCACTGCAGTGGCACCAGAAGAGCGGGCTAAAAAATCTCGACGTTCCATTGTTGACTCCTTCACTACAAACTGACTGAATAACTTGACTCGACTTGACTTGACACAAAAATTCTATAACTGGAATAGAACTACTGCTCGTTTTCCGGTGCTCTAGGGCAGCATACCGCCAACAAGCCACTGCGCAATGCGGGCAGACTCTGCTGCGCTCAAAGCCTGGGCGGGCATCGGTATGGCACCCCAGACGCCTTGTCCACCGTTGCTTATTTTGCCCGATAGCAGATTGACCGCGCCGTCAGTGGTTTTATAGCGTGCGGCGATGTCTTTGAACGACGGGCCAACCAGCTTGGTGCTCATGCCGTGGCAGGCCAAGCAGGCGTTTTTGTCGAGCACCGGCTGGATACTGGCCAGCGAAACAGCTGCTATGCTTTCAGGAGCTGCTTGCCCAGGCGTTGTTGGGTCTACAGCCATTTTTGATAGTTTATTTTGACTTTTTTGAGCTGTTTTGTCGTTTTTGGGGTCCGTTTCAGCCCCACGGCTGGGGCCGATGCTGCGGGACTGCTCGGCCAGATTGCCGTGGGCGTCTCTGGCGTATTCAGGCAGGCTGCTAACAACCACAGTTGCCCCAGCGCAATGGCTCATGCAATGGTTGCCTTGCACGTCAGGTTTGGCTGTGCCGCCCAGTTCCCGGCCCGGCCACAAGTTGTGCGCCGTTGTGATGCCGTTGCGATTGGGCAGCTGCGCCTGAACCTGCCTGATATTGCGGTCGCTCAACACAAAATCGGCGGGCAAGACGTTGCTCAAATGCAGGGTGTAAGCAGTGACCGCGTAAACCTGGTCGGCGCTCAGTGACTTGGGCGCGTTCCACGGCATGGCGCGGTTGATGTAGTCCCACAGCGTTGACAGGGTGGACAGCTTCATCAGCGTGGTGCGCTGCGGCTGGTTTTGGCCGGGGAGCAGGCTTTTGACACGGCCAGTGGCCATGTCCTGCGGCGTCACACCGCCAGCCAGCGGGGTGAACACTTCAGCTGATTCGCCAAAGCTGCCGTGGCACGACGCGCACTGTGCCTCCCACAACACTTCACCCTGCTTGACACTGCCCTGCCCGTTTGGCAAGCCTTTGAAGTCGGGCCGCACGTCGATGTCCCAGGCTTTGATTTCTTGCGGCGTGGCGGTGCGGCCTATGCCAGGGTACTTGACCGTTTGAGTGACCGTTTGAGCGCAAACCAGCCAGGGCAGCAGGCACAGTGCACATGAACTAACCCACTTGAACATTTTTCACCTCGCCGTTTTCACCCAGCAGCCAAGACTGAATCGCGTTGTTGTGATAGATGCTGCGCCCACCGCGCACAGCACGCAGCGCCTGGTAGGTGGGTTGAATCTGTCCCGTCTCATCGACCGCCCGGCTTTGCAGAATCACAGGCTTGCCGTCCCAGACAAAATCGGTGTTAAAGCGCGTCAGGCACTTGGCCAGCACCGGGCCTTCAAGCCGCGCAGCCCGCCAGTTACGGCCACCATCAATGGACACATCGACTTTTTTGACTTTGCCACGCCCGCTCCAAGCCAGCCCGGTGATGCTGTGAAAACCTTTTTGCAGCACCACCTGCCCGCCACTTGGCGAGGTGATGACGCTTTTGACCTCCTGCATACCGCTGTACTGCCGGTGCGTTCCGTCTGGCAGCAAGTCCACGTAGTGCAGCGTCTCGTCTTTGGCGCCGTAGGGCATGTCGCCGACTTCAATGCGCCGCAAATACTTGACCCAGCTCACCCCCTGAATACCGGGCACGACCAAGCGCAGCGGGTAACCGTTTTCGGGCCGCAGCATTTCGCCGTTTTGGCCATACGCAACCAACACCTCGCCGCTTTTAATCAGGCTCATGGGAATGGTGCGCGTCATGCCGGAGCCATCCGCGCCTTCAGCCAGCACAAACTTGGCGCGCTTCAAATCAGCGCCACACATCTCCAGCAGAGTGATGAGCGGCACGCCGGTAAATTCACTGCAACTGAGCATGCCGTGGGTGTATTGCACAGTGGGCACAGCGGTGTTGTTCCACTCCATTGCAGTGTTGGCACCGCATTCAATAAAGCACATGCGGCTGACACTGGGCAGGCGCATGATGTCGTCCATGTCAAAGACCATGGGCCGCTTGAGCATGCTGTCGTCTGAACCATTGATCATCAAGCGGTGTTTTGACGGGTCAATGTCCCACCAGCCCTGGTGGTGCCTTTCAAAATGCAGGCCGCTGGGTGTGATGATGCCGAACAGCGATTGCAGCGGCACAAAGCTGACGCTGGCCGCGCCCACGCGGGTCAGGCCGGGGCTTTCACGGCGTTGCAGGTTTTTTTCAAATTCGCTGGGCAGACCGTAAGGTCGCGCGGCAACCGGCTGGCCCAGGCCCTTGCTGTGGGCGGGCAGGTTCAAAATGTTGGGGTCACCAGCGGGCGTTTGTGCTTGTACGCCCGCCACCGCTGCTGCAAAAGCGCCCGCTAAAAAACCGCGCCGACCCGCTTTCACGTCCTTGATTTGCTGCGCCGACAAAAAGTTTTCAGGCGCGCGCTGGATGAAGCGATTGAGCATATTCAAGCCAGAACAGGGGACCGCGGGCTGAGTGCCTGACCAATAGACACCGCCTCTGGTTCGTCCATCTCAATGGCGATCTGCGTACACACACTGCGGCACAGGGCGACGGCCTTTTGGCTATGTACACGGTAAATCACCTGGGTGCCTTCTTTGCGCTTGGCCAAGACACCGGTTTTAAACAGCACCGCCAGATGCTGCGACAAATTGGGCTGGGTGGTATCAATCTCCAGCAGCAATTGGCTGACTGATTTTTCCTGCTCGCACACCGCAGACAGGATGCGCAAACGCATGGGTGTGGCCAATACGGCGAAAAGACCGGCAGCCAGGTCAAAAACGCGGTCTTGTTCAGATAAGCCAGCAGCCAAAGTTTTGCCTCAGTTCTTTAAATATAAGTGATTCCTTATATTGTGTTCTCTCGCTGTCTCAGGTCACTCCCAACTTACCCTAGCTTGACGCGATCCCTGATTTGCTCTAGAGCGGCAGGATCATCCATCGTGGTCAAGTCCCCCGCATCGCGGCCTTCGCACACCGCCTGAATGGCGCGGCGCAGCAGCTTGCCGCTGCGGGTTTTGGGCAGCAACGACACAAAGCGAACGCGTGATGGCCGGGCGACGGCACCCAGGTCGCCATCGACGCGCTTCATGATCTCGCCTTCCAGCTTGAGGGCGGCAGAAGCATCGGTGAGGGTGGCAGCGTCTTTTGGTACAACAAAGGCCATTGCCACCTGGCCTTTGAGTGCATCGGCGACACCGACCACTGCCACCTCGGCCACCATGGCGTGGCCAGAAATGCTTTCTTCAATTTCACGTGTGCCCAGCCGGTGGCCTGCGACATTGATCACGTCATCGGTACGGCCCAAAATAAAGTAATACCCGTCTTCGTCCCGGATGCCCCAGTCAAAGGTGTTGTACACCATCTTGCCGGGCACGGACTTCCAGTAGGTGTTGACAAAACGCGCATCGTCCTTCCAGATGGTTTGCATGAAGCCGGGGGGCGTTGGGCCTTCAATCACCACCACGCCTTTTTCATTCGGCCTGGTGAGCTCTTCGCCGGTCGACTCGTGCAAGATCTTGACCCGGTAGCCGTACATCGGAACGCCAGGGCTGCCGAACTTGGGCGTTTTTCTTTCGACGCCGTTGCTGGAACCCGACAACAGGGTGATGAGTGGCCAGCCAGTTTCGGTCTGCCAGTAGTTGTCAATGATGGGCACATTCAGGCCCTCACTGATCCAGCGGGCGGTGGGCTCGTCGAGCGGCTCGCCTGCCAAAAACAAAGCGCGCAGGCTGCTCAGGTCGTATTTTTTCAAATACGCCGGGTCCTGCTTTTTCAGCACCCGCACCGCTGTGGGCGCGCTGAACATGGCCGTCACCTTGTACTTTTCAACCAGGCTCCACCAGACGCCGCCATTGGGCTGTCCGTCCATGCCCTGGGTCGGCAAGCCTTCGTACATGATGCTGGCCATGCCTGCGATCAGCGGGCCGTAAATGATGTAGCTGTGGCCCACCACCCAGCCAATGTCGCTGGTCGAAAAATAGGTTTCGCCCGGCTGGGCGTCAAAAATATGCTTCATGCTGGCGGCCAGTGCCACCGCATAGCCGCCGGTGTCCCGCTGCACGCCCTTGGGTTTGCCAGTCGTGCCGCTGGTGTAAATGGTGTAGCTGATGGCCGTTGAATCCAGCGCTTCGCACGGCACCTGAGCATGCATGTACTTGGCGCGCAGGTCGGCCCAAAGCAGGTCGCGGCCGGGCGTCATGTCCATGGTCGCAAGTGACCGGTCAACCAGAAGCACCGCCTCTGGTTTGTGGCTGGACAGGCGAATGGCCTCGTCCAGCAGCGGCTTGTAGGCCACCACTTTGCCGCCGCGTGACCCAGCGTCGGCGCTGACAATCACTTTGGGCGATGCGTCGTCAATCCGCGAGGCCAGCGAGCCGCTGGCAAAGCCGCCAAACACCACACAATGAATCGCGCCAATACGCGCGCACGCCAGCATGGCAAACGCCGCCTCGGCAATCATGGGCATATAGATCAGCACGCGGTCGCCCTGCGCCACACCCATGGCCTTCAGGCTGGCGGCCATGCGCTGCACTTCCAGGTGCAACTCCTTGAAGCTGTAAGTCTTCTCAACGCCCGTCTCACTAGACACATAGATCAGCGCCGCCTGGTCGCCACGCGTGGCGAGGTGGCGGTCTACCGCGTTGTGGCACAGGTTGGTTTTGCCGCCTTCAAACCAATGGGCAAAGGGCGGCTTGTCGTTGTTACAGACCCGTGTAAACGGCACAAACCAGTCAATCAGCTTGGCCTGTTCGATCCAAAAAGCGTCGGGCTGGTCAATCGAGTGTTGGTAAAAGTCGGCATAGCTGGTCAGGGGGCTTGGCATGGGTTGTCTCCATTCGCGATGTTTTAAAAAAAACGCTAACACTGAATTCGTGATTGTGAATCATGGGCTTGCAACTGGCTGACAGAAGCACACACCGTCACCGGTTGAGTCGCGACTTGCTATTTAATAAGGAGCTACTAAACCAAACAGATAGGGGGCTATAGGCCTATTTGGCAGCTAAAACAAGTTGCACAAGCAAAAAACCTGTTTTGAACCGACTTTCAGGGTTAAAACCGCCCCCAGCCCAACAAATAAGACCCTAATAGCTATTGAATATATAGCAACGAGCTCAACTGGCGTTCAGCCTTGCTTGACCAGCTTCAGCAACTCACTGAACGCCTCGTGCTCTGCCGTGCGCAGCCATTCAAACGCCACCATCTCGGTGGTCACCAGCTCTGCCCCATTGCCGGCCAGGCGGTCAAAGGCGGCATCGCGGTTGCGCTCGGTGCGCGAGCTGCAGGCGTCCGTCACCACCCACACCTCAAACTCGTCATCCAGTAAGTCGAGCGCGGTCTGCATCAGGCAGACATGTGCCTCGCAACCGGCGATAACGATGGTGCTGCGACCTTCTTCGGGTTCTGGCGCGGCCTTTTGCAGGTGTTTGGGCATGCTGCGGGCGTTGCCTCCTTGGGTTGACTTGCGTGCCGGTGGCCGTAGCCAGTCGCCCAAGCCATCGGCCAGCGCGCTGAAATGCGCCTTGGCCAGGGTTCTGCCGCCAGCCGATTCAACCGCAGCGCGCACAGCATCCACGTTGGGGCCCAGCTTGTCGGGGCTTTGCTCTGTCGCCCACACCGGTATTTGCAATGCCTGAGCCATGCGCGCCAGTCGCACCGCATTGGCAATGACCAACTCGTTTTCAAAAATCACCGGCATCAGGCGGGTCTGGTAATCGACCAGCACGAGCTGGGCATCATCGGCATCTAGCAACATCAGGATTCCTTCAATGGGTGGTTTTTTGGCTTTGCAAGCGCTCAATCAGCCCAATCACATAGTCTTCAAACAGCAGCGTCGCATCTTGCCCAAACATGCGAATGCGTCCGGTGTGCATCATCAGCAGCAAGCCGACGCCGTGTGCAAACAGGGCTGTATTTTCACGCAAAGCGTCTTCTGCATTCAGACCCATCGCTTGCAAGGCTAGCTCACAAGGGCGCAGCGCCTCGTGCAGGCGGTCATTGAGCTGATCGTTCAAGTCAGCGCTCAAACCTCGCGGCCGCATGCCTTGCACCAGATAAAACCCCAGGTCCAGATCACGCGGATGGGCGGCAAAAAAACCAAACCAGGCGTTGGCTTTGGCATCCAGCATGTCGGTGGCGGGCAAGCTGTCATGACCCGCCGCATCGACAGCGGCGTTTAATCGCTCCAGCGACTCGGCCAGCAGCGCGCCATAAATGGCTTCCTTGTTTTCAAAATAAGAATAAATCGCGCCCGGTGTATACCCCGCCTGTTTGGCAATTTCGCGAATACTCGCGCCTTCAATGCCCAGCTTGTCGAACACCGCGCGCGCAGCGTCCAGCATCAGCGCGCGGCGTGAGTCAGTTTGGGCTTGCTGCCTGGCGGCTCTGGCTTCCATGCGTCAACTGTAAACGTAAACGCCACAAAACCCGAATAATTGACGCTTGTTTTTTAAATTGAACGGTGTTTAAATATTGTCAATATTTTTTGGAGACCAGCATGAATGCACCCGCTCCCGCCGCTACCCTGATGTCTGGCAACGACTTTCGCGAGTCGCTTCGCCGCTACAAACCGCGCGTGTTTCTGGACGGCCAGCTTGTCAACAGAGTGGCTGACGAGCGCGGCTTTGACCCCGGCATCAATGCGATTGCGTTGACCTATGACTACGCGCTCAAGGCCAAATACGCCCCCATCATGACTGCCGTGCAACACACCAGCGGCAGAACAGTGAACCGCTTGACGCACATCAACACCAGCAGCGGCGATTTGCTCAACAAGCTTGAAGCGGTACGTCTGGTCTGTCAGGAAACCGGCTGCGCCCAGCGCTACCTGACACACGACGCGATGAACGCCATTGGCCAGGTGAGTGCCAGAATCGATGACGCACGCGGCACCACAGAAAACACCGCACGGTTTTTGAATTACCTGCACCGTGTGCAAGACCAGGACCTGACGCTGGGCATTGCCATGACGGATGCCAAAGGCGACCGCAGCCGCCGCCCCCACGAGCAGGCCAATGTGGACAGCTATGTGCATGTGGTGGAGCGCAACGCCCTCCACAACGGCAAGCGGGGTATCGTCATTTCGGGCACCAAGGCCATCGTGACTGGCGCGCCGTACATGCATGAGTTGCTGGTCATGCCATGCCGAAACATGGGCAAAGCTGACGCTGACTTCGCCGTCTGCTGCGCGGTACCGATTGACGCACCCGGCATCACCATCATCGCGCGACCGGCGGGCCGCCCGGGAGAAAAGGTCGAGCACGGCGCAGCGCTGTTTAGCCGCAAATACGGCCAGAGCACCGGCGTGGTGATGTTCGACAAGGTGTTTGTGCCTTATGACGACGTGTTTTACGCGGGCGAATGGGAACACACCGGCCACCTGACCTACAGCTACGCCACGCACCACCGCCACACTTGCATTGGCGCACGCGCAGGCTTTGGTGACTTGCTGATTGGTGCCGGTGCGCTGATGTGCGAGGCCAACGGTTTTGATCCCGGCAAAGAAACCCATTTGCGCGAGCAGATGGTCGAGCTGATCACCATCACGGAAAGTTTTTTTGCCTGCGGCGTTGCAGCCAGCGTGTACGGCAAGCCAGACGAGCACAGCAAAACCTTTATGCCCGATCCGGTGTTCAGCAACATTGGCAAATTGCTGCTGGCCACCAAAATTTACGACATGCACCGCATTGCGCATTACGTCAGCGGCGGCCTCATCGTCACCCTGCCCGGTCCCGATGAAGACCACAATCCCGAGACTGGCGCAAAGCTGTCCGAGGTGTTGCGTGCGAACCCGGACGTGCCTTATGAGCAACGCATTCAAACCGCCCGCTTTATTGAAGACCTGACGGCTGGTTACCAGGGCGGCTGGTACAGCGTCATCAGCATGCACGGCGGCGGTTCGCCCGCGGCCATGAAGCAGGAGATTTACCGCAACTATCCGGTCGGCAGCAAGGTTGAACTGGTCGAGCGCATTCTTGAAAGAGGCATTGATGGACAGGGCGTGCCGCACGACCCGAACCGCGCCATCACCCAAAACCGCCAGCCCGGCAAATGCTGCGACACCGGTTGCACCACGCCAGGCCAGCCGGTCATGGTCGATCTACCGTCTGTGGAGGCTAATCTACCCTCGAAAAGGGCTTTTTACCTGGAAAACAAGGCGGCAGACTAATCGGTCCGAGCGCTAGCAGCTATTAAAATGATAGTGATTATCAGCTAGCTTTGGTTTGCGAAGGCGGCGCTTCGGCAAACTTCAGCAGCTTGGTGGCTTGCAGCGTTTCGGCCAGAAAACACAGCAGCGCTGCCAAAAAACAAGCCACGCCTGACAGAAAACTGATGGTGGCGATTTTCAAAATAGGCAGCTCGCTGGTCTCACCCAAGAACAGCAAAATAATCGTCAGACCGATCAGCACGGCGCACAGTGTCAACAAGGCAATGCAGCCATTGACCAGCCAGCCACGATGGCGCAGTTGCTTGAGTTTTGCGTACATCGTCAAGCTGCGTTGTTCTTCAATATTGCCCGTGTCCAGCCGACCTTCTAAAAGCCGCGCACGGTCAATGATGCGGCCCAGGCGGCCCGCTGTCGCCGCGATCATGCTCGACACCGCCGTCAACAAGAAAACCGGCGCCACAGCCAGTTGAATGCCGTGGGTGACGGCGGCCAGGTCAGGTGCAAAGATCATGCGGGCTTTTCAAAATGATTTGCCGCCCAGCGCTCGGCGCTGGCGCGGTTGAGCTTGAACGATGCTGCAGCGCGCACTTCAGCCAGCAAGTCGCCACCGTCGTCTCGCGCGCTCAGCGTGGCGTAGGGGTTGTCTTCATCGGGCGTGATGTCCAGGTTGACAGTCACCCTTCCTGATGCCGCCGTGATCGTCACGCTCTGGTGCAGCTCGGCGTGCCGTTGCTGTTCGTGTCTGCGCACAAACTCTGACGCAGTTTTAACCAACGTGCTGAAGGCATTGCCATCCAGCGGTTTGGGGTTCTTTTTGTCGCGGCCCATGGTCCACGGGCCAATCAGCGCGGGCTCAGGCTCGCCATCCTTGATCATGGCGACGGCCCAACCGTCGTCGTCTTCGTTTTTCAGCACCTT
>CAMARI010000042.1 GCA_945860515.1 Polaromonas sp. YR568
CACGGTGATGCGTCTGTTCGTATGCCAGGTGGCGGCCAGGGTGTTGAGCAACCGTTCTTCAAGGGCATCCAGCGATGGGAAACTCGACAGGTCCCGGACGGCGTTCAGCAGGTTGAGAAACTTGAAGTAGGTTGCAGCGCGATCGATTGGTCTCATCCGATGATGTTAACCCCTCAATCGTCTGAAACAAGCCAGATAAATGAAAAAAGCCTGCTCTGTGAGCATTCTTTTGGCAGCTCAAAACAGTGACCTCAAAAACGCAGGGCGGCGAGCTTTGTGGAGGCACAGATGATGACGTCCCAAACGCCGCCACGGGCTCGGGCAGGTTCAGGAACGTCGACCTAGCAGCTGAGACGCCAACTGCCGCAGGGCGTCGCTGAAGACATTGCCGGGCAGGTTCTGCAAAGCATCCAGCGCGAGCTGTGCCTCGGCCGCCGCTGCGTCACGGGTGGCCGTCAGGGCGCCGGTTTTTTGCACGATGTCGATGATTTCCGCCATGCTGGCCGTGCCGCCAGTTTCTATCGCCTCCCGGATAACACCGCATTCCTGCGGCGAGCCGCGCTGCATGGCAATGATCAGCGGCAAGGTCGCCTTGCCTTCGCGCAAGTCGTCACCCAGGTTTTTACCCATCACCTGGACGTCGCCGTCATAGTCGAGCACATCGTCAATCACCTGAAACGCTGTACCCAGTGCCAAGCCGTAATCGGCACAACTTTTTTCAACCGCCACGGGTGACTTGGCCAGCAAGGCAGCCAGTCGGGCGCTGGCCTCAAAAAGTTTGGCCGTTTTGGAGCGTATGACCAGCAGGTAATCTTCTTGGGTCAGGCTGGCGTTATGCATGTTCATCAGCTGCAGCACCTCACCTTCAGCAATCACATTGGTGGCTTCGGCAAGGGTTTGCATGATGCGCATGTCAGCTGCCTCCACCATCATCTGAAACGCCCGCGAATATAAAAAATCGCCAACCAGTACGCTGGCCGGATTTCCAAAGGACTCGTTGGCCGTGGCGCGGCCACGCCGCAATGTGGACTCATCGACTACATCGTCGTGCAGCAAGGTGGCGGTGTGGATAAATTCAACCACTGCTGCCATGTTGAAGCGCTGTTCACCCCGGTAACCGAGCGCCCCGCACATTAAAAGCAACAGCGCCGGCCGCAGGCGCTTGCCACCCGCGGCAATGATGTGCTGGGACACCTGACTGACCAGCGGCACATCCGACTGCAATCGTCTGGCAATAACCGAATCCATGCCGCGCATGTCGTCGGCAATCAGAGTGAGAGCGGCTGCGGTGCTGGATGAATTGGCAGACAAAAGAGGCAAATCCCGACGGTGTAGATATCTGATTATAGGAAGTCGGACGACATAAAGCGTCAGCGCATTGGGCCGTATTTGGCCGCTATGGTTATTGGTGCCTCTCCATGCTAGAATCTTGGGCTCTGCAGAAATCCGTCTGCAGAACTTAATATTAAGAGGTCTTACATGTACGCGGTCATAAAAACCGGTGGCAAACAATACAAGGTTGCTGCTGGTGAAAAAATTAAAGTAGAACAGATTGCTGCGGACGTAGGCCAAGAGATCGTTATTGACCAAGTGTTGGCTGTCGGAAACGGCGCTGATATCAAAGTTGGTACGCCCTTGGTGCTAGGTGCCAGTGTTACTGTGACAGTCATCTCTCACGGCAGAGGCGACAAGATTCGCATTTTCAAAATGCGCAGGCGCAAGCACTACCAAAAACGCCAGGGCCATCGGCAGAACTACACAGAACTGCAAATTGGCGCGATTGCTGGGTAAACCCGGCACCATCAGGAGTAACTGAAAAATGGCACAGAAAAAAGGCGGCGGCTCTACGCGAAACGGGCGCGACTCACAGCCTAAAATGCTTGGCGTCAAAAAATTTGGCGGCGAAGTCATCAACGCAGGCAGCATCATTGTTCGCCAGCGCGGCACCCGGTTTCACCCCGGTACCAATGTCGGTATCGGCAAGGACCACACCCTGTTTGCACTGATAGACGGTCAAGTCTCATTCGCGATCAAGGGCGCGTTGTCCAAGCAAACTGTCAGCGTGACGGCTGTTGCCACCCCGGCATAAGTCAATTACTTCGACAAGTCCTTGTGACACCCTCGAAGCCCCGACCTGTCGGGGCTTTTTTATTTGTAGACTACTTCTCTTGAGTGATCTGATGAGAGCCACACCATGAAATTCGTTGACGAAGCCTTTATTGACATTGCCGCTGGCGATGGCGGGGCGGGCTGCGTCTCGTTCAGCCATGAAAAATACAAAGAATTTGGTGGCCCGAACGGCGGTGACGGCGGGCGCGGTGGCCATGTTTATGCGGTGGCCGACATCAACCTGAACACGCTGGTTGATTTTCGCTTTTCACGCCGCCACGATGCCAAAAATGGCGGGCACGGCATGGGTTCAGACATGTTCGGCGCCAAGGGCGATGACGTGATCTTGAAAATGCCGGTTGGCAGTATTTTGAGTGATGCCGAAACGGGCGAGGTGCTGTTCGAGCTGATGGAGCCAGGCGAGCAGGTTTTGATTGCCAAAGGCGGCGACGGTGGCTTTGGCAACCTGCGCTTTAAAAGCTCTACCAACCGTGCACCGCGCAGCAAAACGCCAGGCTGGCCCGGTGAGCGAAAAAGCCTGAAACTGGAACTGAAAGTGTTGGCCGATGTCGGTTTGCTGGGTATGCCCAATGCGGGTAAATCCACTTTTATTACCGCTGTCTCCAATGCACGGCCACGCATTGCCGACTACCCTTTCACCACCCTGCACCCGAATTTGGGCGTGGTGCGCGTTGCGCCTGAGCAAAGCTTTGTGGTGGCCGACCTGCCCGGCCTGATTGAAGGAGCCTCTGAAGGCGCTGGCTTGGGCCATTTGTTTTTGCGCCATCTGGAACGCACCCGGCTGCTGCTCCATATTGTTGATTTGGCACCGTTTGACGAGAGCGTTGACCCTGTCGCGCAGGCCAAGGCAATCGTGGGCGAGCTGAAAAAATACGACGATGCCCTGTTTAAAAAGCCGCGCTGGCTGGTGCTGAACAAGCTGGACATGGTGGACGGTGACAAGCGCGCAGAAATCGTCCAGGATTTCGTCAAGCGCTTCAAGTTCAAAGGCCCTGTGTTTGAAATATCGGCCCTGACACGCGAAGGCTGCGAACACCTGATCAAGACAATTTACCAGCACGTCAAAAAGGTACAAAAAAGTGAACAGCCAGTGGAAGAAGTCGATCCACGTTTTGTGGAGTTGCCCCCAGAATAAGCTGGCTGCTATTTCTTCAGGAGCTGCTCACCCAAATATCCATTCACCTGTAGCCCTGAATGACACTGAAAGATGCGTGAATACAGCTGAACTGCTTCCAATACTCTGACCATGCAAGAAATAACCAACGCCCACGTCCTTCGCCATGCCAAACGCATCGTGGTCAAGGTCGGCTCCAGCCTGGTCACCGATGAAGGGCGTGGCCTGGATGCCGTGGCCATTGGCCAGTGGTGTGAGCAGCTGGCGGCCTTGGTCAAGGATGGGCGTGAGGTCATCATGGTCAGCAGCGGCGCGATTGCCGAGGGCATGAAACGCCTGGGTTGGGCCAGTCGCCCCAAAGCCATCCACGAGCTGCAGGCGGCGGCGGCAGTAGGGCAGATGGGCTTGGCACAGGTGTATGAGACGCAATTGCGGGAAAACGGCATTGGCAGTGCGCAGGTTCTGCTCACGCATGCCGACCTGGCCGACCGGGAGCGCTACCTGAATGCGCGTTCGACCTTGCTGACGCTGCTGAGTCTGGGTGTGGTGCCCGTCATCAATGAGAACGACACCGTTGTCAACGACGAGATCAAGTTTGGCGACAACGACACCCTGGGAGCGCTGGTGGCCAATCTTATCGAGGCCGACGCGCTGGTGATCCTGACCGATCAAAAAGGCCTGTACACGGCGGACCCGCGCAAAGACCCTGCCGCACAGTTTGTGCATGTGGGCAAGGCCGGCGACGCAGCGCTTGAGGCGATGGCCGGCGGCGTGGGCTCCAGTATCGGTAGCGGAGGGATGATCACCAAAATCCTCGCCGCCAAGCGCGCTGCTGGTTCGGGTGCCTCCACCGTGATTGCCTGGGGCCGGGAGCCCTCGGTGCTGATTCGCCTAAGCCAGGGCGAAGCGATTGGTACGCTGCTGGTGGCGCAAACTGCCAAAAATCAGGCCCGAAAGCAATGGATGGCCGACCATCTGCAAATGCGCGGCTCAGTCACGGTAGACGCCGGCGCTGCGGCCAAAGTGGCGCTCGAGGGCAAGAGCCTGCTGCCGATTGGCATGACCGCCGTGTCGGGCGAGTTTTCGCGTGGTGACGTGATCGCCATCAAAAGCACGGAGGATGTTGAAATTGCCCGCGGCCTGGCCAACTACTCCAGCGCTGAGGCGCGGCTGATTTGCCGCAAGGCCTCGACGGAGTTTGAAAAGCTGCTGGGCTACACCGGCGAGCCAGAAATGGTGCATCGCACCAACCTCGTCTTGATGCGCTGAGGCCCAGGGCTGGACTCTTCGTCTACTGGTCCAGGAATCGCGGCGGATTCTTCAGCTTATTCACCAGCTCAGCGACCGAGCCCGCTGGCGCAGCATGGTCGCACGCGCCGGCTTTGGCCAGGCGCAGCGGATGTTTAGACGGCATGTGGTCAAACACCGAGCGCCACTGCGGATTGCCGACCAGACTCCACTTGCCATTTGGCAAATAGCGGGCATAGGTTTTGAACTCACCGGTTGAGCAGCGCAATGCCTCGTAAATCACGTTTCGTACGCCGCTGGCGCTGGTAGCCACCACCACATATCGCACCAGGCTGTCGCTTTTTGAAATGCTGATGGTTGCGGGGTCAACCCCGTAAACCAGTGACGTGCTGGTCGGAACATCAAACAAGATCAATTTGTTGACATCAAACGCCGGCGGGGGCGGAGCGTCTGTTTCCTTCCACTCGGCATCACTCGCAAAAATCTGCTGCGCCTGCACCTGCACCTGCGCTGCAAATGCCAACAGAGCGAACACCATCACCCGACGGAACAGGGGATTTTTAATGTTCATTTTTTCTTTCCCCGTCCACTGGCTGGCTGGTTTGCGGGTCGGGCTCAAAACTGGCGCCAGGCGGCAGCTCAAGCGCCACGCCAGATCTTGAAAAATGGCCCTGCTCTGCTCTCTGGCCATGGCCGCGCTCATAGCGGTTGTGATGCCTATAGTTGTCGGGCCGCACATCACCGCGCCAGTCCAGATGCGGCACAAAGCGCGCCAGTTCAGTCAACGCCATTTCATACACGCCACGTTTGAACTCGACCACCACATCAAGTGGCACCCAGTAATCGTTCCAGCGCCAGGCATCAAACTCGGGGTGGTCGGTGGCGCGCAGGTTCAAATCCCAGTCGTGACCGACCAGCTGCAACAGAAACCATATTTGTTTCTGGCCTTTGTAATGTCCACGCGCATCGCGGCGGATGAACCGGTCAGGCACCTCATAGCGCAACCAGTCTCGGGTTCGGGCCAGCACTTGCACGTGCTGCGGCATCAGCCCCACTTCTTCATGCAGTTCCCTAAACATCGCCTGTTCGGGATTTTCACCCCGATCAATGCCGCCCTGTGGAAACTGCCACGAGTGTGTGCGAATACGCTTGCCCCAAAAAACCTGACTTTTATGGTTGAGCAAGATGATGCCGACGTTGGGCCTAAAGCCGTCCCGGTCGAGCATAATCAAACCTCAAATTTTTTAAACTGAGTCCATTATGCACAGCGAACTCAGCAAAGCCAAGTGCAAGACGCCTGAGCTGCCCGCCCATACTCAAAAAATCATTCAGAATTCATCAGAAATCAGCCCATGAAAGCCTCGCAGTTTTACATTTCCACCCTCAAAGAAGCACCTGCTGACGCAGAAATCGCCAGCCACCAGTTGATGACGCGCGCCGGGTTGATCAAAAAACTCGGCGCAGGCATCTATAACTACATGCCGATGGGGCTGCGCGTGATTCGCAAGGTCGAGGCCATTGTGCGCGACGAAATGAACAAGGCCGGTGCCATTGAAATGACGATGCCAGTCATTCAACCCGCCGAGCTGTGGCAGGAGACCGGCCGCTTTGAAAAAATGGGGCCAGAGCTGCTGCGCATCCAGGACCGTCATGGCCGCGACTTTATCGTGCAGCCCACCAGCGAAGAAGTGGTGACCGACGTGATGCGCCAGGACATCAAAAGCTACAAACAGTTACCCAAAAATCTGTACCAGATTCAAACCAAATTCAGGGACGAACGCCGCCCCCGCTTCGGCCTGATGCGCGGCCGCGAGTTCATCATGAAGGACGCATACAGCTTTGACCGCGACGAGGCGGCAGCCAAAGTCAGCTACCAGAACATGTCCGACGCCTACCGCAGGATTTTTGACCGCTTTGGCCTGAGCTACCGCGCCGTGGCCGCCGACAGCGGGGCGATTGGCGGCGACTTGAGCCAAGAGTTTCAGGTGATTGCCGCCACCGGTGAAGACGCCATCGTGTACTGCCCCACGAGCGACTACGCCGCAAACATTGAAAAAGCCGAAGCACTGGCACCACAAGGCGAGCGCAAAGCTGCAACACAGGCCATGACCAAGACGGCCACGCCGGGTCAATCGACCTGCGCGGATGTGGCCAAACTTTTGGGCATACCGCTGGCATCGACCGTCAAATCCTTGGTGCTGGCCACCGACACGCTGAACGACAAAAATGAAGTCGCCAAAACTCAGGTTTGGCTGTTGCTGCTGCGCGGTGACCATGACATGAATGAAGTGAAAGTCGGCAAGGTAGCGGGCATGGCTGGCTTTCGTTTTGCAACCTTGCCAGAGATTGAAGACCACTTCGGCTGCAAGCCCGGCTACCTTGGCCCGCTCGGTATTCTCAAACCTGCCAAGCTGGTGGTTGACCGTGAAGTCGCGGCCATGGCCGACTGGGTGTGCGGCGCCAATGACATCGACTTCCACCTCACCGGTGTCAACTGGGGGCGCGACCTGCCCGAGCCCGACGTGATCGCAGACATCCGCAATGTCGTCCAGGGCGACGCCTCCCCCGACGGCAAGGGGGTTCTAGCCATTGAACGCGGCATTGAAGTCGGCCACGTGTTTTACCTCGGCACCAAATACAGCAAAGCCATGAACGCCACCTTTCTGGGTGAAAACGGCAAGCCGCAGTTTTTAGAAATGGGTTGCTACGGCATTGGTATCACCCGCCTGCCCGCCGCTGCGATTGAGCAGAACCATGACGCCAAAGGCATCATTTGGCCGGACGCGATTGCGCCCTTCACAGTAGTTCTGTGCCCCATCAGCCCAGACCGTTTCGCAGATGTCAAAGCGGCTGCCGACACCTTGTACGCCGAACTGATGGCTGCAGGTATTGACGTGATTCTGGACGACCGCAACGAGCGCCCGGGCGCCATGTTTGCCGACTGGGAACTCATCGGCGTGCCGCACCGCGTGACGATTGGCGACCGGGGCCTGAAAGAAGGCCACCTGGAATACCAGCATCGCCGAGATACCGAACCGACCCAGGTTCCGGCCGCCGATGCATTGGCCTTCATCAAGGGCAAACTGAGGCTGTAAAACCGTGTCTCAGAGCTTTTTTAACCGAAGAAAAGCCTTGCAGGCCTATTTATTTATGGGCGGGCAGATCCTTTTTTCAGAGCACGCCAACGCCGGCGCACAACTTGAAGAGCCGCTGATTGACTCGGTGCGAACCGCGCTGAGTTCGGCCATCGCCAAGCAAGCCCCGCCAGTACCCGAGTTCAAGGATACCGAAAGCCGACTGGCCTACCTGCGCTGGCTGGCTGCCATGAGCGACCGCCTGCAGAGCAAAAAATCCGAGCTGCAAATCCGCAAGGAATTTTTGCAAACTGTCTGGTATGAAAGCAAACGCGCCGGGTTGGACACCGCTTTGGTTCTGGGTCTGATTCAGGTGGAAAGCAACTTTCGCAAATTCGCTGTCAGCGTAGTGGGAGCGCGCGGCTACATGCAGGTCATGCCGTTTTGGGTCCGCCTGATTGGCGACGGCGATACGAGCAAGCTTTTTCACCTGCAGACCAATCTGCGCTTCGGCTGCGTGATTTTGCGCCACTACCTGGACCGTGAAAAAGGTGACCCGTTTATGGGCCTAGGCCGCTACAACGGCTCACGCGGCAAGGCACCCTACCCGGATGCCGTGCTGGGTGCCCGCAGAAAGTGGGAGTTCAACGCTTGACAGGTTGACAGTTTTTTTCTGAAGGCAGAGTTGGCTTTTGCCTGCATCAGTCCCAAGCCGCCGCAGCCAAGTTTTCACGGCAAGCGCAATCAGTTCGGTCTGCGAAATGATGTTGAGCAGGCCAAGGTAGTGCGGTATGGTTAAAAACACCTCGCGCCTGATGCCAAGCGCCAACATGGCTTTTTCAATCACTTCTTGGCTGCGCCCCTACGTACGCACGGCGACATGGGCCACCGTTGAGAACGTAGCGGCATCAAGTACGCCGCGCGGGATCAAACGGTTTTCATGGCCTACGATACAAACGAATCCGCTGTTGCGCAGAAGCCGTTGCTGAAACGCACCTGCGTTTTTGATATCCGGAAAGTAGCCGATGGCCAAGTCGACAGCACCGGACTCCAGTCCTTCTTCAAGTGCTTCAGAGATCGGCGATACGGTACGCAGCCTGGCATTCGGTGCGCGTAGGCGAAAGGCATTGATGATGTGCGAAAGATAGGAAGCCTCGGCAACATCGGTCATGCACAATGTAGAGGTTCGGCTGGAAGTTGCCGGGTTGAAGGTATGCTGGTGAAAAAATTCCGAGCGCGCAAGATCAAGCACCTGTTTGATGGGTGGTGCGATCAGCAAGGCGAGCGGCGTCGGTTGCATTTCGTTCTTGACGCGCACGAACATCGGGTCATCAAAGGATTGGCGCATTTTTGCTAGCGCGTGACTGATGTAAGGCTGGCTCATGCCGAGTCGCTCACTGGCTTTCGAGACGCTGCGCGTTTCAAGGATGGCCTGAAATACGATCAACACGTTAAAGTCTTGTTCGTTCAGCTTCATCAGGGGGGCCGTTGGCGTGCATTTTTGCGTCTGGATCGCATGTGAAGCCGGTGTCCCTGTCTATTCGCGCAAGCCCTAGCCTTCGCCTTTCAAAAGCCGTACAGCGCGGCCGGGTTGTCGACCAGAATACGCTTGCGTTGCTGCTCATCGGGAACCCAGTGCAACAGTTGGTCAAGCAGGTCAGCGGTATCCGGCATCAGCCCTTTAAACGAGACATGTGGCCAGTCGCTGGCGCATAGCAGGCGGTCTGGCCTCACATTGTGTCTGCGTTGAACAAACTGACTTTGCGCCTATCTTATTTGAAGACGTGATTGCACGAATTGAAGCAGAGGGCGGAACTGTTGGATTTAAAAACGGCAACGGCCCAACAATGTAATAGTACTTAATAATTTTTACTAGAAAGAAATATTAAAATGAAATATTTAGTTAGTTTACTTATATTTTTAATTAGCGGATGTGCTAGTGTAAATTCAACTAGCATATCTAGGAAGACTGTAGATTCAGCAACAGTTGATATTGTTATTAAGAATAATAACGGCCCTACAATATTATATATTCCTGGGTGTAGCGGATTAGATAAGTTCGGCAGACAGTATCAGCAATATCACTTGAAAAAATTCCAAGAAGTATGGCCCAACCCCAATATTGTCATATCGCAATATGTGAATGATTATACCAAAGGTGAGGAGGGTGGAAAATGTGATTGGCTTGACGGTAATCCTAGGCTCAACGGAAAACAAATTAGCAATCAAGCAGAACATACGCAGAAGCTTGGAGATTGGATCAAAACACAGACTTGGTCTAATGGCGATGTGCATTTGTTTGGATTTAGTTACGGAGGAGCTGTTGGTTTATGGGCACCTGCTCATAACCGTTCCACTGTTACTGGTAAGCCTTATCTGTTTAAAACAGTGGCCTTAATTTGGCCAGATTGCAGACCACGTCAGCAGTTTTTTGGAAATATACATACTCCTCTGCGTATTTGGTCAACTGAAAATGATCCGTTGAGTATTCCTAAGAATTGTTCATCTTTTTATACAGACAGTGATAAAAAATTATCATTGAAGCTTTATCCAGGCAATACACACAGCTGGATGACATCTCCCGACTTTACTCCGTTTACTAGGTACTGGCCCAATCAGAAAGTTCATGTCCGCCATGAGTTTAAAAAGGAATGGGCAGATGAAACTTTTAGGGAATGGCAACAGTGGGTATTGCAACCAGACTAATAAGAATTATAATTTATAAAGTAGATACAACAATGAGCACTAACGACTTTTATCGAAAACTTATTAAGCCTATTCGAGACCCGTATATTGATGATTTAATTAATAAAGCTGATTCATCGATATATAGTCCGTACGATAAAGAATTAAACTGGGAAGAACGTACTACTCCAATTAATTTATTAAAAACTAAATTCTTAGAATGGAGCAAAGATTGGGTAAGTGGCCTTGATCAATTTTCTTATGTGTACGTGATGAACGGCAATACTGATAGCCTTAATACTATTTTTTCAAAATCAGATAATGGCATGGCATGGCAAAAGATAGCAGGGCATGGACAAACGGCACCATATCGTCATAGGGAGGAAGCACGGCGGACATACGGTAGGCCGCCGACAACTTGACCCAGCAACGGCCCGAACCGACTAGCCGCAGCAAGGCCTGAAAGCCGGGCTGACCGATACCCTCTGGCGCGCTCAAAGAGCCCATGTGGTCGATCACCACGTCGGTGGTAAGGTTGATCAGCACGGTTTCCATTTCGGCCAGCGGTGCCCTGCCCCCCGAATCCATCACGTGCAGTTGCACATGCCAGCCGCGGCTTGCAATGCGACGGGCCATCAGTGGCATTTCCGATCCTGAGAGACGAGGGCAGCGCATCCGGTACATTCAATCCGCGCGTCGAAGCTGGCGGGTAAGCGCTATCGGGCCCATACACATGGACATGGCAATCAGTCGCGCCAGGCGGACACACCAGCGCAGGCAGGCGTGCTGCAAGCCGGGGCGGCTGACAAGTCTCAAGCATGCTCGGGTCGACCGGCGGACTGACCTTGCGGTCTACTCAAACCAGTTGTTGTCGTCGAGCTCGTAGGGCACTTCCTTGTTCTTCTCCGAGTAGCCGTTGAAGGGCTTCCCCTCAAGATCGACGCGCGCGAGAATGTCGCCGTCCGGATCTATCGCCGCACCGATCCTGAGCATGACCAGAGGCTCTTCTTCCTTGGCTTGAAACCAGTAGTAAGCGCCACTGGGCACCAGCACGCAGTCATTTTTAGCGACTTCCCGGGTCTCATTGCGGGGGCCGTAAAACGTGGCGCCGCCCTGTAAAACCACAAACACGTGGTCTTCGTTCGAATGCGCATGTATTTCATTTTCTCCGCCGCTGGCATAGGTTTTGAGAACGACGTTCATGTGCCGGGAAGCGCCGAGTACCTGGTTAGTCCGGCCCTTCTTCGGAAGCTTGGCACGAATATGAAAGAAACTCGGCACCTTCGACAGCGCCATGCGGGTCATCTCGTTGTTCCACTCCTCTGCACTATTGGCGATAGGAGCGACTTTTCGTTCAAGCGTTTGCATATTGATTCCTCTATTTTTGGGTAACGATGAAAGTGGCCGGCAATGCGTAACGAATTACTGAATTTTTATATCCGCCTGCTGAATAATTTTTGTCCACTTAACAGACTCAGCTTGGATAAAACTCCGGAAAGCAGCGGGTGGCTGTGGATCTGCGATCAAGCCTGCGCCAGCCAGTTTTTCCTTGACATCAGGCATGGCCAGCACAAGCGCAACTTCATTGCTGAGTTTTTGTACGATCGCCACTGGCGTGCCGCGTGGCGCCACCAAACCAATCCATACGGCCACATCGAAACCTGGAATGCCGGCCTCAACAGCAACGCTGGGGAGACCGGGCAACGCCGCAATCGGGTTGTTTCCGAGGTTCGCCAGAGCCCTGAATTTACCGCTCTGGATATGAGGCAAGGTGGTCGTCACACCGTCGATGATGAAACTTACATCGTTGGACAACAAGCCTTGAACCGTCCCGGCACTCCCCTTGTAAGCCACGCCTATTGCGCTGATACTGAGCGAGTTCTTAATAAGCTCGGCGCCCAATTGCGACGTGAACGTTCCGTATCCATAGCTGATTGAGCCGGGTTGCGCCTTAGCCTGTGCCAGCGCGGCTTTCAGGCTTTGCGGACCATTGGTCGACGTAACCTCGATAAGGGGCGACGTCGCTACCTTGGTAATCGGTTCGAAGTCTTTGATCGGGTCGTACGACAACTTGCTGTAAAGCGACTGGTTCATGACCAGAGTGTTGTCTATGGCCATCAGCAGCGTATATCCGTCGGGCGGGGCCCTGGCGACGATTTCCGCGCCAATCACCGTGTTGCCGCCCGCCTTGTTATCGATAACCACCGCCTGACCCAGACGATCGGCCAATTTCTGACCCACCACGCGCGCTAGAAGATCCGTCGGTCCGCCCGCTGGGAAAGGCACGACCATCCGAATGGACTTTTGCGGATAGGTAGCGTCGCTCTGCCCAAACGCTGGCGCAGACGCCAGCAGGCTGACCAAAAAAATCGAAAACCCGGCGCTGAAAAATGTCATGGTTTGTCGTTTCTCTTTAGCAAGTTTATGTATGACCGCCAGTGGCATGAGGAACCTTCACTCCAATGAAACCAACAAAATAGAGTAACGCGATTTTTATCGGCATTGCGCGTCCATGCAAGCTAAAACGACTTATCGGCCGTATTCGCAGAACAAATACGGAAACGGGCCATCTTATTGATCAGAAAAAATAATACAGTGTATGGACAAGACGGCATTGCAACAGCAGTTGTTGAGCGTCAAAAATAGGACTCTGAAAGTGCCAGGTAAGAAGCTTAGAATTTTGCCACTGCGGCTGGATATCGGCTTCCGCTTGCACCACCAAACAGCGAAGGCCTGAGAATGTTCCAAAGCCACGCCCCTTTAGCTCAAGAAGATATATGCTTGAGGCTGGACAAAAAAGCAGGCTCTCGCAGCAGTTGGACCGAATTTAACCTGAATCTGATATGGATATATTCAAGCTAAAAAGTTATGTCGATGATCGTCCTTCAGAAGGCGTGTTCCGTGTGCACAAAGATGTCTATGCCTGCCCCGAGGTATTTGAGCATGAGATGGCTTTTATTTTTGAACGCACCTGGGCCTTCCTTGGTCATGAATCGCAAATAGCCAAACCCCATGACTGGCTGGCAACCCACATCGCCAGAGTCCCCGTTTTATTGACTCGGGACGCGGGCAACCAAATCGGCGCTTTTTACAACGCCTGTCGCCACAAGGGCGCAAGACTGACGCGCACCGAAACAGGCAATAAAAAATACCACGTCTGCCCTTACCACGGCTGGTGCTACAGCTCCAACGGCCACAACATCGATATCAAGGACCGAAAAGACGGTTGCTATACGCCCGCATTTGACCGCGATAGCCATGACCTTTTGCCAATCGCACGACTGGCGTCTTATAAAGGTTTGATATTTGGCAGCCTGTCCGCAGATGTGCCTCCGCTGCAAAGCTTTTTGGGTGAGCTCCGATTTTTCCTCGATCTCGCCATGGAGCAGGGAGAACACGGCATGGAACTCGTGCCCGGTCGCATCGAATACGCATACGACGCCAACTGGAAAATGCAATTGGACAATGGTACCGATGCATATCACTTGACATCCACCCACACCAGTTTTCTGGACGTGATGGCCAAGCGCAGCACTGGAGAAGGAAATCAGGAAGCCAAGCAATTTGACTGGCAGAAACGTTATGCACAAGAAGGCGGTGATTTCCAGTTTGCGCATGGTCATTCGGTGATTTGGCTCAATCAGGCAGAAGTGGCAAAGCGCCCCATTTTTCCCGGCATCGCCGAGGTGCAAAAACGGGTAGGAGCGGAGCGCGCCGAATGGATGCTGAAGCTCAGGAACATTTCGATTTTTCCCAATCTGCAGATCGCCGATTCCACCTCGCTGCTACTGCGTACCTTCCGGCCGTTGTCGGTCAATCGGACCGAAATGCGCTATTGGTGCATGGCCCCGGTAGGAGAAGCCCCAGCGCAACGCGCGTGGCGGCTGCGCCAGTTCGAAGACTTCTTTAATGTCAGTGGTTTCGCTACGCCCGATGACACAGTGACCTATGAGACCTGCCAGGCGGGATTTGCCGCAAAAGAACTGGACTACTTGCAGGGTCACAGCAGAGGCATGGCCGCACTGCAAGCGGGTCCGAACGACATTGCAAGCTCGCTAGGTTTCAATCCAGTGGCCAGCGTCAAAGGTAAATTCCTGGTTCAGTCGGAGACCTCGTTTCATCCGGTTTACCGCGAGTGGTCACGGTTGATGCAAGCTGGACTTGCCGGCAAGGGTGCGTATGAATGACATGAAGCGATTGCTCGACGCAGGAAGTCACCTCCTCATGCTGGAGGCCGCACTTCTTGATGAACAGCGGTGGGACGAATGGCTGAATTTATTTACCAGCGATTGCGAGTATTGGGTGCCAACATGGACAGCAGAAGGCCAGCTGGCCGATGATCCGCAATCGCAGCTTTCGCATATCTATTATTCGCGAAGGACCGGACTTCAGGATCGTATAGCCCGCATCCGTTCAAAAAAGTCGCCAGCTTCCAGCCCAATGCGCCGAACCACGCACCTTACAAGCAATATTTTGTTATTGTCTGGTTCGGCTGATACCGCAGTGACGCTTCGTTCCTCTTGGAATTGCCATGTTTTTGATCCCAATTCGAAGAAAACATACACCTTATTTGGCTGGGCGAAACATGACCTGGTTTTTCTTGATTCTGAATGGCGCATTGCAAAAAAGAAAACCATTATTCAAAACGACTATCTTCCCAGCATGGTCGATGTGTACTGTATTTGAGTTCCACACATTTATCAACCATTAGCAACACAGGACAAGATCATGTACAAAATCAAATTTTTACTGGCGGCTTTCACACTTGCACTTACCGGTACAACGGCTGCCTTGGCCCAAGGTTATCCAAACCGGGTGATTCGGATCATTGTGCCTTTCACAACTGGCGGTGGGAATGACGTCTTCGCCAGAATAGTGGCCCAAAAGCTTCAGGAACGGCTCGGTCAGCCGGTTATTGTTGAGAACAAGCCTGGGGCCGGCGGCAACATCGGAATTGATGCCGTTGCAAAGAGCGCCCCCGACGGTTATACCCTCTTGCTGGCCAATAATGGATTTACAACCGCTCCCTTTTTGACAAAAAACCTGCCCTTTGACGTGATGAAAGATTTATCGCCGATTGGGATAGGTGTGTCGATCCCGATGGCGATCGCTGTCGCTAACACCATCCCGGTGAAGACAGTTCCCGAATTGGTATCCTATGCAAAGGCCAACCCAGGCAAGCTGTCATACGCTACCCCGGGGCTGGGGACACCGCACCACCTTTCCATGGAATTATTTATGAGTATGACCGGAACGCAGCTAGTGCAAATACCCTACAAGGGCGCAGCTACGATGCTGACCGACCTGATCTCGGGAGAGGTACAAGTCCTAAATGGTGCGTTAAATTCGATGTTGCCCCATGTCCAATCCGGGCGAATTCGCATGATCGCTTTGGGCACCAAGCAACGCAATTCAATTCTTAAAGATGTCCCTACCGTGGCTGAATCGGTGCCCGGGTATGAGGTTGGAATCTGGTACGGGCTCATGGCCCCGGCAGGCACCCCTGAAGACATTCTCACAAAATTATCTAGGGAACAGCAAGCTATTGTTAATCTTCCGGACGTGCGGGACCGCCTTGCGGCTCAAGGCTTTGAAAGTTTCGCAACAAGCCCGGCAACCATGCGCAGCACCATGAAAAGCGAAATGGAAAAATGGGCTAAGGTCATCAAGGATGCTGGTATCAAAGCGGAATAAACCCATTTCTTCCAGTTGACACTCTATAAACGGTCTACGGGCGCGAGGATCAGGCTATATTGCTCTCAAACGGATATAGAGATGTCGTTCAGCTGAATCCATTAGGACTCTGCATTCGTTGATGATCTGATTCGAGTTACCCGGGGTGGGTAGGACGCGGACGTGTGCGGTGATCCAAGAGGTGAAGCATAAGATACAACAGGATTTTGCGCTATCAATAGCTTTTTATTGATTAAATCGGGCTACAAAACAATGAAGACCCCTTTAGACCACTACTTTCCTCAATGAATTCATTGAGTTAGCTGCATTCTGGTAACTCAAACCAATTCAATAAGTACTGATCGTTATTTGAATCAATCAGGCACCACATGAAGTGGGTTTGGCTCGTGTTTTTCAGGTCTGCGAGATGAACAAAAAAAACCGCCAAAACCCTTTCTGGTTTTGACGGACTCCCATCAGCTCGTGCTGGTGGGTTTATTTTTTGTCAGAAAAGTAGCCGGAGGTGATCTTCCAACGGCCATCGGTGATTTGAGACATGCGGGAAGCATTGCTGCCCAGGCGTTTTGTTGGGCTGAATGTCATCTCGCCAGTGCCGAAAATATCAGGCGGGATCACCATGGTGTCCATGGCTTTGATCACGCTCTCGGTAGTCAGGTTAGCGCCTGCCTTATCAACAGCACGCAAGAAAGAGTCGATCGCGTTGTAGCCGTACACAGAGAAGACAGTGGGGTCTTCATTGAACTTGGTTTTGTACTTGTTGGCCCAAAAGCGGATGGGCTGGGAAGCTTCGTCCAGGTAAGGGTGCTGGGTCCCCATGGTGGCGTAAAAGCCGTTCATGGCAGGGCCGCCCAACTTGTGGATCAGGTCGGTGTAAGCCGCACTCGAACCAAGGAAAATGGGATTGAAGCCCAGGCGACGGGCAGTCGCAATGCCGCCAATGGTTTCGCGGATGATGGTGCCCATGACCACAAAGTCGCACTTTGACGAGGCCAGCTTTTGCATCTGCGATGCAAAGTCGGTGGCGCCGCGCTTGTAGGTGGTGACTTCGGCAAACTGCATGCCCATGCTCTTGAGACCTTCTTCGGCACCGCGGAACACCTCCAGACCAAATTCATCATCTTGGTGCATCGCGCAGATTTGCTTGGCGTTCTTTTCCTTCACCAGGATCGGCACACCCAGACGCATCTGATCGTAGTAGGTGGCGGCAAACGAGTACTTGAGCTTGTGGAAAGGTTCGTACATTTCACGAGCTGCAGTGACCGGGAAGAAGTTGATCACATTCTTCTGAAACTGCACCGGCATGGCGGCCATGTTTTGGGCCGTGCCAATGTGGCCGATCATGGCAAAAATATTGTCCTGGTTGACCAACTTTTGCGCGGCCAGCACGGCGCGGCGCGGGTCGTAGGCCGAGTCTTCGACCAGCAGCTTGAACTTTCGGCCATTGATGCCGCCTTGCTCGTTGGCTTCGTCCACGCGCAGCATCATGCCCAAGCGCACCTGTTTGCCAAATCCAGCCAAGGGTCCGGACAAATCTTGGATGGAGCCGAGCACGACTTCGTTTTTAGAAACGCCTTGCGCTTTTTGGGCCATGGCCGCGCCAGCGGTCAGGGCCATCGCGGCAGCGATCAGACTGAGTTTGAGTTTCATGTTGCAGGTCTCCTGTGGTGTAAAGGGGTGATGAGGAAAGTGAAAGGACTCAGCGGTACATCGCCTCGATTTGGGGCGCGTATTTTTTCTCGACCAGTTTGCGCTTGAGCTTCATGGTCGGGGTCAGTTCTTCGTCTTCGGCGCTCAGCTGGGTGTCGAGCAACCAGAATTTCTTGATCTGCTCGACGCGCGCAAATTTCTTGTTGACCCGATCCACTTCAGTTTGGATCAGTTCCTGCACTTCGGTGCTGTGTGTGAGACTGGCGTAGTTGGAAAAAGGCACATCGTTATCCTGTGCGTATTTCTCCACGTTCTCTTGGTCGATCATCACGATCACGGTCAGGTAAGGCCGCTTGTCGCCAATGACCACCGCGTCAGTAACATAGGGCGAGAATTTCAATTCGTTTTCCAACTCGCTAGGGGTGATATTTTTGCCGCCAGCCGTGATGATGATGTCTTTCATCCGGTCGGTGATGCGGAAAAACCCTTCCTCGTCGACCACGCCCACATCGCCCGTGTGCAGCCAGCCGTCGGCATCGATCACCTCGGCGCTTTTTTCAGGCAGGTTGAGGTAACCCATGAACACATTAGGGCCGCGCACCAGAATTTCACCGGTCACCGGGTCCAGACGCATCTCGTTGAACTCGGCCGCCGGGCCAATGGAGCCGGGCTTGATGCGGTGGGCGGGCGCGCCTGTGCCCGCACCACAGGTCTCGGTCATGCCCCAGACTTCCAGCATGGGCAAGCCAAGTGCCAAATACCAACGCACCAGATCGGGGGAAATGGGGGCTGCACCCGTGACCAGAAAGCGCGCACGGAGGATGCCGATCATTGTGCGCACATTGTTCAGCGCCAGCAATCGAGCCACATGAAAGCGCAACTTCAAGCTGAGGGGCACCGGCTTTTGCGCCAGCACTAGGTCGACCACTTGGTGGCCCACGCCTATTGCCCAGCCATAAACGGCTTGCTGCAGGCCACCGGCTTCCTTGAGCGCGATCATCACGCCCGAGTAAAACTTCTCCCACACACGGGGCACGGCGCCGAACACGGTGGGGGCGATTTCGCG
>CAMARI010000043.1 GCA_945860515.1 Polaromonas sp. YR568
TAGTGATGGTGTATTTGCTTGATACGCCAGAGAACACGGCGGTGTCGCTGCCGCCGTGACCATCGATGCGGTCATTGCCCTGGCCGCCGATGAGAGAATCGTTGACGTTGCTGCCATCGAGCGTATCAGCAGCGTTGCTGCCTACCACGGTCTGGCCCTGGCTTTGGGTATTAATATCCGTATAGGTTGTCGTGCCTGCCTGCGTGATTAGGTCGAGCCAGCCATCCTGGTTCACATCAGCAGCCACCGTGACGCCGCCGACAAGGGAGCGCCAGCTGATATAAAAAGTCCCGTCGCCGCGGTTGGTCAGTAGCATGGACGTAGGCGCGTTACCGACACCCATAGCCAGAATGTCCATGTAACCGTCTTTGTCCATGTCCACTGCGGACAGCGACATGAACCATCCTTTGCCGACATTATTGAGAATTCCCGCCGGCATGCGCGCCGCCGTTTCATCGACGTAACTTTTACCGCCCTGATTCACCAGCAGCTGGATGTAGCCAGTGTTGTAGTAGGCATCGTCGTGACTGTCAGCACTGCCGCCACCATGGGTAATTGAGAGCATGAGATCGGGCCACTGGTCGCCGTTTAGATCGATGGACTTGACGTCGAGGATGATCTCAAGAGGGACCTTCGAAGCCGGCAGGACGACTGGCGACGAGCGCGTAAAGTCACCTTTACCATTATTGAGCAGCACCACGCTGGTCGGCGCGGATGCACCGCCGTCCCAGCATCCGAGCACCAGATCAAGCGCACCGTCGCCATTCATGTCGACCACGCCAGAGGCAGTGTAAGTCTGGAAGGCGTTGCCCGAACGCGGATGCGGAATCAGCTCATTGCGCAGCGCAAAATGGCCAGGACCGTCATTCAGATACAGCGCATTGCCGGTGCCAGAGAGGGTATTGACGAGTACGTC
Source organism: Polaromonas sp. YR568 (assembly GCA_945860515.1). Classification (GTDB taxonomy): domain Bacteria; phylum Pseudomonadota; class Gammaproteobacteria; order Burkholderiales; family Burkholderiaceae_C; genus Polaromonas. The sequence continues at coordinate 917 of CAMARI010000043.1, forward strand.
AAGATAGCCATCGCCATTGACGTCGCCGACGGAGAGCGAATGATTCCGCTGGTTCGCCTGGCTTAGCGTCGCTGAGGCATCTTCGAGCTTGTGCGAAACAGGATTGGACAAATAAAGATGGTTCATCCCGCCCGGGAATGGCGCTGAATCGATACCGAAATCAAGCTGAAAAATATCGCTGATACCGTCGCGATTAAAGTCACCGACAGCCGTACGCCCACCGCCAATAATGGCCATAGGCGGCTTTACAAAAACACTGGCGGTGCCGTCGATGAAATGGCCTGCGCCATCCCCCAGCAGCACGTAGCTAGGTGATAGCGCACTGCCAGGCCCGATCTGGGTCACGACCAGCACATCGGCCTTGCCATCGCCATTGAAATCACCTGTCCTGAACTGGCCCGAATATGCGCCCGCTGGATAGCTGAGTGTGGTGGTCTGATTCATGCGCAGGTAACCGCCCTGGGCGACGAAGTTTGCCTTGTTAATAACTTTGCTGTCCGACCCTTCACCCGAAAAGCTGATGCTGGCAATACCGGTGAGCGTATCAACGCCTTTGTCATTGGCAAAGTTCTTACGCACGGTGAAGGTGTCGCTGGGCGCGTCATAGCTGATAGTGACATCGCTGGACTTGACGAAATAATAGTTAACCGTATCCTGGCCACCACCGCCAATGATGGTGTCATTTCCGCCGCCTCCGTAGAAGCCGTCACCTGCGCTGCTGCCGGTCATAAGGTCATTAAAGCCTGTGCCCTGCACCTGATGGATATTGATCAGAGTATCTATTCCACCCAGGCCATCCTGCGCCACACCCGTTGCAAGGTTTACCACCACGCCGCGACTGGAACCCCAGTAAGCGACCGTTGAGTAAGCCGTGGTACCAATGAGCGTATCGTTACCTGCGCCACCGATCGCAATGCCATCACCAAAAGTGATGCGGTCGTTGCCGCCTCGGCCGTAAATGGTGGTCCCGGCCGGAAGTTTCAGCGCGACCGCATCGATGATGTCGCTGCCTTCCGTGCCGTTGTAATCCATCGCCTGATCCAATAGTTGTTAAATGATGATATCAATTTAGATCCGCATATTCCCACCCAATCGTTAATAAGTTAAGAACGACCATAAACTATATAGTTACAGCCACTAAAACAAGTGCCTGTAGCTTTATTAAAGGCCAGCAGTCATGAATACAGCCTTAAAACTTACGTCGCCAGCCTTGCTTATATCTGCGAAGCTAGGACATCAGTACAAACGCCGCCTTTTATCGCGAAGCCTGTCGAACCGCTGGAGCAGCAAATAACTGAATTAATGCGGTCTACTATCGACAATTAGCCAGTCGGGCCGTGTTATCGGTTAGCCTTAACCCAACGGGCCTCCACGAAGCCCAGGGCGATTCAGCTTTTAATGCTGCCTAAGCTGGAGTATTCACATGAGAACAAGCGCATTTATCTTAGTAACTTTTTTGGGAATGATGGGTGTAAATTCCCACGCACAAACCTACATTTATGGGCAGCGTGGCACCACTTACCAAAGTATTGGTAACAGCACCTTTGGGTCAAATGGAAGTTCAACACAAAGTATTGGTAACAGCACCTTTGGGTCTGATGGCAGCTCAGCACAAAGAATTGGGAACTCAACATTCAACTCAAATGGGACTTCTTCTACTCAGATAGGCGATACGCTGTTCAATTCCAATGGAACAGGCGTGCAGAGAATAGGCAACACAACTTTCGGTTCCAACGGTTCAACGTGCCAGACTATTGGAACTCAAACTTTCTGTAATTAACCCAATGGATGTTGACTTAGTAAAAGCCCGCCGCCGTGCGGGTTTTTTGCTTTTCTGGGGCTGAAAAAGGTACAAAAATATGTACCGCAGTCTGTAAACAGTCTGTAAGTGCAATATCAGAAAAGGGCTTACTACTAAATTAATAGCAGCAAACCCTTAATCCTAATGGTGCCGGAGAGATGAATCGAACACCCGACCTTCTCATTACGAATGAGCTGCTCTACCGACTGAGCTACACCGGCTTGTGTATTTTTCGTCAACCTCGCATTATAAACCGGCGCCGGTGTTGTGATGGTAAGAAGTCACCCGCTCCACCTCATTCTTGGACCCCAGCACCACGCTGACGCGCTCGTGGAGTTTGCTGGGCTGCAAGTCCATGATGCGTTGCTTGCCGTTGGTTGACGCGCCGCCAGCTTGCTCAATCAGCCAGCTCATGGGGTTGGCTTCGTACATCAGGCGCAGCTTGCCGGCTTTGTCTGGCTCGCGCTTGTCCCAAGGGTACATAAAGATACCCCCGCGCGTCAGGATACGGTGCACGTCGGCCACCATCGAGGCTATCCAGCGCATGTTGAAGTTTTTGCCGCGTGGGCCAACGGTTCCCTGCAAGCATTCGTCAATGTAGCGTTTGACGGGTTCGTCCCAGTGCCGCATGTTGCTCATGTTGATGGCGAACTCTTGCGTGTCTTCGGGGATTTGTACGTTTTCTTCCGTCAGCACAAACGAGCCTTGCTCTCGGTCCAGGGTGAACATGGCCACGCCGTCGCCCACCGTCAGCACCAGCGTGGTTTGCGGGCCGTACACACAGTAGCCGGCAGCCACCTGCTGGTTGCCGGCCTGCAGAAAGTCGGCTTCTGACACGGCCGCCTGGCCTGACTGACCTGCCTCGGGCTTTTTCAGCACGCTGAAGATCGTGCCAATACTGACGTTGACATCAATGTTGCTGCTGCCATCGAGCGGGTCAAACAGCAGCAAATACTCGCCCTGTGGGTAGCGGTTGGGCACGACGTAAATACCGTCCATTTCTTCACTCGCCATCGCCGCCAGATGCCCGCCCCATTCGTTGGCTTCAATCAGCACTTCATTGGCAATGATGTCGAGCTTTTTTTGCACTTCACCCTGGATGTTCTCGCTGCCCGCCGTGCCCAGCACGCCGCCGAGAGCGCCCTTGTTAACGGCCTGGCTGATGCTTTTGCAGGCCCGCGCGACCACTTCAAGCAGCAGGCGCAGCTCGGGCGGAATGTGACCATCCTGGCGTTGCTGTTCAACCAGGTAACGGGTCAGAGAGATTTTGCTGGACATAAAGAGGTTTTCCGGTCTGTGGCGTGGATGCGTTTGGCCGCTCGAATGGTCAGACGGCCAAAGCCCGCGTGACGACTTCGAGTGTGTCTTTGCTCAGGTCATTTTTGGCAGCCACCCGCACGATCGCCTCGCGGGCTGCGCTGCGGTACGGCTCTGCCAGTTTGCTCCAGCGGTCCAGGGCTCGGGCCAAACGTGCCGCGACTTGCGGGTTCATGGCGTCCAGCTCCACGACGCGCTCGCTCCAGAAAACGTAGCCGGCTGCGTCTGTCCGGTGAAAAGCCGCCGGGTTGCCGCAGTAAACGCTGATGACGCTGCGCGCGCGGTTTGGGTTCTTCAGGCTGAAGTCGCTGTGCCTCATGAGCTGCTTGACCGTTGGCAAGATGTTGCCGCTGCGGTCTGGGCTGCCCGCTTGCAGACTGAACCATTTGTCAATCACCAATGCTTCGTCTTTGAACATCGCGTGGAACTGCGCCAATGCCTGCGCTGCCAGAGCGTGGCCGCTGGCGACCAAAGCACTCAGGGCGTTGAAGCGGTCAGTCATGTTGCCCGCGCCTTGAAAACGCTGCAAGGTTTTGCCTGGCCATACGTCATCGCCAGATGCCACAGCTGCGATGCAGAGGTAAGTCAACGCGATACCCGCCAGCGCACGGCGGCCTGACGATGCTGCATCCGGCTTGTAATTGCCTGTGCCCTGATTCGCTTCGTAGATCACTGCCCAGTCAGCTTGCAAACGGGTGGCCAGTTGCAAGCGCATGGCTTCGCGCACCCCGTGAATCTGCTGTGGGTCCACCACATCAAGCTGCTCGGCCAGATAGGTTTCGGACGGCAAGGTGAGCACCAGCTCCTTGAAGGCAGCGTCAAGCGTCGGATGATGCAAAACCTGTTTCATGGCAGCCAAATAGACCTCGTCTAGCACATCAGTTTTAGCTGTAGCGCCCTGAACACCCGCACGGAAAGCTCCTGAATGAATAGCAGCCAGTGCAGATCTGACAGCCAAACGCTGACCGGCTTCCCAGCGGTTAAAGGGGTCACTGTCATGCGCCAGCAGGTGCAGCAGTTGCGCATCGGTGTAGTCAAATGCCAGCACCACTGGCGCCGTGAAGCCGCGCAAGATGGACGGTACGGGTTGCTCTGTGATGCCTGTGAACGTGAAGGCGTCGATTGCTTGCGTCATCACCAGTGTTCGGCAAGTAGCAGCTGAGTTGTCGCCATCCCCATCCATTTGCAGCGGCAAGTCCTGACCGTTGGCACCCAACAAGCCCACCGCCACCGGAATGACAAACGACTCCTTGTTAGGCTGGCCCGTGGTGGCTGCGCAGCTCTGGCTCAACGTCAGCGTGTAGGTGCTGGCCGCCGCGTCGTATACGCCTTGAGCCGTTACGCGGGGTGTGCCTGCCTGGCTGTACCAGCGCTTGAACTGCGGCAGCGAACGCGCTAGATCAGACGTTGGATTGGCATCAGCAATGGCTTGTGCAAAGTCGTCGCAGGTGACGGCCTGGCCGTCGTGCCGCTCAAAGTACAGCGTCATGCCTTTGGCAAAACCTTCCCTTCCTACCAGCGTTTGCATCATGCGCACGACTTCAGCACCTTTTTCGTAAATCGTGACGGTGTAGAAGTTGCTGATCTCCACATAGCTGTCAGGCCGCACCGGGTGCGACATCGGGCCGGCGTCTTCAGGGAACTGGGCGGTACGCAACACGCGCACGTCTTCAATGCGTTTAACGGCGCGGGCTGAGGCTTCACCGCACAGGTCCTGGCTGAATTCCTGGTCTCGAAACACCGTCAGGCCTTCTTTCAAAGACAACTGAAACCAGTCGCGGCAAGTCACACGGTTACCCGTCCAGTTGTGAAAATACTCGTGGCCGACCACGCTTTCGATGTTGCCAAAATCAAGGTCGGTCGCGGTGGTCTGATTGGCCAGCACGTACTTGGTGTTGAAGATGTTCAGGCCTTTGTTTTCCATCGCGCCCATATTGAAGTCGCTGGTGGCAACAATCATGAAGCGCTCCAGGTCGAGGGGCAAACCAAAGCGGGCCTCATCCCAGGCCACCGAGTGCATCAGCGACGTCATCGCGTGCTCGGTTTTATCCAGATCACCCGGCCGCACATACACTTGCAGTGTGTGGGACTTGCCCGCACGCGAGGTGACGCGTTGCTCCCTGCAAACCAGTTGGCCCGCGACCAGCGCAAACAGATACGCGGGCTTTTTGTGGGGGTCTACCCATTTGGCAAAGTGGCGGCCATCGTCCAGCACACCTTGCTCGACCAGGTTGCCGTTGGACAGCAGTACCGGGAACTTGGCTGTGTCGGCCCGCAGCGTCACGGTGTACAGCGCCATCACATCGGGGCGGTCTAAAAAGTAAGTGATGCGCCTGAAACCTTCCGCTTCGCACTGGGTAAAAAACGAATCGTTGCTGAGATACAAACCCATCAACTTGGTGTTTTTTGACGGGTTGGTGGTGGTAAAAATCTCCAGCTCGAAGACGTCTGGCAAGTTGTCAAGCACCAGCTGATTGCCTTCCATCTTGAACGACGTGCCCAGGCCGTTGACCAGCACACGTGACAAATTGAGCTCTTCACCATCCAGACGCAGCGGCTGCACGGGCACATCCGCATTGCGGCGCAACGTCATTTTGTTGAGCACCCGGGTTTTGGCAGGGTCCAGGTCAAACCACAGATCGACAGTGTCTATCCAGTAAGCGGGGGGGGTGTAGTCAGCGCGGTGAATGGCCACGGATGGGCCTTGCCCGGCGCCGCTGGCGTCTAGCTTATGCAGCATGGTTGGTTCCTGAAAGTTGCGTCATGTCTGAAATCGGATGACCCAAGTCAAACGCCTTGTTTGAGAGAAGCCTCAATGAAGGGGTCCAAATCTCCGTCCAGCACCTTTTGGGTAGCCGAGGTTTCGTAGTTGGTGCGCAGGTCTTTGATGCGGCTGTTGTCCAGCACGTAGCTACGGATCTGGTGGCCCCAGCCGACATCGGTTTTGGTGTCTTCGAGTTTTTGCTGGGCTTCTTGTTGTTTGCGCAGCTCAAAGTCATACAAGCGTGAGCGCAAGCGCTTCCACGCCACGTCGCGGTTGCCGTGCTGGCTGCGGCCATCCTGGCACTGCACCACGATGCCGGTGGGAATGTGCGTCAGGCGCACGGCAGAATCGGTTTTGTTGATGTGCTGGCCACCCGCGCCGCTGGCGCGAAAAGTGTCTACCCGAACGTCAGACGGGTTGATGTCAATTTCAATCGAGTCATCAATCTCTGGATAAACAAAAATCGACGCAAACGAGGTGTGTCTGCCGCCGGAGGAGTCAAATGGCGACTTGCGCACCAGGCGGTGTACCCCGGTCTCGGTGCGCAGCAGACCGAAAGCGTATTCGCCTTCAATTTTGATGGTGGCACCCTTGATGCCCGCGGTATCTCCAGCGGTTTCGTCTTCAATCGTGGTTTTGAAACCCTTGCGCTCGGCGTATTTTAGGTACTGCCGCAACAGCATGCTGGCCCAGTCACAGGCTTCAGTGCCGCCCGCGCCTGATTGCACGTCCAAAAAGCAGTTGAGCGGGTCAGCCGGGTTGTTGAACATCCGTCGGAACTCCATCTTTTCGACCTCTAGCGCGACGTTGGCCGCTTCGGCTTCGATCGACTGCATGCCCTGCTCGTCGCCCTCTTCCTTAGCCATGTCAAAAAGTTCGGCGTTGTCAACCAGCTCAGACGTTAGCCGGTCAATGACTTTCACCACATCTTCGAGCGATTTTTTCTCTTTGCCAAGCTCTTGCGCACGCTTGGGGTTGTCCCAAACTTTTGGGTCTTCCAAGGCGGCGTTGACTTCGTTTAACTTGCGTTCTTTGGCAGGGTAGTCAAAGATACCCCCTGAGCTCGTTGACACGCGTGCTCAGGTCTGCCAGCTGGTTGCCAATGGCGTTGATGTTTTCTGCTTCCATGATGTCCTCAATCGGGTAGTTGCTTCAATCGCCTGATTTTCTCATGGCCAGAGGCTGCCTGGATTTAGGGTGCTTCTAGAAATTCAGATTTTCGGGATGAAGTGCAAGACGTATGGAGCGCAGCTACCGGAATGCACTTCAGGTGCATGAGGATTGCGAGCACCGTGCAACGCGGCAATTCGCCCGAAAAATGAATTTATAGAGGCACCTTCAAAAAGTCCTCGATCAGCTTTGCCAGCGCTTCTGGTTGGTCATGGTGCAGCATGTGACCGGCATCGGCAACCCTGGCTATTTTGGCATCAGCAACCTGTTTGAGCCGCTCATGGTAATCAGTCAGTGTGTAGCTGCCATGGTTCCATTTTTCGAGGGAATTGTCGGCTGCTTCTACCGCCAGCACGGGGGCGGTGATGCGCTGATAAAGCGCCAGCGTTTCCGGTACCTGGTAAATGTTGGCATTGACGACTTTGTGCCCCGGCTCGCCCAGGATCTGCCACTTGCCTTCTGCGTTGGGGGCGGCCCAGTGACTAGCCAGCCAGTTGGCTTTGTCCTGGCTCAGGCGAGGGTTGGTTTTCATCAGCCTTCGAGCCACACCACCGACGTCTGCATAGGGTTTCAGGTCAAGCTCACCTTTGTGCAGGCTTTTCAGCTCTTGCAACCATTTGGCGTAGCGGGTGGGGGCTTGCACGGGTTTTGTCGGGCCCATGCCAAAGCCCTCTAGGTTGACCAGCCGCCGGATGCGCTCTGGCTGCACGCCGGCATACGTCATGGCCACATTGCCGCCCATGCTGTGGCCGACCAGGTCGACTTTTTGGTCTTGCACATAGTGGTCCAGCAAAAAATCAAGGTCAGCCAGATAGTCGGGCATCCAGTAGTTGTCGGCATGACCGTTGGTCAAACCAAAGCCGCGCCAGTCGGGTGCCAAGATGGTGCGGCCAGCAAAAAAGGCGTCGCTGAAGGCATCGACCATGAACTGGTATGAGGCGGCAACGTCCATCCAGCCATGAACCAGCACCAGGGGCGGCAAGGCGCTGTCGGGCTGGTGACCCTGCCAGGTGCGGACGTGATAGCGGAGCCCGCGTATTGGGACAAACTCGCTACGAGAAGTGCGTTTTTCTTTGTACATTCCACCAATGATAAAGAAACAACAGACCCAACGCAGTCAAAACCGAGACCAGACCGTCGATCACTACGCCGGCTTGCACCAAAGCTTTGCCTGGCAGGTACCCGAGTACTTCAACATGGCTGAAGTGTGTTGTCGTCGCTGGGCGCAGCCCGGCAGTGACCACCAAGACACTATCAAAAAAGTGGCTATTTACGCCCATAAGCAGGGCGTCGCAGCCACTTCTTATAGTTATTTTGAGCTCCAACAGGCCGCCGATGCGCTCAGCCATGTGCTGACAGGCCTGGGCGTTCAGCGCGGCGACCGGGTGGCCATCGTGATGCCGCAGCGCTTTGAAACCGCCGTGGCTTATATAGCTGTTCTTCAGATGGGCGCGGTGGCCATGCCGCTGTCGATGTTGTTTGGGCCCGAGGCACTGGAATACCGCCTGCAAGATAGCGCGGCGGTGGTTGCGATTGCCGACGACAGCAGCATGACCAGCGTGCGGCAGATACGCGCCGCCTGCCCTGCCCTGCGCACGGTCATTGGCGTTGCCGATGCGCAGGCCGATGTTCAGTACGAAGCCGCCATTGCCGAGCAAAACAGCGCGAACAGCGGGTTCAGGCCCGTTAAAACCAAAGCCGAAGAAGCGGCCATCTTGATCTACACCAGCGGCACCACCGGCCCGCCCAAAGGCGCCCTGCTGCCGCACCGGGCGCTGATTGGCAATTTGACCGGCTTTATTTGCAGCCAGAACTGGTTTGGCTTTGATGGCAAAACCAATGCGGATTCAAAAGCTGTGTTTTGGTCTCCGGCGGACTGGGCGTGGACCGGCGGATTGATGGATGCACTGCTGCCTACCCTTTACTTTGGCCGGCCCATCGTGGCCTTAAACACGCACAAAGATGGCCGCTTTAGCCCTGAATTGGCTTTTAGCTTGATGCAGCAGCATGGTGTCACCCACAGCTTTTTGTTTCCGACAGCGCTCAAGGCCATGATGAAAGCCTACCCGCAGCCGCGCCAGCATTTCAAGCTCAAACTTGAAGGCCTGATGAGTGCTGGCGAAGCAGTGGGCGATGCGGTGTTTGACTACTGCCGTGATGAGATGGGTGTGGTCGTCAACGAGATGTTCGGTCAGACCGAGATCAACTACGTGGTGGGCAACTGCAACCGGTTTTGGCCAGCGCGTGCAGGCAGCATGGGCAAAGGCTATCCCGGCCATCGGGTGGCGGTGATTGACGACGATGGCCATGAGTGCGCGACGGGCGTACCGGGCGATGTGGCTGTCAACCGCTTTGACCTGCACGGCCAGCCCGACCCGATTTTCTTTTTGGGCTACTGGAAAAATGATGCGGCTACCCAAGCCAAATTCACGGGTAACTGGTGCCGCACTGGCGACCTGGCCACCCGCGATGCCGACGGCTATCTGTGGTACGAGGGCCGGGCTGACGATGTGTTCAAGTCGGCTGGCTACCGCATTGGGCCGGGCGAGATTGAAAACTGCTTGGTCAAACACCCGGCTGTGGCCAACGCGGCGGTGGTGCCCAAGCCCGACAAAGAGCGCGGCGCAGTCGTCAAGGCTTATGTTGTACTTGCTCCTGATTTAGCGGCTGCTCGTGCACGTATTCATTCATCAAAAGCCGTTTTTGATGCCGAAATAACGGCCCAATTGCAGCGCCACGTTAAAAAAATGCTCGCGCCTTACGAGTACCCGAAGGACATCGAATTCATTGATGCCTTGCCGATGACGACAACCGGCAAGGTGCAGAGGCGGGTGTTGCGCCTGCAAGAAGAAGAGCGCTTCAAACTTTCGTCATAAAGCGCTCTTCAGCCAGCGATTCTTTTTCCGCAGGGGCGCCGAGCTGGCTTTGCCAGGCGGCAGAGCCTGTCCCCTGCAAGGGGAAAAGGTTCTACACGAAGTGAGAATCCGATAGGGGTGTGCCAACTATTTAGATGCGACCTGTTCAGCCACATAAATCTCTATCCGGCGGGTTTTATCGCGGCCTTGTGAGGTGCCATAGTCAGCGACAGGTTCGCCTGCGATATCCGACCGTCAGGCGATGACGACAGCTGTTGTGGGCTGATTCTGGTCATGACAGCCGAAGGCTTTAAAATCAACCTGGACTTTCATTCTTTTCCTCATTCAGCAGCGCCCATGAACAAAGTCCAACTCGGCCAAAGCGGCCTGCACGTTACCCCCATTTGCCTGGGCACCATGACATTTGGGGAGCAGGTCGATGAGCAGACCGCCCACAGCATTCTTGACCGCGCCAGTGAGCGCGGCATCAACTTTATGGATGCTGCCGAGATGTACTCGGTGCCGGCCAGGGCCGAGACCTTTGGCGACACCGAAACCATTTTGGGCAACTGGTTCGCCAAGCACCCGTCTCAAAGGGCCAATTGGGTTGTGGCCAGTAAAGTCGCCGGCCCGTCGCGCGGCATGGCGTGGATAAGAAATGGCAGCCCTGACCTGACGGTAGCCGACATTGTGGGCGCCTGCGACGCCAGCCTGAAGCGCCTGAAAACCGATGTGATTGACCTGTACCAGATTCACTGGCCAGCGCGCAATGTGCCGATGTTTGGCATGCTTTACTTTGAACCTGCCAATGACAAGGTGGTGTCCAGCATTCACACCCAGCTGGAAGCGCTAGGCGCACTGGTCAAGGCCGGCAAGGTGCGCGCGATTGGCCTGTCGAACGAAACGCCCTACGGCGTGCACGAGTTTGTGCGGCTGGCGGACCAGCACAGCCTACCGCGCGTCGCGACGCTCCAAAACCCTTACTGCCTGGTCAATCGCACTTATGAAAACGCCCTGGACGAAACCATGTACCGCCTCGGTGTGTCTCTGCTGGCGTATTCACCACTGGCCTTTGGCCTGCTGACAGGCAAGTACGACAAGACTGGCACCGAAGGACCAGACGCGCCACAGGATGCGCGTATTGGCAAGTATGAGTCGGTGCGCAAACAGCGTTGGGGCCGGCCCGAAGCACTAACAGCTGCCCGTCGCTACAACGCCCTGGCAGCGGCCAACGGCATGACACCGACCCAAATGGCGCTGGCTTTTTGCTACACCAAATGGCAAGTGGCCAGCACCATCATTGGCGTCACCTCCGTGGCGCAGCTTGACCAGAACATTGATGCCTACGGCACCATACTCAGCGCTGACGTGCTGGCCGAGATTGACAAGATTCGCTGGGACATTCGCGACCCTGCACTGTAAGCGGCGCTTAACAAAAACCCGGAGATTTTTTTGGACTATCTGTATTGCTTGATTGCGGTGGTGCTGGCCTACCTGATGGGCTCGCTGTCGTTTGCCGTGATCGTTAGCCGCGTCATGGGCCTGAAAGACCCGCGCAGCTATGGCAGCAACAACCCCGGCGCCACCAACGTACTGCGATCGGGCAGCAAGAAGGCCGCCATTGCCACGCTGCTGCTGGACGGCCTCAAGGGCTGGCTGCCCGTGGTGCTGGTCAAGTGGTTTGGTAAGGACTACGGACTGGATGATGGAGCCGTGGCAGGTGCAGCTTTTGCGGCGTTTCTGGGCCATCTGTTCCCGGTTTTTTTCAAGTTCAAGGGGGGCAAAGGCGTCGCCACTGCAGCCGGTGCACTGCTGGGCATTGACTGGCTGCTGGGCCTGGCCACGCTGGCGACCTGGGTGATCGTGGCCTATTTCAGCAGGTATTCGTCTTTGGCGTCGATCGCCAGCGCAGTATGTGCGCCGCTGTTCTATATCCTCGGCGACAGAGCTGGGTGGTATGTTGATCGCGGCATAGTGCTCGCCATTTTCATGATCAGCATTCTGCTGGTCGTGCGCCACCGCGAGAACATCAACAAGCTGCTGTTGGGAAAAGAATCCAAATTGAGCTTTGGAAAATCTTCCGCCAAGTAGTTCAGTATTTTTTGGTCAGCGTGAGCTGGTCGTTGTCACGCAGCATTTGGAAGCGGGTTAAAAAACTGTTGCCCAGCAGCAGCGCAGCAACCGCAAGCGCAGCGGTCATCAGTCTCTGAAGTTGTTAAAGCTCAAAGGAAAGTCAGCGTTTTCAGCCCGGATCAAAGCCATGGCCGCCTGCAGATCGTCACGCTTGCTGCCGCTAACCCGGACTTTTTCTTCCTGGATCGCGCCTTGAACCTTGATTTTGCTGCCCTTGAGGAGTACCTGGATTTTCTTGGCTAACTCACTTTCAATGCCATTGCGCACCGTGTTGATCTGCTTGACCTTGTCACCACCGATCTTGGTGGATTTGCCGACATCGAGAAAGCGTGCGTCTACAGCCGCCTTGGTCAGCTTGTTGCGCAGGATATCGTTGATCTGGTCGAGCTGAAAGTCGCTGTCGCCGATCAGAATAATTTCCTTGTCCTTCAGCTCTATCGACGCTGAGGTGCCCTTGAAGTCAAAGCGCGTACCAATTTCTTTGGCGGTGTTTTCAACCGCGTTTTTGACCTTGACCAGGTCGGCTTCAAGCACAGTGTCAAAAGAAGGCATGGTTTTGGCTTTTCAGGGGCTAACAAGTGAGGGGCAATGAGACAATCAGCAGATGTTAGTCGAGAAAAACGTCCCCCTCCAGTCTTTTAATACCTTTGGCATTGTCGCCAAGGCTTTTGCGCTTGTTCGTCTTCAAGGTCTGGCGGACATCGATACCCTGTTGGCGGATGCCGCCCTGAAAACCGCACCCAAATTCATTTTGGGCGGCGGCAGCAACATTGTGCTGACGGGCGACGTCAAGCCGCTGGTGCTGAAAGTCGAGATCATGGGCAAACAGCTGGTCAGCCAGACCGCCAAAGCCTGGATTGTCGAGGCCGGCGCAGGCGAAAACTGGCACGACCTGGTGACCTGGACGCTTGAAAACGGCTACCCCGGCCTGGAAAACCTGGCGCTGATCCCCGGCAGCGTGGGCGCGTCACCGGTGCAAAACATTGGGGCTTACGGCGTAGAGCTGCAAGACCGTTTTGAGTCGCTGGATGCGGTTGACATGACGACCGGCCAGCGCTTTACCCTGAATGCCGCACAGTGCGCTTTTGGCTACCGCGATTCGGTGTTCAAACATCTGTCAAATCGGGGCTCCCAGCCAGGTTTTGGTCTGGTAAACAAGGCGCTGATCACCCATGTTCGCTTTGCCTTGCCCAAAAACTGGAAGCCGGTGCTGGGCTATGCCGACATCGAGAAAAAGCGCTTGCAAGCCGGCACTGACCATCCCACAGCACGGCAAGTTTATGACTGGGTGTGCGACATTCGGCGTGCCAAACTGCCCGACTGGCGGGTGTTGGGCAATGCTGGCAGCTTTTTTAAAAACCCGACGGTCAGCGCCGAGCAATGCGCTGACATCATTGAGCGCGAGCCCAAAATTGTCCACTACGTGCTGGCCGATGGCTCAGTCAAGCTGGCGGCAGGCTGGCTGATCGATGCCTGCGGGTGGAAGGGCAAACACATCGGCAACGCGGGCGTTTACGAGCGCCAGGCACTGGTGCTGGTCAACCGGGGCGGCCAGGCCAGTCCGGTCACTGGCGGCGAAGTCATGACGCTGGCCAAATCGATTCAAACCAGTGTGTACGAACGCTTTGGCATCATGCTGGCGCATGAGCCTGTGGTGGTTTAGCTGGCCGATCGAGCCGTTTGCTATATATTTCATAGTTACTAGATCAATTAATAATTGGCCTGACAGCCGATCCGCACCTATAAGGGCTATTTTTTAGGGCGCGCTTGGCGACAGCTTCAAACCTCGGCCGCTTCGACCAGAAACCGAACCCGCCGCACGCCCTGCCACTCATCCGCATCCAGTCTGAATGCCAGTTTTACCCTTGCGGGGAGCGGCTCGGTATGGCCAAACCAGATGCCGTCAACCGGCTGACCCTGGTGTTTCAGTTTGAGTGCCAGATGCTTTTCACCAACCAGGCGCTGCGAGACGACCTCGACTTCTTCGCTAAACGTAGGCGCGGCAAAACCCTGGCCCCAGACTTCTTTGTGCAGGGTGTCCACCACGTCTGTGCGGCGGTATTGAGCGTCTAGCGGACCGTCGGTGTCGATGCGACGGGTGAGCGTGGCGGCGTCCAGCCATTCGCGTGCGACCTGCTGAAAGCTGTGATCAAACAGTTCAAAGTTCTTTTCCTCAATCGTGCAGCCCGCCGCCATGGCGTGGCCGCCGAACCTGAGCAGCACGCCGGGCTGACGCTTGGCGACCAGATCGAGCGCGTCGCGCAAATGAAAGCCTGCAATCGAGCGACCTGAGCCTTTGATTTCGTGTGACTTGGCCTCAAGACGGCTGGCGGCAAACACGAAGGTGGGGCGGTGCAGCTTGTCCTTGATGCGCGAGGCAACGATGCCGACCACGCCTTCATGAAAGCTGGCGTCGTAAATCGCGATGGCGGGAGGGGGTATGTCGTCTAGATCGATCATCGCGTCAGCGGCCAGCTGGGCCTGCTCGCGCATGTCGGCTTCAATGTCACGCCGCTCGCGGTTGATGCCGTCCAGCGTTTTGGCCAACTCGTCGGCCCGTGCTGCGTCATCGGTCAGCAGGCATTCAATGCCCAGCGTCATGTCGGCAAGGCGGCCGGCGGCGTTGATGCGTGGGCCGAGGGCAAAGCCAAAGTCGAAGGTGGTGGCAACGCTGGCCTGGCGGCCTGCAGCGGTAAAGAGGCTGGCCAGTCCGGCGGGCAAGTGGCCGCTTCGGATGCGTTTTAAGCCTTGCGCGACCAGGCGGCGGTTGTTGGCATCCAGCTTCACCACGTCGGCCACGGTGCCCAAGGCAACGAGTGGCAGCAGCGCATCCACTTTGGGTTGGTTTTGCAGTGTGAACACTCCACGCTCGCGTAACTCGGCCCGTAGCGCCAGCAGCACATAAAACATCACGCCCACACCCGCGATGGATTTGCTTTCAAACTCGCAGCCGGGCTGGTTGGGGTTGACGATGACATCTGCATGGGGCAAGCCAACTGTTCCGTCCGCGTTGTTGATGAGGGCCGGCAAGTGGTGATCTGTGACCAGCACCTGCATGCCAAGCGCCTTGGCGCGCGCCACGCCATCAAAGCTGGCAATGCCGTTGTCCACCGTCACCAGGACATCAGCACCGGCGGCTTTGACGCGTTCGGCAATCGGCGCGGTCAGGCCGTAACCGTCAATCACGCGGTCTGGTACCAGGTAGCTGACGTGCGTTGCACCCAGAAGGCGCAGGCCACGCATGGCGACAGCACAGGCGGTGGCGCCGTCGCAGTCGTAGTCGGCCACGATGCAGATGTGCAAGTTGTTTTTAATCGCATTCGCCAGCAGAACCGCAGCCTCTTTGGCCCCCAGCAGGGTGGTGGGACTGATCAAGCGCGCCAAGCCTTCGTCGAGCTCGTCAGCCGTGCGCACACCGCGTGCCGCATACAGCTGTGCCAGCAATGGATGCACGCCAGCCTGCTGCAAGGCCCAAACAGCGCGGGGCGGAATGTCTCTGACATGAATCTTCATAGCTGTTGGAGAACGTGGATGGCAGGCTGGGGTCTCAACGCGTGCCTGATTTTGGTCAACAAACCATTCTGCGCTGTCTCAAAAGTCATGCCTTGGCTTTCACCACACAGGCTGATGCGCACGGTGTTACCGCTGTTTTGCTGGATTAAAAGCTGCGCGATGTCGCTCGCATCAAGTTCTGTCCAAGCCTGCGCATAGGCCGCCCAGTCGTTGGCAAGAGCGGCCTGCGCAAGGGCTCTGCTGGTATGGACATGTGCGTTGACATGGGTATCAGCCCTGGCTGGTTCGATCAAGGCGCCTGAGCCGCTGACCCAAAACGAATTGATGCTGCGCTGGCGATGGCTTGCGCGTTCGTCGTTGATGGGATGCGTATAAAGCAGCATCTGCATTTCGTTTTGCAGCAATTTGATCTGCTTTAACGAAGGCAGCCACCTGTCGACATTGCGGCCCAGAACCCGGTCGAGGGATGCGGTGGGCAAACTTGCAAACACATCACCGCGTGCCAGCCAGCGTGTGGCTTGCAAGTACTGCAAGGTGATGCCTTCTGTCGCAAAGTAGGGCTGCATGGCGGCCAGCAAGGCGCGTGAGTCGGTGTCGTTCAACTCAAGCGTGGCCGGGTCCGTCAGGGTGGCGTGCTCGCGGCCCATGGCCCAGTGGCACGGGGTGATGACCGCCCAGCCTTCATGGCAATTCGCATGGGCCTCATACGCCGCCCAGGGAATCAGACCATCGGCGCTCGCTGGCAAGCCCAAAGCCTTGGCCAGCACCCGCTCATGCGGTGGGCTCAAGCTGTCTGCTTGGCCAACATCTGTGTCAAGCACCTTCATGCCACGCAGCAACTGACCGAGGTTTCTCAAAGGGGTGGATGACATCGCTTGCAGCCAGTCGTCGCCGCTGCAACTGGCAAAGGGACCGATCAGGTGGGGTGCAGCGTCTGTAAACATCGCCCTATTGTCCGGGATGCCACAATTGAAGCTTATGCAATTACCCTACGAACTGATTCTGGGCTGGCGTTACACCCGTGCTGGCCGGGCCACGCGGCGTAATGGTTTTATCTCGTTTATCTCTGGCGTGTCGATGCTGGGCATTGCGCTGGGTGTGGCGGCCCTCATCATTGTGCTGAGCGTGATGAACGGCTTTCAAAAAGAAGTGCGTGACCGCATGCTGGGCGTGATCTCGCACATCGAGGTATTTGCCCCGAATGGCGCTGCATTGCCTGATCCGCAAAAAACACTGACAGAGATCAAAGCCAATCAAAACGTGGTCGGTGCTGCTACCTTCATAGCGGCTCAGGCCCTGCTGGCGCGCGGTGATGACATGAAAGGCACACTGGTTCGCGGCATTGACCCGGCGCTGGAGGGCCAAGTGACAGACCTAGCCGCCACATCCAGCACGACGCTGGCCAAACTGGTACCGGGTCAATTTGGCGTTGTGCTGGGCGGCGAGCTGGCACGCAGCATGGGCGTGCGTGAGGGGGACAGCGTCACGCTGATTGCGCCCAGCGGACAAGTCACCCCTGCAGGGGTGGTACCGCGGCTAAAACAGATGAAAGTCGTGGGCAATTTTGATTCAGGTCACTACGACTACGACTCGGCGCTGGTCATGCTGCATCAGGACGATGCGGCGAAAATTTTCAGACTCGAAGGACCCACCGGTATTCGCATCAAGCTCAAGGACTTGCACCAAGCGCGTCAGGTGGCGCAAGAATTGTCGCGCTCGTTGACGGGTGACCTGCTGATACGCGACTGGACGCGGCAAAACAAAACCTGGTTTGCCGCAGTGCAGCTTGAAAAACGCATGATGTTCATCATCCTCACCCTGATTGTGGCGGTGGCGGCGTTTAACCTTGTCAGCACGCTGGTGATGACGGTGACCGACAAGCGCGCCGACATCGCCATCTTGCGCACGCTGGGTGCCAGCCCGAAAAGCATCATGGGGATATTTGTGGTGCAAGGCGCGATGGTGGGCGTGATCGGCACGCTGGCGGGCTTGCTGCTGGGCCTGGGCATCGCCTTC
>CAMARI010000044.1 GCA_945860515.1 Polaromonas sp. YR568
GTCAGGTGGGCTTTTGTCAAGCGGCGTCAGCGACGCCCGGTCGGATTTTTCGGTCGAAAAGCTCTCGCCACCTTTGAAGAACAGTTCATAGCGCTCGTCGAGCTTTTCGATTGAAAAATGCGCCACACCCCTGGCATCGACATAACCCCAGATGTCGGCCATGGCCGGCAGCGCAACCAGGCCCAGCAGCAGCGCGACCAGGGCGCTGGCAAGGCGGTTTCTGGGGCGCGTCAATCTGGGGCGAGGCAGAGCAGGGTGCATCAGACGTCAATTTCTACGGCATCGCCGTGCAGTTCCATCAGTTCGCGGCGTGCCGCAGCTTCGCCTTTGCCCATGAGCTTGGTGATCAAGCCTTCGGTTTGCAAAAAACTCTGGTTGCCCAGTTGCACCGGCAGCAGGCGGCGGGTGTCTGGGTTGAGTGTGGTTTCCCACAGTTGTTCCGCATTCATTTCGCCCAGGCCCTTGAACCGGCTGATGCTCCAGGATGTCTCTTTGACGCCTTCTTTGCGCAATTTGTCAAGAATAGCTGTTAACTCGCCCTCATCTAGCGCGTACGCCTTCGATGCCGGTTTTTTAGCCCGCGCTGGCGCGTCCACCCTAAACAGTGGCGGACGGGCAACAAACACATGTCCAGCTTCAATCAGCTTGGGGAAGTGCCTGAAAAACAGCGTCAGCAGCAGCACCTGAATGTGGGAGCCATCGACATCGGCGTCGCTCAGTATGCAGACCTTGCCATAGCGCAAGCCGCTCATGTCGGGCGCATCATCGGGCCCGTGCGGGTCAACGCCAATCGCCACGGCAATGTCGTGAATCTCGGTATTGGCAAACAGCCGGTCGCGTTCAACCTCCCAGGTGTTCAGCACCTTGCCGCGCAACGGCAGTATGGCCTGGCTTTCCTTGTCGCGGCCCATTTTGGCACTGCCGCCGGCTGAGTCACCCTCGACCAGAAACACCTCGTTGTGCGCCAAGTCCTTGCTTTCGCAGTCGGTCAGCTTGCCGGGCAACACGGCCACGCCAGAGCCCTTGCGCTTTTCAACCTTCTGGCCAGCTTTTTGACGGGTTTGGGCAGCGCGAATCGCCAGCTCGGCCAGTTTTTTGCCGTAGTCCACATGCTGGTTGAGCCACAGCTCAAGCGCGGGGCGCACATAGCTGGACACCAGCCGCACCGCGTCGCGGGAATTGAGGCGTTCTTTGATCTGCCCCTGAAACTGGGGGTCCAGCACCTTGGCGCTTAGCACATAGCTGGCACGCGCAAACACGTCTTCAGGCAAAAGCTTGACGCCCTTGGGCAACAGCGAATGCAGTTCGACAAAACTTTTGACGGCGGTAAACAGCCCGTCGCGCAGGCCGCTTTCATGCGTGCCGCCTGCGCTGGTCGGGATCAGATTGACGTAGCTTTCGCGCACCGGCTGGCCGTCTTCGGTAAAGGCCACACACCAGTCAGCGCCCTCGCCCTCGGCAAAGGTGTCGTGCGATGCGTCGGCAAAGCCCTTGCCCTCGAACATCGGAATGACCAGGTCGCCATTGAGTGTTTGGGCCAGGTAGTCGTGCAGGCCGCCTTTGTAGAGCCAGGTTTGGCTGTCTTTGGTTTTCTCAACCGTTAGCGTGACAGACACGCCAGGCATCAGCACCGCCTTGCTACGCAGCAAATGCGTCAGCTCGTTGATAGGCAGCACCGACGATTCGAAATACTTGGCATCGGGCCACGCGCGTACCGAGGTGCCTGATTTGCGGTCGCCCTCGAAGGCAGCGTCAAACGTGCGCAGGTGCAGCTTTTCAATCACGTCGCCGCCTGAAAACACCAGTTTGGCGACCATGCCTTCACGGTAAGACGTGACCTCCAGCCGTTTGGACAGCGCATTGGTCACACTGACGCCCACGCCATGCAAACCGCCTGAAAAGCTGTAGGCACCGCCCTTGCCCTTGTCAAACTTGCCGCCCGCATGCAGCCGGGTGAAGACCAGCTCGACCACCGGCGCTTTTTCTTCGGGGTGCAAACCGTACGGAATGCCGCGACCATCGTCGTCCACACTGACCGAGCCATCGGTGTGCAGCGTGACTTTGAGTTTTTTGCCGTAACCCGCCAGCGCCTCGTCGGCCGAGTTGTCCAGCACTTCCTGAATGATGTGCAGGGGGTTGTCGGTGCGGGTGTACATGCCCGGCCGTTGCTTGACGGGCTCCAGGCCCTTGAGCACGCGGATCGAGCTTTCGGAGTATTCAGGCACTGCCGCTGCTGAAACAGCTGATGAAACGAAAGGGGGTTTGGATGCCATGGTTTGGATGCCGCAAGTGGTCGGTATTCTCTAGCCATTGTAGATGCGACTCAAATACAAACTGTATAAAACAACAGCTTTTGCGTATTGCCAGTTAGTTTGGTGACCGCAGTCATACGACAACGCAGTTAAAGTTGGGGCATGACGACAGACACCACAACCCCACCCAAAAAACTGTCGATGGCCCAAATTCTGATCTGTGGCGCTGCCATCGTGACCCTGTCCATGGGCATTCGCCACGGCTTTGGCCTGTGGCTGCAACCCATCACCCAGGCCCAGGGCTGGACGCGCGAAACCTTTGCATTTGCCATCGCCATTCAAAACCTCTCTTGGGGCATTTGCGGTATTTTTGCTGGCATGCTGGCCGACAAACTGGGCGCCTTCAAGGTCTTGCTGGGCGGCACCGTGCTTTACTCCCTGGGTCTGGCGGGCATGGCTTTGTCACCGACAGGTTTTATGTTCACGCTGACGACGGGTGTGCTGATTGGCGCGGCGCAGGCGGGAACGACCTACGCGGTGATTTTCGGCGTCCTCGGCCGCAATATTTCTGCTGACAAGCGCTCATGGGCGATGGGCGTTGCGGCAGCGGCGGGCTCTTTCGGCCAGTTTTTGATGGTGCCACTTGAAAGCTTTTTGATCAGCAGCATCGGCTGGCAGCAGGCGCTGTTGGCTCTGGCGGCTGCGGTGCTGCTCATCATGCCGCTGGCGCTGGGCCTGCGGGAGGGCGGCTTTTATGGCGGGCAAGCCCCCAAGCGCGACCAAACCATCATCCAGGCGCTGCGTGAAGCCTTCAGATACCCCAGCTTTCAGTTGCTGATGGCGGGCTATTTTGTCTGCGGCTTTCAGGTCGTGTTTATTGGCGTGCACATGCCGAGCTACCTCAAAGACAAAGGCCTGTCACCCCAGGTGGCGGGCTACGCGCTGGCGCTGGTTGGCCTGTTCAACGTGTTTGGCTCCTATGCGGCAGGTGCGCTAGGCCAGCGCATGGCCAAAAAGAACATCCTGGCCTTTATTTACTTTGCCAGAGCGGTGGTGATCGCCGTGTTTATTGCCGCGCCACTCAGCCCCATGAGTGTGTATATTTTTTCCTGTGTCATGGGCCTGCTGTGGCTGTCCACCGTGCCAGTCACCAACGCGGCTATAGCGCAGATTTTTGGCGTGGCGCATTTGTCCATGCTCAGCGGTTTTGTGTTTTTCAGCCACCAGATTGGTTCTTTTCTGGGTGCCTGGCTGGGCGGTGTGCTGTACGACAAGACCGGCGGCTATGACATCGTCTGGTACATCACGATTGCGCTCGGTGTGTTTGCAGGCTTGATCAACCTGCCGGTGCGTGAAACGCCGATTCATCGCCCGAGCGTCGGGCAACAGCCACAAGGTGCGTGAGATGCAGCGCCAGCGCCTGACCCGGATAAGCGCCTGGCTGGCTGCCTGCGCCGTGCTGCTTGGCGTGTTTGCGCTGTATACCCAGCCAGACTTTTTGGTGGTGCTCGCCAATCAGGTCTGGGCCTGTTTTTAAGCCTTTTCAGCCATTTTTAACCCCAAAACCAATCATTACGGGTCATAACATACGTCTACAGCTATGAAATTTATAGTGATTACTGGCGCTTCCGACGGCATAGGGGCTGAAATGGCGCGGCAACTGGCCAAGCGCCACGGCGCCCAACTGGGACTGGTGCTGGCGGCCAGGAACGAGGCGCGGCTGGCGCAAGTGGCCAGCCAGTGCGGCGCTTTCGGCGTTCAAACGCTGGTGGTGCCCACCGATGTCTCACTGGAGCCCGACTGCCGCGCCCTGATCGCCCTGGCCATGGCGCGGTTTGGCCGGATTGATGCACTGATCAACAACGCGGGCATATCGGCACAGGCGCTGTTCGGTGATGTCAAAGCCGATGACATCGGCTGGTACGAACGGTTGATGCGCATCAATCTGTGGGGCAGCGTGTGGTGTACCCATGCTGCGCTGCCCTACCTGAAGCAAAGCCGGGGCAGCATTGTGGCGGTATCCAGCCTGGCCGGCTTGTTTGGCGTGCCAGGGCGCACCGCCTACAGTGCGAGTAAATTTGCCATGACAGGTTTTTTTGAAGCGCTGCGCGCCGAGCTGAAAAACGCCGGTGTCAGTGTGACAACCGCCTACCCCGGCGTGGTGGCCACGAAAATCCGCCACCACGGCCTGAACGCAGCCGGTCAGGCAGCGGGCTCCAGCGGCTTGAAAGAAGACAAGGCCATGTCGGTAGAAGAATGTGCGCGTTTGATCTTGCACGGCATGGACGCACGTCAACGTGATGTGGTGATGTCGGCCAAAGGCAAGCTGGGCCGCTGGCTCAAGCTGCTCGCCCCAGCATGGGTCGAAGCCATGGCGCTGAATGCGCTCAAAGATGAGGTCAAGCCGTCTTGAGCGCTGACTTGCTTCACGGCACAGAGCCGCCGTCAGACTGGGTCAAGCGCTGGTCGCATCTGGTCCAGGCGCAGGGCACGGTGCTGGACGTGGCGTGCGGTCACGGCCGTCATGCCCGGTGGTTTTACCGCTTGAATCACACGCTGACACTGATCGACCGGTCTCAGGCAGCGATGGATGCCATCGCGATGGCGGCGCCGGCCTGCAACAAAGTGGTGGCCGATATTGAAAACGGCCCCTGGCCTTTGACGGACCGGCAGTTTGATGCGGTGGTGGTGACCAACTATCTGTGGCGGCCCTTGATGCCAACACTGCTGGCCAGCTTGGCGCAGGGCGGGGTGCTGATTTACGAGACTTTTGCAGTGGGCAACGAAACCGTGGGCAAACCATCACGTGCGGATTTTTTATTGCAGCCCGGCGAGCTGCTGCAGGTTTGCAAGCACTTGCGAGTAGTGGCCTTTGAAGACGGCTTTGTGCAGAGCACTGACAACACATCACCGCGTTTTGTCCAGCGCATCGTGGCCATTCGTGAAGATGCTGTCAACACCCCTCCCGCCCGCTACCTGCTGACCTAGAAGCGGCGCCCTGACTGGGTAGAATGTCGCTTTGCTTTGACTGTTCCGCGCAGACAATCCCTTCAAAATATGAACCCAATTACCGGCAGCATTGTTGCTTTGGCAACGCCCCTACACCCTGACGGCAGCGTGGACTACCCGACGCTGCGCAAGCTGGTGGACTGGCATGTGCTGGAGGGCACCGACTGCATTGGCGTGGTGGGCACCACCGGTGAGTCGCCCACTGTCAATGTACAAGAGCATTGCGAGATCATTCGCGTGGCCGTCGAGCAAGCCAACAAGCGCGTTCCCATCATGGCAGGTTGCGGCGCCAATTCAACCGCCGAGGCGATCGAGCTGGCCAGGTTTGCCAGAGGCGTCGGTGCTGACTGCCAGTTGCAAGTGGTGCCCTACTACAACAAGCCCACGCAAGAGGGCCAGTACCAGCATTTCAAGGCCATTGCAGAGGCCACAGGTGATTTGCCCTGCGTGCTTTACAACGTGCCTGGCCGCACCGTAGCCGATATGCTGCACACGACCGTCATGCGCCTGGCTCAGGTGCCCGGCATTGTTGGGATCAAAGAAGCCACGGGCAATATCGAGCGTGCGCAGTGGTTGATCAAAGAAGCACCCCATGGCTTTGCTGTGTATTCGGGCGATGACCCGACCGCTGTTGCCCTGATGCTGTGCGGCGGCCAAGGCAACATCAGCGTCACGGCCAATGTGGCCCCCCGGCTGATGCATGAGCTGTGCATGGCTGCAGTAGCTGGCGACGCCAAAAAGGCCATGCAGCTCCAAATGACGTTGTTGCCCCTGCACAAACACCTGTTTGTCGAGGCCAACCCGATTCCCGTCAAGTGGGCGATGTCACGCATGGGCCTGTGCGGCCCGACACTGCGCCTGCCGATGACCCCGCTTGAAGCGTCGAACGAAGCCACTGTTGAAGGCGCATTGCGCGCCTGCAAGCTGATCTGATTTTTAAGGACCACCACGAGATGACTTTGCACCAACGCACATCAAGCCACCTTTTTGCCTTCACACTGGTGGCCGCAGGGCTAGTGCTGACGGGTTGCTCGACAGTCAATGATCTGCTGCAAGGTGACAAGATCGACTACAAGTCCAGCGGAAAAGCTGGCCCTTCGCTAGATGTCCCGCCAGACCTGAACCAGCTGAGCCGAGACACTCGCTACGTGGTGCCAGGTGCTGCAGTCAGCGCCAGTGCCTATCAGGTCGGCCAAGCCACGCAGGCCGTTCCGGTGGCGGCAACCGTTGTCGGTGATGTCCGCATCGAGCGAGCAGGCAACCAGCGCTGGCTGGTCGTCAACCGCCCTGCCGACACGCTTTGGACGCCGGTGCGTGACTTTTGGCTGGAGGGTGGTTTTTTGCTGGCACAGGATCAAGAAAACCTGGGCATCATGGAGACTGACTTTGCAGAAAATCGGGCAAAAATTCCACAGGATTTCATCCGGTCCACGATTGGCAAGGTATTTGACGGTTTGTATTCGAGCGGGGAGCGCGACAAATTTCGGACCCGTCTGGAGCGCAATGCGGCTGGCGGCACCGAGATCTATATCAGCCATCGGGGTATGGTCGAAACCGTGAGTGTGCGCGGCGGTGGGGGCGGCGACACCGTCTGGCAACCACGCCCCGCTGACCCGGAACTCGAAGCCGAGTTTCTGCGCCGCATGATGGTGAAACTGGGGGTGTCACAAGAGCAATCCAAAGCGCTGATCGTCTCTGGCGCGCAACGCACAATTTCCCGCATCAGCAACGTCAATGGTTCTCCAGTCGTGCAAATCGACGAGGGCTTTGACCGTGCCTGGCGACGTGTTGGCTTGAGCCTGGACAGAACCGGCTTCACGGTGGAAGACCGCGACCGCGCCCAAGGCACCTACTTTGTGCGTTATGTAGACATCACATCCGACAAAAAAGAAACCGGGTTTTTGTCCAAGATTTTCAGCAGCGTGACGCCAGCAGCAGCGCCACTGAAATACCGCATCGCCGTCAAGAGCCAGGGCGAGGCAACAGTGGTTTCTGTCCTGAATGCGCAAGGCGTTGCTGAAAGCTCCGCCAACGCGCAGCGCATCGTTCAGGTCATCGCAGACGACCTGAAGTAAGGCGGCTGGTTGCGCTTCAAAAATCTAGGCAGCGGCAGCACAGGCAACGCAACCGTTGTTGAGACGTCGGGCAACAAGCCGCTACGACTGTTGGTTGATTGCGGTTTTGGGCTCAAGCAACTCGCAGACAGGCTGGCCCTGGCCCATCTGTCTCCCAGCGACATTGACGCCATTTTCATCACCCACGAGCACGGCGACCATATCGGCTGCGCTACTGCACTGGCCTTGCGGTACGGCATACCGGTGTGGATGAGCCAGGGCACTTATGAAGCTATTTCATCGCCTGACCTGAAAGGCCTGCTGAGAATCGCCAAGGATTCTGAAGTCATCCATTTGGGAGACCTGCAGGTCATGCCTTTTACAGTGCCGCACGATGCCAGAGAGCCGCTGCAACTGACCTGCCAGCAAGGCAGCGACAAGCTGGGCGTGTTGACCGACCTGGGCCATGCCACAGCCCATGTGCTTCGTCATTTACAGCATTGCCAGGCGATGGTTCTGGAATGCAATCACGACACGGAACTGCTGGACAACTCAAGCTACCCCGTTTTTTTGAAAAACCGTGTGAGTGGCCCCTATGGCCACCTCTCAAATACAGCGGCAGCCGAGATCGCCGCCTTGAGCAGGCATCCTGCTCTCAGGCTGGTGGTGGCAGCGCACCTGAGCCAGCAAAACAACCGGCCAGAGCTGGCACTTGGCTGTCTGGGTCAGGTGCTGGCGTCCTCAACAGAAATGACTGTGGCGACAGCTGAGGCAGGAGCCGCCTGGATGAGCGTGTAACCCACTGGACGCAAGCAAACGACAGGCGTAAAAAAGCCGCCCGGAGGCGGCTTTTAGAGAGACCTTGAAGAATTACTTCTTCACGGCGTCTTTAGCTGCGTCAGCTGCTTTTTTGGCAGCGTCGCCAGCAGCGTCCATCGCGCCGGAAGCAGCAGGTGCGGCAGCAGAAGCAGCAGGTGCAGCAGCGGAGGCTGCGGCGTCAGCAGGAGCTGGTGCAGGCGCTGGAGCTGGTGCAGCCACGGGTGCTGGTGCAGGAGCTGGAGCTGCTTCTTTTTTGCCGCAAGCAGCCAAAGCAAAGGCTGCAACCAGGGCGGCCAAGACGAGAGATTTGTTCATTTCACTATCCTTAAAATTTAAAAAAGAAAACAATTTCCGGAAATTGTCAAAGGCATAACAGCGAAGAGCTGATCGGCAACTATTTGACCGGGCAAAAGGACTCGAGCTCTTTTGTCCAGCTTTCGATTATAGCCCGGAATAAAGACATCCAAAAACGTTACAAGTCCAGCAACTAAGCCTGATAACCGCGGCGCCCTGCTACAAACCCAGGGTCGTCGCCGCAAAAGAAGGTGAGCTGAGCCTCAAGCATTCGTCCAGGCGCTCTTTCAGGGCGACTTTTCGTACCGGCTCACTGCCGCATACCCCGGTGCAGCGGGTACGGTCGAGCGTCTGAAACACCCAGACCGGGCTCCACAATGCGCTGGGCATGTCGTTGTCCGACAGGGCTGGGTTAGCCCGGCATTCCACCAGATGGGCCCAGGTTCGCCTCCAGCTGACAAAACGGGCGTGCTTTCGCACGACTTGGTTGTAGTTTTTGGCCAGCATGGTCAGTTTGCGACCAGATTTTGACCAGTCATGCAACGATTGCGCAACAGCGCGTTCGCCCAAAGGCCAAGTTTCAAAGGTGCTGTCACAGATGATGATCTCGCGCCAGCCCTGTGCTGCTGCAGCAGCAAAAGCAGCCCGAACCAGCTCTGCAAATTCTGCTGGCCCGCCAAAGCGCCCTTGAGGCAAAGTGGCTGAAGTATCAATGCTTGCTTGGTTGGTTGTCACAAGATGACTCCACACCTAAATGCAACCAGCCCTCGGCATACCAGTCGCCCAGCAAAGCCAGCGCGCCGCTACTGGCTTTGGCCCATACGCTGGCTGGCAACGCACGCTGATCAGCGAGCAAATGCATCAGCCGCGCGTCACGGCCTTTGGCGCGGTAGCTTTCGCCGTTGATGAACACATGGTCCGCGTCGTACATCATGCGGGTTTTCGCGTCCAGCATCAGGCTTAACCCGCTGGCTGAGCCGTCCCAGTCAGCGCCCGCCTGTTCAAACCACACCTGCGCTTTGGGCGCCGTCATGACCTCGCCTAACGCACATGCCAGTGCAAGCGGGTCTTGCAACGCATGTCGTACGGCATCGCTTGCAAATGTGATCAGCGCAGCGGGCAGCTCAGCGGGATGGGGCGTTGCAGCTTGCCCAGGGTCGCGGTACATTTTTTTCGGGCTGCCGCTGGAGACATCGGCATCTTGATCTTGATCTTTATCCTCGACAAACTCTGCCAGCTTGTGCAGCAGCTCGGCCGTCAGCTCCGACTGCACAGGCGCCTTAAAACCAATCGAATAGGTCATGCAATCTTGCGCCTTGCCAAGCGAATCAAGGCAGGCCTCAGCCACCCCGTCATGGGCATAGCGCGGCGGCAGGTACAGCATGTCCCCTGCTTCCAGCACAAACTCCTGCTCGGGTTCAAACGTTTGCAAAATTTTCAGAGGTACACCGGCTTGCAGTGTCAAATCTTTTTGTTGGCTGATTTTCCAGCGACGCCGGCCGCTGGCCTGAAACAAAAAAACGTCGTAGCTGTCAAAGTGCGGGCCGACACCCCCATCAGGGGTGGCAAACGAAATCATCACGTCGTCCAGCCGCGCATCGGGCACAAACCGGAACTGCTGAAGCAACTGATGCACGTCAGCGTGATGCCCGTCCACACCTTGTACCAGCAAGGTCCAGCCGGGCTTGCTGATGGGCGGCAGGCCACGCAACGCAAAAGGCCCGCTTTTCATGCGCCAGGCATCACCTTCACGGTTGGCATTTTTAACAATCAGTCGCGACTCTACCGCTTCACTGGCCGCCAGCCTGAACAGCTCTGCACGACTGAGCAGCGGCTTGAAGCCGGCAATCGCGCCACGCACCAGCAAGGGCTTTTTTTGCCAGTGGCGGCGCATGAATTGCACAGGCGACAGACCTGCAAGAAGGGGTAAAGCGTGATGTACATCCATGGGACAATTGTCGGATGAAAATCAACCCTCACTGCGTTGTCGGCCTGAGCTGGACGCTAAAAGATACTTTGGGCGACATCCTGGACGAACTCGACGAGCCGGTCGAGTTCTTGCTGGGCGGCGACGACTTGCTGGCCAAAATTGAGCAGCAATTGCAAGGCCACGAGGCCGGCGACCAGCTGGCTTTTCAAATGGAGCCGGAAGAAGCATTTGGCGACTACGACGAAAACCTGGTGTTTTTAGAGAAGCGCGTGATCTTTCCTGCCGAGCTTGAAGAAGGCATGACCTTTGACGGCGCAGCCTTGCCCACCGGAGCCAGCCAGGACACACCCAAGGACAAAATCTACACAGTGACCGAGATTTACCCTGAGCACGTCGTGCTGGACGGCAATCACCCGCTGGCTGGTATCGCCTTGCGCCTGAGCCTGAAAGTCGAGTCGGTCCGCGAGGCTACTGAGGCCGAAGTTGGCCAAGGCTCACTCGGCACCGGGTTTTTCAAGCTGGAGCCACTGGACTCATTGCCGCCAGACGCCACGCTTCATTAAAGGCGCTTACAGCGCGCGGCTGTGAGGTCTGAGGAGCCTTGGATCATCTGTTCATTCCCACCAAGAAATCGATGTACCGAGGCCCTCAAGCCATCACAGGAGCAACTCACAAAGCCCGGCGTTGGGACGGGTGCCGTCAAGCGTTGGGGAAACCGCCTGATGCTGCGGAAATACTGTCCTTCTAAGTCACACTCTCAAACTTTGCCCGTCGACCCATAACCACTTTCCCCACGCTGACTGGCAGGAAAGTCTTGCACCACATTGAACTCCGCCTGCACCACCGGCACGATCATCAACTGCGCGATGCGCTCCATTGGCTCGATCGTGAAAGGCACATCGCTGCGGTTCCAGGCGCTGACCATCAACTGGCCCTGGTAGTCGCTGTCGATCAAACCGACCAGATTGCCCAGCACGATGCCGTGCTTGTGGCCCAAGCCCGAGCGCGGCAGGATGAGCGCGGCGTAACCGGGGTTGTGCAAGTAGATGGCGATGCCGGTAGGGACAAGTTGCCAGGCGTTGGCCGCCAGCGTTAACGGCTCGCTTAAACAGGCCCGCAAATCCAGCCCAGCGCTACCGGGTGTGGCGTAGTTGGGCAGCTTGTCCTGCAGACGCGGGTCGAGAATTTTGACGTCGATTTTCATGGCGGGTTCAAGCTTTAGGGATTCGGTTGGCTATTTCTTTGACCAGCTGCCGCGCCAGCGCCAGCTTGCTGGCTCTGGGCATTTCAGTGCTGCCCTGACTGTCAACCAGCAGCAGCGCATTGTGGTCTTGGCCAAAGGTGTCAGGGCCGATATTGCCGACCAACAGCGGCACGTCTTTGCGCAGGCGCTTGGCCTGGGCGTTTTCATGCAGGTCATGGCTTTCGGCGGCAAAGCCTACGCAAAACAGGGCGCCGCTCTTGGCGGCGGCTGACTGAGCCACTGTGGCCAGAATGTCTTGATTTTCAACAAAGGCCAGTTGTGGTGATTGACCCGAGCCGTCTTTCTTGATTTTTTGATCTGAAGGCGCATCTGGCCGCCAATCGGCCACCGCCGCAGTCGCTATGAATATCGTCGCTGCACCAGCACGTAAAGTAATGGCTTCGAGCATATTGGGTGCTGATGTCACGTCGACTCTGGCAACGCCGCGCGGTGTCGGCAAGCTGACCGGCCCGGCGACGAGTGTCACGTCTGCACCCGCCTCGCGCGCGGCGCGTGCCACGGCAAAACCCATTTTGCCGCTGGATAAATTGGTGATGCCGCGCACCGGGTCGATGGCCTCATAGGTTGGTCCGGCAGTCACCAGCACCTGCTGCCCAGCCAAAACTTTGGGGGTAAAAAAAGCAATGATGTCCTGCAGCAGTTCATCTGGCTCCAGCATGCGGCCGTCGCCTGTTTCGCCGCAGGCTTGAAAGCCGCTGCCCACGCCGAGCACGGTGGCGCCATCAGCTTGCAGTTGTGCCAGATTGCGCTGGGTGGCGGGGTGGGCGTACATTTCGCGGTTCATGGCGGGGGCAAGCAGCAGCGGCACGGTGTCGATGGGCCGGGCCAGGCACATCAGACTGAGCAAATCATCGGCCCGGCCGTGCAGCAACTTGGCCATGAAGTCAGCACTGCACGGGGCAATCACGATAGCGTCGGCTTCGCGCGACAAATTGATATGCGCCATGTTGTTGTCTTGTCTGGCGTCCCACTGGCTGGTAAACACCGGCCGGCCACTCAGGGCTTGCATCGTGACTGGCGTGATGAACTGTTCGGCCGCCTCGGTCATCACCACCTGCACGGTGGCCCCGGCCTTGATCAACGCGCGGCAGAGCTCGGCCGCCTTGTAGCAGGCAATGCCGCCCGACAGGCCCAGAACGATGTGTTTGTCATTCAATTCCAAAGCGTCAGCGCCGCCTGCAAAATTTGATAAAGAAGTCATCCCCCGCAATGTATCAGTTCACGAAACAGCTGGGGCGCAAAAGAGTCCCCGCCTATAATCAACATTTCCCACCTAAGCAGACGTCAGTCTGTGCCAAAAATGACCAAATTTGTCTTCGTCACCGGCGGTGTGGTGTCTTCCCTGGGCAAGGGAATCGCCTCAGCCTCTTTAGCTGCGCTGCTTGAATCGCGAGGCCTCAACGTCACTCTTATCAAGCTGGACCCCTACCTGAACGTTGACTCAGGAACCATGTCGCCGTTTCAACACGGAGAGGTGTTTGTGACCGAAGACGGTGCAGAAACCGATCTTGATTTGGGCCACTACGAGCGCTTTATTGAAACGCGCATGAAAAAGGCCAACAACTTCACCACTGGCCAGATTTACAAAAGCGTGCTGGAAAAAGAACGCCGCGGCGACTACCTGGGCAAAACAGTGCAGGTTATTCCGCACGTGACCAACGAAATACAGGAATTTGTCAAACGTGGGGCAGGCTTTGAAACACCTGATGCCGTCGATGTGGCGATTGTTGAAATTGGCGGCACGGTAGGCGACATTGAATCGCTGCCGTTTCTGGAGGCCGTGCGGCAAATGAGCTTGCGCATGGGCGCCAACAACACCGCCTTTGTTCATTTGAGCTATGTGCCATGGATAGCCGCTGCGGGCGAACTCAAAACCAAACCAACCCAGCACACCGCCAAGCAGTTGCGTGAAATCGGCATTCAGGCCGACGTGCTGCTGTGCCGCGCCGATCGCCCCATACCCGGTGAAGAACGGGCAAAAATTTCACTGTTCTCGAACGTGCCCGAATGGGGCGTGATCTCGATGTGGGACGTTGACACGATTTACAAAGTGCCGCGCATGCTGCACGAACAAGGCCTGGACGGGCTGATCTGCGACAAACTGCGTCTGAACACGCCACCGTCCAGCCTGAAGCGCTGGGACGATCTGGTGTATGAAACCGAACATCCGAAAAACGAAGTGCATATTGCCATGGTCGGCAAGTATGTGGACCTCAGCGACAGCTACAAATCCCTGAACGAAGCGCTGCGCCACGCGGGCATGAAGAACCACGCCAAGGTGGTGATTGAGTACATCGATTCTGAAACCATCAACAACGACAACGTCACCCTTCTGGCCAAATTTGACGGTATTTTGGTGCCCGGTGGCTTTGGCGTGCGCGGGGTTGAAGGCAAGATTTGCGCAGCCCGCTATGCCCGTGAAGACAAGGTGCCCTACCTGGGCATTTGTCTGGGCATGCAGGTCGCCACGATTGAATTTGCACGCCATGTGGCGGGTTTCAAAGGCGCCAACAGCACTGAATTTGACCCACAAACGCCGCACCCGGTGATTGCACTGATCACCGAATGGAAAGACGCCGACGGCACGATCAAAACCCGTGACGAAAAATCAGACCTGGGCGGTACCATGCGCCTGGGCGCGCAGAGCTCAGACGTCGCTGCTGGGACGCTGGCGCACAAAATTTATGGTGATGTTGTGACCGAAAGGCATCGCCACCGCTATGAAGCGAACGTGAATTATTTGGACAAGCTCCGTGACAGCGGGTTGGTCATTTCAGCGCTGACGCAGCGTGAACAACTGACTGAAATTGTGGAGCTGCCAGTGGCGATGCACCCCTGGTTTGTCGGTGTGCAGTTTCACCCCGAATTCAAATC
Organism: Polaromonas sp. YR568; assembly: GCA_945860515.1. Lineage (GTDB taxonomy): Bacteria > Pseudomonadota > Gammaproteobacteria > Burkholderiales > Burkholderiaceae_C > Polaromonas. Next base: position 14,497 of record CAMARI010000044.1, read on the forward strand.
GACGCCTTGGGCCGGGCATCCGCTGTTCAACGCGTACATCAAAGCTGTGCTGGATCATCAGGCTGACACTGAAGTCGGCCTGACGGTCAAGGGAAAAGCACTGAAAGTGGTGGCTTGACATGCAGTTGTGCGGCTTTGAGATTGGACTGGACAAGCCGTTTTTCCTGATTGCCGGCCCGTGTGTGATCGAGTCTGAACAGTTACAGATGGACACCGCAGGCACGTTGAAAGAGATCACCACCAGCCTGGGCATTCCCTTTATTTTCAAGTCCAGTTATGACAAGGCCAATCGCTCCAGCGGCATGACCTTTCGCGGGCCTGGCATACACAAGGGCTTGGAGATACTGGCCACCGTCAAACGTGACTTGGGCGTGCCCATCCTGACCGACGTGCACTCAGAAGCTGACATTGCAACCGTCGCCGCCGTGGTGGATGTGCTTCAAACCCCCGCCTTTTTATGCCGCCAGACCGACTTCATCACGGCTGTTGCGCAATCAGGCAAACCAGTCAACATTAAAAAAGGCCAGTTTCTCGCGCCCGGCGACATGAAGAACGTCATCGACAAAGCCCGCGCTGCTGCGCGCGACAGGGGTCTGAGCGAGGACCGCTTCATGGCCTGCGAGCGCGGTGCAAGTTTTGGCTACAACAACCTGGTGTCGGACATGCGCAGCCTGGCCATCATGCGCGAGACCCAGGCCCCGGTGGTTTTTGATGCCACGCATTCGGTACAGCTGCCCGGTGCTGGAAATGCGCAGGGCACCAGCAGCGGTGGTCAGCGTGAGATGGTGCCAGTGCTGGCGCGTGCGGCAGTGGCCGTCGGTGTAGCGGGTCTGTTTATGGAGACACACCCCAACCCTAGCCAGGCCATGAGCGACGGCCCCAATGCAGTGCCCTTGAAACACATGAAAGCGCTGCTGGAAACCTTGCTGGAACTTGACCGCATCACCAAGAGAAACGGTTTTCTTGAAAATAATTTTCGCGTCTGATTCATGCCTTCTGCCAACATCATTGCTAACGCTACCGTCACAAATCCGGAACAATACACCGACTACCGAAGACTGTCGGGTAGAGCGGTTCCAGCCAGCGGCGCGGAGTTTTGCGTACAAGGTGGTGATTGAAGGTGTTTGATTTTTACTTTTTTGAATCCTTTTTGAATCCTTTTTTGAATCTTTTTGAAAGCCAATAAATGAGCGCTATTGTTGACATCGTCGGTCGTGAAATTCTGGACAGCCGGGGCAACCCAACGGTGGAATGCGATGTGCTGCTGGAGTCTGGGGTGATGGGCCGCGCTGCTGTGCCGTCGGGTGCTTCAACTGGCTCACGTGAGGCGATTGAGCTGCGCGATGGCGACGCAGGGCGTTACCTGGGCAAGGGCGTGCTCAAAGCGGTTGAGCACATCAACACTGAAATTTCCGAAGCGATCTTGGGTCTGGACGCCAGTGAGCAGGCGTTTTTGGACCGCACGCTGATTGATCTGGACGGCACCGACAACAAGTCACGCCTGGGTGCCAACGCCATGCTGGCTGTCAGCATGGCCGTGGCTCGTGCTGCGGCTGAAGAAGCCGGTCTGCCGCTGTACCGTTACTTTGGTGGCAGCGGCGGCATGCAAATGCCGGTGCCGATGATGAATGTCATCAACGGCGGCGCGCATGCCAACAACAACCTGGACCTGCAAGAGCTGATGATCATCCCGATCGGTGCGCCCAGCTTTCGTGAAGCCGTGCGTTACGGCGCGGAGGTGTTTCATGCCCTGAAAAAGATCATCAGCGACAAGGGCATGAGCATTGCTGTCGGCGACGAAGGCGGCTTTGCGCCGAATGTGGCCAACCACGAAGCCGCGATCCAGATGATCCTGGAAGCGATTGACAAGGCCGGCTATGTGGCGGGTGAGCAAATTGCCCTCGGCCTGGACTGTGCTGCCAGCGAGTTTTACAAAGATGGGAAATATGTGCTGGGTGCTGAAGGCCTGAGCCTGGATGCCACCGAGTGGACCAACGTTCTTGCCACCTGGGCTGACAAGTACCCGATCATCAGCATTGAGGACGGCATGGCCGAAGGCGACTGGGACGGCTGGAAAATTTTGACCGAACGCCTGGGTAAAAAGGTGCAACTGGTGGGAGACGACTTGTTTGTGACCAACACGAAAATTTTGAAGGAGGGCATTGACAAGCACATTGCCAATTCCATCCTCATCAAAATCAACCAGATCGGCACATTGACCGAAACCTTCGCGGCCATTGAAATGGCCAAGCGTGCCGGCTATACCGCTGTGATTTCGCACCGCTCCGGCGAGACCGAAGACACCACCATTGCCGACATCGCCGTGGGTACCAATGTAGGGCAAATCAAAACCGGCTCGCTGTCACGCTCTGACCGCATGGCCAAGTACAACCAGTTGCTGCGCATTGAAGAAGATTTGGGCGATGTGGCCACCTACCCAGGCAGATCAGCCTTTTATAACCTCAGGTAATGGCCCCCACGCTCGTCACTGCGTGTACTTCGCTGCCCCCCGAAGGGGCGCGTTTTTTCTTGGGGCGGCCCGGCGAAAAAACCTTTCAAAACAATTTTTGATGGGAAACCGCGTCGTCCCTGCTATCTTGATTGCGCTGCTGCTGATCTTTCATGCCCAGCTCTGGACGGGACGGGGCAGCATTCCCAGTGTGCGCGACTTGCAGCAGCGACTGACTGATCAGGAAGCCAAGAACGCTAAAGCACAAGCCGGCAACGACCAGCTCGCCGCTGAAGTACGGGACCTGAAAGAAGGCCTGGAGATGGTGGAAGAAAAAGCCCGCTCAGAACTGGGTATGGTCAAGCCCAACGAGATTTTTGTGCAGGTGAATAAATAACTACTGCACAGCAAACGGTGGTGGCTGCTGCCGGTCAGGCTGAGTAAACAGCTGCGCCGCATCAACCGGGTCAAACTCGTGTTGCGCGCCGCAAAACTCACACGTCACGCCCACACTGCCGCGCTCGGCAATCACGCTTTCAACTTCATCTGCACCCAGGCCGCGCAGCATGTTGGCCACCCGCTCGCGGGAGCAGCTGCAGGCAAAGCTGGGCTGCAGCACCTCAAAGCGCGTGATGGGCTCTTCCCAAAACAGCCGGTGCAAAATCGTGTCCGCATCCAGCGTCAACAGCTCATCACGCTTGAGTGTGGAAGCCAGCAATGAAATGCGTTTGTAGTCTTCGTTCTTGCCAATCTGGTCTTCATTGGCATCGCTGTCGATCTGGCCCTCCAGATTACCGAGGCCTTTGACGGGCAGGCGCTGGATCAGCAAGCCAGCGGCCACATGCCCGTCCGCCGCCAAAATCAGTTTGGTGTCGAGCTGCTCGCTTTGCAGCATGTAGTGCTCCAGCACCTCGCTGATGTTTTCAATCTTTTCATGGCTGTCGCCAAACAATGGCACCACGCCCTGGTAGGCCTGCTGGCCAGGCAGCTTGTCTTTGGGGTCCAGCGTGATGGCACAGCGTCCTTCGTTGTTGACGTTGACGAGCTGGCTCAAGGTGCTGCCATGGTCAACATCACCTGTGACGGTGGCGGTGGCGCGCAAGTTCAGATTGGGCTGCACTTCAGCCACCGCCAGCTTGACCGGACCATCCCCAAAAATCTGCAAAACCAGCGCGCCATTGAACTTGATGTTGCCCTGCATCAAGGCCCCTGCGGCCGTCATCTCGCCCAGCAAGTGCATCACCTCCACCGGGTAACCGCCCGCAGCCTGGCGGCGCTTCAAAATCTCTTGCCAGGCGTCGGTCAGACGCACAAGCATGCCGCGAACCGGCAAGCCATCGAAAATAAATTTGTGTAATTCAGACAAACTAGCCCCCACGCTTTTCGCTTTGCGTAATACGCTGCCCCCCGAGGGGGCCGCTGCGCCTGCGGCCTGGCAAAGCCAGTTCCGCGGCCCCTGCTTGGTTGGACGGGGTCAGGTAGGCGATATTTCTTTGAGTTGTCATAGGAGATGAAGTG
>CAMARI010000045.1 GCA_945860515.1 Polaromonas sp. YR568
TTCCTCCGCTCGGTCATTGGCATCGTCAAGGTTGGCGAGAAATTTAAAAAACGTGTACTTGTAGCCAAGACTCCAGAGAACGCTGCAGCGGAGGTTTTCAAACACACTGAGCTTCGGGAAGATATTGGTAATCTGAAAGCTGCGCGACAACCCTAACCGGTTGATCTCGTAAGGCTTTTTTCCATTGATACTTTGGCCATTGAGCAACACGTCACCGCTACTGGGCTCAAAGCGCCCACTGATCAGATTGAAAAGTGTCGACTTGCCCGCACCGTTTGGTCCAATGATGGCAACCCGCTCGCCAGAGGTGACTGCCAGATTGATCCCACGAATAATTTCGGTTTTACCGAAACTTTTGCGCAGATCTTTCAGTTCGAGAGCAATGGCAGGGTTGGCCCCGGAAGAACGGCTGGTGTTCATAACGCGTCCCTCCGCTTGGTTTCCTTCTCGATGTATTCCTGAATCTCGCTCCATTCACGCAAAAACTGCCGCCTGACAACTTCGAACAGGCCCAGTCCTGTGAGAAATACAAACGCCGAACCAAACCAGCTGTTCAGGCCAACTGGGTTCAACGTAATTCCTAAAAACTTAAGCTCCGACCCGAGGGTGGCATTGAGCTGCAGGTGGTAAATCATTTCAATCATGGCAGCGGCTCCGAGCAATCCAACCAGCCCGGTCATCGCAAGCCCCAGGTAACTGACCCACAGCTCACGCAAGCGGCCGAAGGCTGCAACGCGCAGATTCATCATGATCAAACTCGCGACACCGCCTGGCGCATACATCACCGTGAAAAGGAAGATCAGGCCGAGGTACAGCAACCAAGCGCGGGTGAATTCACTGAAAAGTACAAAGGCCAGCACCATCATGACGGCACCAATGATGGGGCCAAAAAAGAAGGTTGCACCGCCAAGGAAAGTAAACAACAGATAGGCACCAGACCTTGCAGCACCCACGACTTCGAAGTTCACAATTTCAAAGTTCAATGCACCTAGCCCCCCGGAAATACCGGCAAAAAACCCAGCGAGGATAAAAGCGATGTATCGAACGCGATGCGTGTTGTAACCGACGAACTCAACACGTTCAGGATTGTCACGGACCGCATTGAGCATGCGGCCAAGTGGCGTTCGCGTGAAAGCGAACATGGCGGCCACAGAGAAAAAAGTGTAGATCGCGATCAGGTAATAAACCTGGATAGGCGGCCCAAAGGTAATGCCCAAAAAGCCATTTTTAACCATGCGATTACCCGACACACCACCCTCGCCACCAAAAAACTCTGGGACCATCAAAGACATGGCAAAAACAAGTTCACCCAAGCCCAGCGTAATCATGGCAAATGTAGTGCCCGACTTGCGCGTTGTGACGTAGCCAAACAGGACCGCAAAACCCATACCAGCCAGGCCGCCAATCAATGGCACCGCTGCCATCGGAACGGGGAGCGAGCCACCGGTCACGCTGTTCAGTGCATGAATGGCTACAAACGACCCTAGACCTGTGTACACCGCATGACCAAAGCTCAACATGCCGCCCTGCCCCAGCAGCATGTTGTAAGACAGGCACGCGATGATAGCGATGCCCATTTGCGACAAAACAGTGATCGACAGTCCGCTGCTAAATACCAGAGGCACCAGCGCCAAGATGAGCGCAAACAAACTCCAGACCAGCCAGCGCCCGACGTTGATCGGCGTAAATTCGTAATAACTTTTACTCATGCTTTAGTCCTCCCGCTTGCCAAGCAAGCCTTTGGGACGGAATATCAAAATAAGTACCAGGAACAGGTACGGAAGAATCGGTGCCACCTGCGCCAGCGTCAGCTTGACGAGCGTGTTGTTTCGCACGGCGTCGCCTAACTGCAGGCCCATTTGCTGGGCCAGCGTGGCAAGAGAATAATCAAACGCAACCGCGAAGGTCTGGACCGTGCCGATCAAGATAGAAGCGACAAAAGCGCCGGACAAAGAGCCCATACCGCCCACCACGACGACAACAAAGATGACCGAACCAACCGTCGCGGCCATTCCCGGCTCAGTTAAAAACGTGCTACCGCCAATGACCCCAGCAAGTCCCGCAAGCGCTGATCCAGCGCCAAACACCAGCATGAAAACGCGGGGCACGTTATGGCCCAAGGCCTCGACAGTCGTTGGGTGCGTCAAAGCCGCCTGAATCACCAGCCCAACTCTGGTCCGCGTGAGCAAGACCCACACAGCTCCCAGCATGACCAGTGCCACCAACATCATGAAACCGCGAGTCGCAGGGAAGGGTGAGCACACCACGCGAACCGCTGTGTCAGCGGCACTGCACATGGCCGCAGGCACGGCACCAACGTGAAGACTCAGGCCTTCGAGCGAATGATTGATAAGGGTAAAAGCGGGCCCTCTTAATAATTCTGGTGGCTTGAAGTCCAGCGCCGTACGACCCCAAATCAGTTGTACCAATTCGACGATGACGTAAGACAGACCAAACGTGATCAGTAGTTCTGGCACGTGTCCAAACTTATGCACTTTTCGCAGGCACAGACGCTCGAACAAGGCCCCAAGCCCACCAACAACGATAGGCGCCAAGACAAGCGCAGGCCAAAAGCCAGTGAAAAGTGCGAGGGTGTAGCCCACATAAGCACCCAGCATGTAAAAAGAAGCATGCGCAAAGTTAAGCACACCCATCATGCTGAAAATCAGGGTCAGCCCTGAACTCAGCATGAAGAGGAGCAAACCATAACTCAAACCATTGAGCATGGAAATGATGAAAAACTCCATCGCAGTTAACCTTCTCTTTTTCTATGTGTGCTGACGTGGTCCATAAAAAAGCCCGACACGGCAAACCGCCTCGGGCTCTTGGGCGTCGTCGTTGATTACGGGCGCTTCATGTCGCAGCTGGTTGGCGTGCTGGACACATAATTTGGATACTCCTTGACCGGTGCCAGCGTCATACCGGTTTTTTCAGGACTGTAGGGAAACTTGGCGTCGGCTTTCTGCCAAACCGTCATGTACAGAGGCTGTTGTAATTGGTGATCGGTCTTGCGCATTTCGACTTCCCCGTTGAAGCTCTTGACCTTGATGCCTTCCATGGCAGCAGCCACCTTGACTGGATCGGTCGATTTGGCTTTAGCCATGGCAGCGCCCAGCACTTCAAAAATACGAATGGTCGAGCCGGTGTAGAAGTCGTCGTTGTATTTGGTATTGAACTCCGTCATCCACTTGGCCATTTGCCCACTGATGTTGTAGTGGTTGTAAGACACCTGGAAAACCCGCCCGGCACCATTGGTGCCCAAAGCAGACGGCGTACCCGTGACGCCCGCATAGTAAGTAAAAAACTTACCGGTGTAGCCATTCTCGTTGGCAGCCTTGATCAACAGGGACAGATCGGAACCCCAATTGCCAGTGATCACAGCGTCAGCGCCTGCAGCCTTGATCTTGGCGATGTAGGGAGCAAAGTCTCGCGTTTGAGCCAACGGATGCAAATCTTCTCCGACGATCTGAATATCAGGCCGCTTGCGACCCAGCGTTTCCTTGGCGAACCTGGCAACCTGTACACCGTGCGAATAATTCTGGCCCAGGATATAGATTTTCTTGACGTCTTTTTGATCCACCATAAAGCTGGACATGGCTTCCATCTTCATGGATGTGTCAGCATCAAACCGGAAATGCCAATAGCTGCACTTGCTGTTGGTCAGGTCAGGGTCGACAGCCGAGTCGTTCAGAAAAATAACTTCCTTGCCTGGATTGCGTTCGTTGTGCTTTGAAACAGCATCGGACAACGCCAGTGCGACCGAAGATCCGTTGCCTTGAATGATGTACCTGACGCCTTGATCAATGGCCGCTTTAAGTGCGGTCAAACTTTCTGTAGGGCTCAGTTTGTTGTCTATGCCAATGACTTCAAACTTCACGCCAGCAGGGTTACCAGCGCCGCTGAACTTTTCAGCAAAGAACTGATAGCCTTTGAGCTGGCTCACGCCGACTGGGCCGAGTAAGCCGGTGAGCGGATCGATCCTGACCATTTTGACCGTCTCGCCTTTTTGCGCGAACACAGCAGCAGAACAAAGAACTGCCGCAGCGGCAACAACAACTTTCAAGGAATATTTCATGGTTTAGTCTCGGTTAATTAAAAAAACGCACACACCGTAGAGCGTACAAGTATTTCAATCGTTCGCGGCTAGGGAATGCCCTCAGGAAGGCCGCAGGAAGCACGCCGCTATCGCAGACGCGACACCTTCAAAACTCAGCCCGGTAGCTTGTAATCTTTCAAAGTTTCACGCAACCTGGTCTTCAGCATCTTTCCTGTAGCGCCCAACGGAATGGCATCGACAAAAACGACGTCATCAGGGATTTGCCACTTCGCTGTCTTACCTTCATAAAACTTGATCAGCTCAGCAGCCGTGACTTCCATGCCCGGCTTTTTGACCACTGCCACAATCGGACGCTCGTCCCACTTGGGGTGCGCCACGCCAATGCAGGCCGCCATCGCCACCGCCGGGTGCGCCACAGCAATGTTTTCGATGTCAATCGAGCTGATCCATTCACCACCCGACTTGATCACGTCCTTGCTGCGGTCGGTGATTTGCAGGTAGCCGTCGGCGTCAATCGTGCCGACATCGCCAGTGGGGAACCAGCCATCGATTAACGGATCACCGCCCTCGCCCTTGTAATATTCGCGAACAATCCATGGGCCTTTGACCAGCAAGTCGCCGTAGGTTTTGCCGTCCCACGGCAGTTCTTTGCCTGTATCGTCAACAATTTTCATGTCAACGCCGTAAATTGCCCGTCCCTGCTTGAGGCGAATCTTCATTTTTTCGTCAGCACTTAAAGCATCGTGCTTGTTTTTCAGCGTGCACAGCGTGCCCAGGGGGCTCATTTCTGTCATGCCCCAAGCGTGCAGTACTTCTACGCCGTAGCCGTCATTGAAGGCCTTGATCATGGCCGGCGGGCAGGCCGAGCCGCCAATCACCGTGCGCTTGAGGTGTGAAAACTTCAAGCCGTTGGCGGCCAGGTGTGCCAGCAGCATTTGCCAGACCGTGGGCACGCCGGCAGCGTAGGTGACTTTTTCAGCCTCCAGCAATTCGTAAATCGACTTGCCGTCCATCGCCGGGCCGGGAAACACCAGCTTGGCCCCAGTCAAAGCGGCCGAGTACGGAATGCCCCAGGCATTGACGTGAAACATCGGCACCACAGGCAGCACTGCGTCGCGTGCCGACAGGCTCATCACGTCCGGCAGCGCAGCCGCGTAAGCGTGCAGCGTGCTGGAGCGGTGGCTGTACAGCGCGGCTTTGGGATTGCCCGTGGTGCCGCTGGTGTAGCACATGCTTGATGCGGTGTTTTCATCAAAACTGGGCCATTGATAAGAACCAGACTGCGCTGCGATCCACGCCTCGTAGCTGATGAGATTCGGCACGCCTGAATCTTTGGGCAGCTTATCTTCGTCGCACATCGCAATGTAGTGCTTGATGGTGCCAGCCCTGGCATGCACCGCCTGCACCAGCGGCAAAAAGCTCAGGTCAAAACACAGCACCTGGTCTTCCGCATGATTGGCTATCCAGGCGATCTGGTCCGGGTGCAGTCGCGGGTTGATCGTGTGCAGCACCCGGCCGGAGCCGCTGACGCCGTAGTACAGCTCAAAGTGCCGGTAGCCGTTCCACGCCAGCGTGGCGACACGGTCGCCGAACGCCAGCTTCAGTCCGCCCAGCGCGCCTGCCACCTGCCGGGCGCGTTTGGCCGAGTCCTTGTAGGTGTAGCGGTGAATATCACCTTCCACCCGGCGCGACACAATCTCTGCGTCACCGTGGTGGCGCTCGGCAAATTCGATCAAACCTGAAATCAGCATGGGCTGACTTTGCATTAAACCTAGCATGTCAACATCTCCCGTGGTCATCAAAAACAAGCCGCTATCATGCCGTACCCGCCAAACCCTTGCATGGGGGATTCCCCCTGAATCCAGCAGACCATGGCGCATGGGAGACAATTTGGGCATGACGACTGATCTCTCGCAACCATTAGCCTGGAACAACCGCTTTGCCCGATTGGGCGAGAACTTCTCAACCCGCTTGCAGTCCCAGGCCCTGCCTGAACCCTATTGGATCAGCCGCAACCAGGCAGTTGCACGGGAATTGGGTCTTGAAGCAGACTGGTTTGCATCTCAGGACGCATTGCAAGCTTTTGTCGGCAACAGCGTTCTGAGCGGCAGTCAGCCGCTGGCCAGCGTGTACAGCGGCCACCAGTTTGGCCAATGGGCGGGGCAACTCGGCGATGGCCGGGCGATTTTGCTTGGTGAACTTGACACGCCTTCGGGGGGTAAAGAGGTTCAGTTAAAAGGTGCTGGCAAAACGCCCTACTCCCGCATGGGCGATGGCCGGGCCGTGCTGCGTTCGTCCATCCGTGAATATTTATGCTCTGAAGCCATGCACGGCCTGGGCATACCAACCACCAGAGCGCTGTGCCTGACTGGCTCGGACGCCAAAGTGTTGCGCGAAGACATTGAAACCGCCGCCGTCGTCACCCGCACGGCACCCAGTTTTATCCGCTTTGGGCATTTTGAGCACTTCAGCTACAACGATAGGCATGTCGAGCTCAAAGCCCTGGCCGACTTTGTCATCGACAGCTTTTACCCGGCCTGCCGTGATGCGGCCAACCCCTACGCCGCGCTGCTCGAAGCCGTGAGCGAACGCACGGCCCACTTGATGGCCGCGTGGCAATCGGTCGGCTTTTGCCATGGCGTGATGAACACCGACAACATGAGTATTTTGGGGCTGACGATTGATTACGGCCCGTTCCAGTTTCTGGACGCTTTTGACCCAACGCATATCTGCAACCATTCGGACACCCACGGCCGATACGCCTACAACAAGCAACCGAACATTGGCTACTGGAATTTGTTTTGCTTAGGCCAAGCCTTGCTGCCGCTGATCGGCGAGCAAGAACTGGCGCTGGCGGCGCTCGAGCCGTACAAAGCCATCTTCCCCGCTGCATTGGGCGGCAAAATGCTCGCCAAACTGGGCTTGACCCAAGCGACACCCGACACCAACGCACTGATTGAAAGCACCTTCAAGCTGCTGGCCGATAACAAGGTGGACTACACCATTTTCTGGCGGCGGCTGTGTGCATTTACCCCGCAAAGTGGGCATGAGCCATTGCGCGATTTGTTTTTTGACCGGGAATCCTTCAATGCCTGGGCGCTACACTATTCAGAGCTGCTCACCCATAAATATATTGGTCCGGAGGCCAATTCAAGAGCTATTTTGATGCTCAAAAGCAATCCGAAGTACGTGTTGCGCAACCATTTGGGCGAAGAAGCCATCCGCGCCGCGAAAATGAAAGACTACTCCAAGATCCACACCTTGTTAGACACCCTGCAAGCCCCATTTGATGATCATGCTGATCACGATGCGCTGGCTGGCTTTCCGCCAGACTGGGCCAGCGGTATTGAAATCAGCTGCAGTTCATGATCTTTTTAGAAAGCAACGAATGACCCCCAAAATCCAGAAAACCGATGCTGAGTGGAAAGCCCTGCTCAAAGAAAAAGGCGCAGAAGCTGTTGCTTTTGAAGTCACCCGTCACGCCGGCACCGAGCGCGCTTTCTCGGGTAAATACGAAACCGTCTGGGCCAACGGTGCTTACCACTGCATGTGCTGCGGTGAAAAGCTGTTTGATTCTGAAACAAAGTTCGACGCCGGTTGCGGCTGGCCCAGTTTTTCCCAGGCCGCCAATGAAACGGCGATTACCGAGCATGTGGACATGAAGTACGGCATGCGCCGCACCGAGACGGTCTGCACCAACTGTGGCGCGCATTTGGGCCACGTGTTTAATGATGGGCCGTCACCGACGGGTCTGCGCTACTGCATGAATTCGGCCTCACTGGACTTCAAACCCACTAAATGACCCCCACACTTGTCGCTTCGCGTACCACGCTGCCCCCCGAGGGGGCCGTCACTTGCTCGGGGCGGCCCGTCGCTGCGCGTTTTCAGCTAGCACGATAATCACGTTCATGAAGCAACTCCTCGACTTTCTCCCCATCCTGCTGTTTTTCGGCGCGTTCAAGATGTATGACATCTACGTTGCCACCGGCGTCATCATGGTGGCGACCAGCGTGCAGATGGCCATCTTGTACAAGCTCGACGGCGGTTTGCAAACCATGCACAAGGTAACCCTGGCGCTGGTGCTGGGCTTTGGTGCGCTGACACTTGGCTTTCATGACGAACGCTTTGTGAAGATCAAGCCCACAGTTTTGTACGCTTTTACCGGACTGGCTCTGGCCTTTGGTTTGTGGGTCCTCAAGAAGAATTTCCTCAAAATGATGCTCGGTGCGCAACTCAAATTGCCTGACCCGATCTGGCGCAATCTGACCGTCATCTGGATCAGTTACAGCTTTTTCATGGCGGCGCTCAACGCCTATGTGGCCTTGTTTTACACCACTGAGCAGTGGGTCAACTTCAAGCTGTGGGGTTATGCCCTGCCGCTGGTGTTTCTGGTCGGGCAAGGCCTGTACATCGCCAAATACCTGCAATCAGATGATGAAAAGATCAGCTCGTGAGCGCCCATACAACGCCGCCCGTGCACAGCGCGGCCATTGAGCAACAACTCATCGCAAAGCTGCAGCCCACACAGCTTCAGGTGATTGACGAAAGCGCTGACCATGCCGGGCACATGGGCGCCAATGCCGAAGGTTTTGGCACGCACTTTCGGGTTCGCATTGCCAGCCCGGCGTTTGCAGGCAAGACCCGTGTGGCCAAGCATCGGCTTGTGTATGATGCAATGCAAATTTTTATCGACCAGGGCCTGCACGCCCTGGCCATCGACATCCTCGAATAACCTTCCCCAAAAACTTACTCTTACTCTCCACAGGACTTTCATGAAAAAGCAACTCTTACTTGTCTGCGCCGCCGCACTGATGGCCGTCACCGCGCAAAGCGCTCTGGCGCAAAACATCGCTATCGTCAACGGCAAAGCGGTGCCAAAAGCACGCTTGGACGCGCTGGCCCAACAGGTGGCAAAGTCGGGCCGTCCGGTCACGCCCGATGTGCAGGCGCAAATGCGTGAGGCGGTGATTGTTCGGGAAATTTTTGTCCAGGAAGCTGAAAAACTGGGCCTTGTCGGCAGCGACGATTTCAAAAGCCAAATGGAAATTGCGCGTCAGAGCATTCTGATCACGTCGCTGATTGAAGACTTCAAAAAGAAAAACGCGGTGACCGACGCAGAGCTGAAAGGTGAGTACGACAAGTTCTCAGCAGCCAACGGCGGCAAGGAATACAAGGCCCGTCACATTCTGGTTGAAAAAGAAGCCGAGGCCAAAGCCATCATTGCCAGCCTCAAAAAGGGTGGCAAATTTGAAGACATCGCCAAAAAGCAGTCGAAAGACTCTGGCTCAGGTGCCAACGGCGGCGACCTTGACTGGGCCAACCCGAGCAGCTACGTTGCCGAGTTCACCCAAGCCATGCTGAAACTCAACAAGGGCCAGATGACCGACGCACCCGTCAAGACCCAGTTCGGCTTTCACATCATCCGCGTAGACGACATCCGCAACGCCCAACTGCCCTCGTTTGACGAACTCAAGCCCCAAATTGCTCAGCAAATCGAACAGCAGCGCCTGGGCGCCTACCAGCAAGGCCTGAGGGACAAAGCCAAGGTTGAGTGAGCAGCTGGCCAAACCATCCGGTGACGCTTGCTGGCCCTTCACGGTTTGGTTTTTTATTCGCACTGGTCAGCCTGCTGACGGCCTGCGCCATGCCCACATCGCCTACACCTACACCAACTCCCCCAGCGCCCACCGCAGAGCTTGCCCCCACAGGCAGGCTGCGCGCAGCGATCAATTTTGGCAACCCCATCCTGGCCAGCAAAGACAGCGCTGGCCAGCCGCGCGGCGTGTCGGTGGACCTGGCGCGAGAGCTGGGCAAGCGCCTGGGCGTGGCGGTCGAACTGGTGCTTTTTGACGCGGCTGGCAAATCGGTAGAAGCCATCAAAACCGCCCAGGCCGACATCGCCTTCGTTGCGATTGACCCGGTGCGCGGCGCAGACATGCTGCAAACGCCGCCTTACGTCATCATTGAAGGCGCTTACCTGGTGCGCCAAGACTCGCTGATCAAAACCAACGCCGAGGTTGACCGCCCGGGCAACCGCATCGCCGTCGGCCATGGCAGCGCCTACGACCTGTACCTGAGCCGGGAAATCAAGGCCGCCGCCTTGCTGCGTGCCCCCACCTCCCCCGCTGTGGTGGACTACTTTTTAGCCCAGGGTTTAGAGGTCGCCGCCGGCGTCAAGCAGCAACTGCAGCTGGATGCAAAACGCCTGCCCGGCTTGCGCCTGCTGGACGGGCGCTTCATGGTGATCCAGCAAGCCATGGGTGTGCCCAAGGGCCGTGAGGCTGGTGCGCGTTACGTGACAGCGTTTGTTGAAGAGATGAAGGCCAGCGGCTTTGTGGCTGCGGCACTGAGCAGGCATGGGATTGAGGGGGCGATGGTTGCGCCTCAAGCTGGACCTTGAAACGGTTTTGCTTTTTTAACTTTTTTTGACGCTGCATCACTCTTTTTACTGTGATGCACCGGTTAACTCCGCCTGCAAGCCAATGAATACTTGGGCGATAAGCTCCTGAAGTAATAGCAATAGCAATTATGAAGGGCTTCACGCGTCATGGCGCGGCTGATCAACGCACCACGTCAATATTGACCAGCCTATCGGCATCAACAAAGATCAGCCAGTCACCCGCTGACGCCTGCTTGAGATAACGGCAAACGGATGAAAACTGTGGCTGTTTTTGATCCGCACCAGGCTCTACCCCACCCAGCGCCGCGCGTTATGCCACAACTGCATCCACGGACTGTGGGCTGCTGCGTCCAGCGGTGTCCAGCTCATCTGGATGTTGCGAAAGACGCGCTCGGGGTGCGGCATCATGGCTGTGAAGCGGCCGTCTGCCGTGGTGACTGCTGTCAAGCCGCCCGGGCTGCCGTTGGGGTTGGCTGGGTAACTCTCAGTCACCGTTCCAGTTGCATCGGTAAAACGCATAGCTGCAATGGACTTGGCGGCATCGCCGCGTCCGCCGAGTGCAGGCTCAAAGTTGGCAAAGCCTTCACCATGGGCTACGGCGATGGGCAAGCGACTGCCGGCCATGCCTTTGAAAAACAGGCTGGGCGAGTCCAGCACTTCAACCTGGCTCAGGCGGGCTTCAAAGCGCTCGCTGCGGTTGGTGGTAAAGCGCGGCCAGGCCTGGGCGCCCGGAATGATGTTAGCCAGCTCGGCAAACATTTGGCAGCCGTTACAAACGCCCAGGCCGAACGTGTCTTTTTCAGCAAAAAACGCCTTGAACTGATCGGCCAAGGCCGGGTTGAAGGTGATGGACCGGGCCCAGCCGATGCCTGCGCCCAGCGTGTCGCCATAGCTGAAGCCGCCACAGGCGACCACGCCTTTGAAGTCGGCCAGTTGGGCACGGCCCGTTTGCAGGTCGGTCATGTGAACGTCGTAGGCGTCAAACCCTGCCTGGGTAAAGGCATAGGCCATCTCGATATGAGAGTTGACGCCTTGTTCGCGCAGGATGGCGACTTTGGGCTTGGACAACAGCAGTGCGGGTGCTGCTAACTGGCCTGCATCAAATGTCAACTTGACATGTAAGCCTGGGTTGGCCACATCACCGACTGCCGCGTGCTCTGCGTCCGCGCCTGCCGGGTTGTCGCGCTGCTGGCAAATGCGCCAGCTCACAGAGTCCCACACCTGATGCAGGTCTTGCAACTTGGCTTTGAAGACCGCTTTGGTGTCGCGCCAGACTTGAACTTCGCCTTTGCCGACGGTGAGCTGCGAATGTTCGGGCCGGGTTTTGCCAATGAAGTGGCTGAATTTGCTCAAAGAGTGCTCGCGCAAGGTTTGCATGACCTCATTGCGGACAGCCGTGTTGACCTGGATCACCGCGCCCAGCTCTTCGTTGAAAAGTGCCTTAAGCGTCAACTCGTCGCGCCGCACACTGACCTGGCTTGCCCAGTTTTTGCTGTCGCCCACTTCCATGCGGCTGTCGGTGATGCCGTCGCCTTCCACCAGCAGCATATCGATGTTCAGCGCCACGCCGACGTTGCCAGCAAAGGCCATCTCACAGATGCAGGCAAACAGGCCGCCGTCGCTGCGGTCGTGGTAGGCCATGATCTGGTTTTTGGCCCGGAGCGCGTTGATCGCATTGACAAGATTGATCAGGTCTTTGGCGTCGTCGAGGTCGGGCACAGGGCCGTCTTCACAGTTCAGGGTTTGCGCCAAAATGCCGCCGCCCATGCGGTGCTGGCCTTTGCCCAGGTCGATCAGAATCAGGGTGGTGTCGGCTTCGTCCCGGTTGAGCTGCGGGGTGAGTGTGCCGCGAACGTCGGCCAATGAGGCAAAAGCGCTGACGATCAATGACACGGGCGATGTGACTTTTTTGCTGTCAGTGCCGTCCTTCCAGGTGGTGCGCATCGACAGCGAATCCTTGCCGACCGGAATTGACACGCCCAGCGCGGGGCACAGTTCCATACCCACGGCTTTGACAGTTTCAAACAGCGCCGCGTCCTGGCCTGGCTCGCCGCAAGCAGCCATCCAGTTGGCCGACAGCTTGACGCGTGGCAGTTCTATAGGCGCAGCCAGCAGGTTGGTGATGGCTTCGGCCACAGCCATGCGACCTGATGCTGCCGCGTTGACGACTGCCAGCGGCGTTCGCTCGCCCATGGCCATGGCCTCGCCTGCAAAGCCTTGGTAGTCGGCCAGCGTCACGGCGCAGTCGGCCACCGGCACTTGCCACGGGCCCACCATCTGGTCGCGGTGCGTGAGGCCACCCACCGTGCGGTCGCCGATGGTGATGAGAAAGCGTTTGGACGCCACTGTGGGATGGCTGAGCACGTCGATCGCGCTTTTTTGCAGGTCGATGCCGGTCAGGTCGATGGGCTTGATGCTGTGCTTGACGGTTTTGACGTCGCGGTGCATCTTTGGTGGCTTGCCAAGCAGCACTTCCATTGGCATATTGACGAGTACCCCCACGCTCCCCACCTCGTGTGGTTCGCTGCCCACCGGGGGGGCCGCTGCGCCACCATCCATCACAACCAGATCCCGCTCCGCTGTTGCCACGCCAATCACTGCAAACGGGCAACGCTCGCGCTCGCAAAATGCTTTGAACTGCGGCAAGGACTCGGGCGCAATCGCCATCACGTAGCGCTCCTGGCTTTCGTTGGACCAGATTTCTTTGGGTGACAGCCCGCTTTCTTCCAGCGGCACGGCACGCAAATCAAACCTTGCGCCCCGCCCGGCATCGTTCGTCAATTCAGGAAAGGCGTTGGACAGGCCGCCCGCGCCCACGTCGTGAATCGCCAGAATCGGGTTGGCCGCACCCTGCTGTGCACACTGGTTGATCACTTCTTGCGCACGCCGCTCAATCTCGGGGTTGCCGCGCTGCACCGAGTCAAAGTCGAGTTGCGCGGCATTGGTTCCGGTGGCCATCGAGCTGGCTGCGCTGCCGCCCATGCCAATCCGCATGCCCGGACCGCCGAGCTGAATCAGCAAGGTGCCCGCCGGAAACAGGATTTTCTTCGTCAGGCCGGCGTCAATCGTGCCGACACCGCCCGCGATCATGATGGGCTTGTGGTAGCCCCAGCGCTGACCTTGGACGGTTTGCTCGTATTCGCGAAAGTAGCCGTTCAGGTTGGGGCGGCCAAATTCGTTGTTGAAAGCCGCGCCGCCGAGCGGGCCTTGGGTCATGATTTGCAACGGGCTGGCGATGTGGTCTGGCTTGCCGTAGTCGCTGCCGAACAGCTTTGACACGGTAAATCCGGTCAAACCCGCCTTGGGTTTGGAACCACGCCCCGTGGCACCTTCGTCGCGTATCTCGCCGCCTGCGCCAGTGGATGCACCAGGAAAAGGTGAGATGGCTGTCGGGTGGTTGTGGGTTTCGACCTTCATCAGGACGTGGGTCAACACGTCATTCGCCGCGCTATAGATTTGGGAGCTACTCATCAATATATCGCTCAGGCTAGAGGCGGATTTGGCACCTGAGACTGGCGATTTTGCGGTAAAAACCTGCCTTTTTGAGCCTTCCATGATTGACGCGTTGTCTGAGTAGGCCACGACCGTGTGTTGCGGGTTCAGCTGTTCTGTGTTGCGAATCATGCCAAACAGGCTGATGCCCTGGGCCACACCGTCAATCGTGAAGTCGGCGTTGAAGATTTTGTGGCGGCAATGTTCGCTGTTGGCCTGGGCGAACATCATCAGCTCAACGTCGGTCGGGTTGCGCTTGAGCTGGATGAAGGCATGGACCAGGTAGTCGATTTCATCGGCCGCCAGGGCCAGCCCAAACTCGGCGTTGGCTTGTTCAAGCGCAGCTTTGCCCCCTGTCAGCACGTCGATGCTGGCCATGGGCGCCGCTTGTAGCTCAGTGAACAGCGCCGCAGCCTGAGCGCGGTCTGCCATCACACTTTCCGTCATGCGGTCATGCAGTAACGCGGCCACTTGCTGGCGCTGCTCGCTCGTCAAGGCGGCTTTGCCAAACAGGCCAGACTTCAACACCACGCGGTATTCGGTGATGCGTTCAATACGTTTGACTGCCAAACCGCAGTTGCGCGCAATGTCCGTTGCTTTAGAGGCCCAAGGCGACACGGTGCCCAAACGGGGGGAGACGATGAACACCGCCTCATCCAGCTTTTTACCCTCTAGCGCCTTGCACGGCTCGCCGTAGCTGAGCAAGTCCGCTAATTGACTTTTTTCATCTGGACTGAGGGGCTGGTCGGTGGCGACCCAGTGAACAAAACGGGCACTGATGCCCACGATCTTGTGATCAATAGCCTGCAGCTGGGGCAAAAGCTGAAGGGCGCGAAAGTCGCTGAGAGCGGAAATCGGAGCGTTTGTAGAGCTGTCGCCCTCAAAAGTAGTCAGATGCAGTGTCAAGGTGTGGTGGCCTGGTGATTGTTGGCGAGCAGAGCCTGATTTTAACCTTGCACCCACGCCGCACAGGGTGGCTTTGACGGTGGGATAATCACACCATGACCATTACCTACAAAGACGCAGCGGGCATTGAAGGCATGCGGGTGGCTGGCAAACTGGCCTCTGAAGTGCTCGACTATCTGACGCCCTTCATCAAGCCCGGCCTGACCACCAATGAAATTGACCGCTTGGCGCATGACTACATGACGCAGGTGCAGCAGACCATACCCGCCACGCTGGGCTACCAGCCGCAAGGCTATGCGGCCTACCCCAAGTCACTTTGCACGTCCGTGAACCATCAGGTTTGCCACGGCATACCCAATGACAAGCCGCTCAAAAAAGGCGATATTGTGAATGTGGACGTGACGGTGATCAAAGATGGCTGGCATGGCGACACCAGCCGCATGTTTTTGGTGGGTGATTGCTCGATTGCCGCCAAGCGCCTGTGCACCATCACTTACGAGGCCATGTGGCAAGGCATCATGCGCGTCAAACCCGGCATTCGGCTGGGTGACATTGGCTTTGCGATCCAGCAGTTTGCCGAACGCCAGGGCTTTTCCATCGTGCGCGAGTTTTGCGGCCACGGTATTGGCCAGAAGTTTCATGAAGACCCCCAGGTGCTGCACTACGGCAAGCCAGGCACGCTGGAAGAGCTCAAGCCGGGCATGATTTTCACGATTGAGCCGATGATCAACGCCGGCAAGCGCGACATCAAAGACGGCCCGGAAAAAGACGGCTGGTCCATCGTCACCCGTGACCATTCGCTGTCTGCGCAGTGGGAGCACACGGTTCTGGTCACCGAGACCGGTTACGAGGTGCTCACGCTGTCAGCAGGCTACCCACCGCTACCCGCTTTTGTCACGTCATCCAGCGCGCAAGAAGCTGTGCTTGCCTGAGCCATTGCATCAGATGCCGCAGCTTGCCCAACTCGCTTTGGCGCGTGAGCAGTACCGTGCAGGCAAAGCCGCACTGTTTGAATCTTTGGGTGCCAGCGGTGCATCGACCCGCGGCATTCATGCCCGGCTCCAAAAACTGGCCAAACACACTGACCAAACCCTGCAAACCCTGTGGCTGCTGGCCGATATGCCGCCCGAGGCAAGCCTGGTGGCAACTGGTGGCTATGGTCGGGGCGAGCTTTTTCCTTTTTCTGATGTCGATGTACTGCTGCTGCTGGCAGACGACAGCGCGGTGGAGGACAACCCGGCCCTGAAGGCAAAAATCGAGCAATTTATCAGCAATTGCTGGGACACAGGGCTTGAAATTGGTTCCAGCGTGCGCACTGTGGCTGAGTGCGCGAGCGAGGCCACCAAAGATGTGACCGTGCAAACGGCTCTTGTGGAGGCGCGGTGCATCACCGGCCACAGAAAAAACGTTGAGCGGCTCAAAACGCAATTGACTGCGGTATGGGACCCCAAAGCTTTTTTTGTGGCCAAAACGCTTGAGCTGCGCCAGCGCCACAATAAATTTGAGAACACCCCCTACTCTCTGGAGCCCAATTGCAAGGAGTCGCCTGGCGGCCTGCGGGATTTGCAAATTGTTTTATGGGTGGCGCAGGTCGCGGGCCTGGGCAGAACCTGGGACGAGCTGGCTAAAAATGGCTTGGCAAGCCCGTTTGAACTCAAGCAGCTCAAGGCCAATGAAGCATTGTTGTGCCTGATTCGCGCGCGTCTTCATCTGCTGGCGGGCCGGCGTGAAGACCGTCTGGTGTTTGACCTGCAAACCGTGGTGGCTGAATCGTTCAACTACGCCAGCAAACTGGACGCCAACGGCAGACTGCTGCGCCGCGCCAGCGAAGCCCTGATGCGGCGCTATTACTGGGCAGCCAAAGCGGTGGCGCAACTGAACCAGATTCTGCTGCTCAATATTGAGGAGCGCCTGAACCCTGCCACGCATACGCTGCGCGCCATCAATGCGCGTTTTTTAGACAAAGCCGGCATGCTGGAAGTGGCCAGCGACGACCTGTATGTGAAACAGCCGCATGCGATTTTGGAGACATTTTTACTCTACGAATCCACCGTCGGCATCAAAGGCTTGTCTGCCCGGACGCTGCGTGCGCTGTACAACGCACGCAGTCTCATGACGGCACATTTCCGCAGCGACCCCGTCAATCGCCAGACCTTCCTGAATATTCTGCAGCAGCCCGAGGGCATCACCCATGCGCTGCGGCTGATGAACCAGACCTCGGTGCTGGGCCGCTACCTTTGGGTGTTTCGCAAAATCGTCGGACAGATGCAGCATGACCTGTTTCATGTTTACACCGTGGACCAGCACATTTTGATGGTACTTCGCAATGTGCGGCGCTTTTTCATGGCAGAGCATTCGCACGAATACCCGATGTGCTCTCAGCTGGCAGCAGGCTGGGACAAGCCCTGGGTGCTGTATATCGCCGCCCTATTTCATGACATCGCCAAGGGCCGCGGCGGCGACCATTCCGAGCTGGGCTGCAAAGACGTGCGTATATTTTGCAGGCAGCACGGTGTCGATACCGAGGATGCCCAGCTGGCCGAGTTTTTGGTACGCGAGCACTTGAGCATGAGCCGCATCGCGCAAAAAGAAGATTTGAGCGACCCCGAAGTCATCACGGCCTTCGCCCGGCGCGTGGGCAACGAGCGCTACCTGACAGCGCTATACCTGCTGACGGTGGCCGACATACGCGGTACCAGCCCCAAGGTGTGGAACGCCTGGAAAGGCAAGCTGCTGGAAGATCTGTACCGTTATACCCTGCGGGTGCTTGGCGGCCGCGCACCGGATGCCGATGCAGAAATTGAAGCCCGCAAGCGCGAGGCGCTGACCACGCTGGCCCTGCACGCCGAGCCTTTTGAAGGCCACAAAGCGCTGTGGGACACCCTGGATGTGAGCTACTTTATGCGCCATGACGCCAGCGACATTGCCTGGCATGCGCGGCAGTTGTCGCGTCACGTGGGCAAGGCAAAGGCCATTGTGCGGGCCCGCCGATCATCAGCGGGAGAAGGCATGCAGGTGCTGGTCTACACCCCCGATGTGCCGGATTTGTTTGCGCGCATTTGTGGCTACTTTGACCAGGCCGGCTTCAGTATTCTTGATGCGCGTGTCCACACTGCCAAAAACGGCTACGCGCTGGACACGTTTCAGGTCAGCAGTCATG